>NZ_JAUSWQ010000003.1:0-308354 GCF_030815285.1 Chryseobacterium sp. MDT2-18 | reverse complement strand
TATGAAAAATGAGTGGCGTCGCTGAACACCGAATAGCAAAAAGGCCTAACATTTTTACGTGTTAGGCCTTTTTTCTATTCGGCATAATGTTATGCAACTACAAAATCTGGAACGCGCTGCAAAAGAAATACGCGTATCGGAAATAATTTTTGTTTTCAGCATCTCCCAAATTAAAATGGTCAGACTAATTCATTATTGAAAGTTCCTAATTACTTCTTGATGGACAAGCAATTTATAATTCAAATTAAAAATGAAAAAGCGACCGATTAAATCAGCCGCTTTTCTTTTTTTAAAATTTTAATTCTTTACACAAAAGGCGTTTTTACCACTTTCGCCGGAACATTCTTATTTCTGATCTGAATAAAAATATCCGAGCCTACTTTGTTGTGAGCGGTTGCCACGTACGCCAAACCGATTCCGATTCCTTTCATCGGGCTCATTGTTCCCGAAGTTACTTTTCCAATCTCATTTCCTTCTGCATCTACCACCAGATAATCGTGTCTTGGAATTGCTCTTTCCTGCATTTCAAAACCGACTAATTTTCTGGTAATCCCTTCTTCTTTTTGTTTTGCAAAACGCTCTTTGTCTACGAAATCTTTGTCGAATTTCGTAATCCAGCCCAATCCGGCTTCGAGCGGAGAAGTTGTATCGTCGATATCATTTCCGTATAAACAGAATCCTTTTTCCAAACGCAAAGTGTCTCTGGCAGCCAATCCGCACGGAAGAATTCCAAATTCTTCACCTGCTTCGATGATCGCGTCCCAAAGTTTTACGGCATCTTCATTTTTAAAATAAATTTCAAAACCGCCGCTGCCCGTATAACCTGTATTCGAAATAATCACGTCGGGAACTCCCGCCACCGTTCCCACCGTAAAGTGATAATAAGCTATTTCTGAAAGGTTCACGTCGGTTAATTTCTGCAAAGTTTCCGTGGCTTTTGGACCCTGAATTGCCAACAAAGACATTTCGTCCGAGGCATTGGTTAATTTTGCACCAAACTGCTCATTATATTTCGAAATATGCGCCCAGTCTTTATCGATATTAGAGGCATTTACGACCACGAAATATTTTTCATCAGCCATTTTGTACACGATCAAATCGTCCACAATTCCGCCGTTTCCGTTGGGCAAACACGTGTATTGCGCTTTCCCGTTTTCCAGGGTATCTACATTATTGGTGCCTACATATTGCAGAAGATCCTTTGCTTTAGGGCCTTCAACAAAAAACTGACCCATGTGTGAGACATCAAAAACGCCCACTTTTTCGCGAACCGCAAAATGTTCCTGCGTTACACCGGTATATTGCACCGGCATTTCAAAACCAGCAAAAGGGACCATTTTCGCGCCCAGCGACACATGTTTATCAAATAAAGGAGTTCTTTTCATATTTTATTTTATTAATTTCTTTTTAAAAGGAGCACCACGATTTATGTTTTTTAGAAAATCCGGTCCCGCTGTCCGCTGTATCCACTCACCACGGTCGTGGATTCGTGGGATGCCGCTTCCATCGGGGCTATAATTTATTTCAGTTTCTCTTATGAAGCGTTTTCGGCAGCCGGGTGGTTGAGTATTTGAGTGGTTGAGTTATTGTGTATTTGTATTTCAAATTCACCATTGACCATTCACTAATTCACCATCTACAACCGATCCTTATATTCCCCCAGAATAATCTTAAACCATTCAGTGAAATTTTCCGGATTCGACTGCATTTCCTGATCGAGTGCTTCCATTGTGATAAATCGAACTTCAGAAACTTCTTCTGCGTTCAAAGTAAAATCACCGTTATAAGTTCCGGTAAAAACATGGTCGAGTTCGTGTTCCCAGAGATTTCCGCCCACATCTGCTTTATAGATGAAATGAAATCTTGGAGTCAGGTCCATTCCTTCAATTCCCAATTCTTCTTTTAATCTGCGCTGTGCAGCTTCCAGATAGGTTTCATTCACTCTTGGGTGCGAGCAGACGGCATTCGTCCATTGATTGGGGGAGTGGTATTTTTCGGCGGCTCTTTTTTGCAAAAGGACTTCTCCCTGATTATTAAACAAAAAAACCGAAAAAGCCCGGTGTAAAATTCCGTTTTCGTGGGCCTGCATTTTATCCATTAATCCCAGAACTTCATCTTTTTCTGAGATTAAAACTACTTGTTCTTCCATCTTCACAAAATTAACATTAATAAATCTATTGGGAAAATTTTTAACCCCAAATTAACCTTCACAAATGGGGAAGTGCTATGATCCATTTTAGCTGAGTTTTTTGAAAATATAAATTTTCAGCTGAGTTTTTTATTGCTTTAGGAGGCTGTTGCCAAAAGAAAAGGCCGGGCTGCATAATGATTACGAATATTTAATAGGCTGTGAATCAATGAAATTTTGTAATTTTGCCCCTTAAATTTTTGATGATGGAACTGGAATATAAAAATCATTTGAGCCCAATGCTGAAAGGAGAGATGAAGAATTATTTAATTGATATCGATGGTACGGTTACCGATGATATTCCCAATGAAGAACCGGAAAGAATGATTACCGCCGAACCTTATCCGGATGCGTTGGAAACCATTAACAGATGGTACGGTCAAGGTCACATTATATGTTTCTTCACTTCCAGAACCGAAAATTTAAAACAGATTACCATCGACTGGCTCGATAAACACGGTTTCAAATATCACAGTGTTTTGTGTGGGAAACCACGCGGTGGAAATTACCACTGGATTGACAATCATATTGTAAAGGCAACAAGGTATAAAGGCAAGTTTACGGATATGGTAGAAAAAACAGAAACGATTGAAGTTTTTAACGATTAATAAATAGGATGAAGATATTAGCAAATGACGGTTTGGATCAGTCCGGAATTGATGCCCTGACAGAAAAAGGTTTTGAAGTAATTGTCTCTAAAGTTCCACAGGAATTTTTAGCAGATTTTATCAATGCGCATGAGATCAGAACCTTGTTGGTCCGCAGTGCAACCACAGTTAGAAAAGAATTAATTGATGCGTGCCCAAGCCTGGATATCATTGGTCGCGGTGGTGTCGGTATGGATAATATCGATGTTGATTATGCGCGCTCGAAAAATATTCATGTAATCAATACACCGGCAGCTTCGTCAGCGTCTGTGGCAGAATTGGTTTTTGCGCATTTGTTCAGTGGGGCAAGATTTTTACAGGATTCGAATCGAAAAATGCCTTTGGTTGGCGACACGCAATTTAATCAGTTAAAAAAATCATACGGGAAGGGAATTGAACTTCGCGGTAAAACCATTGGCATTGTGGGGATGGGAAGAATCGGCCAGGAGGTTGCCAGAATTGCTTTAGGACTTGGAATGCGTGTTGTAGCCGCTGACAATAATATCGGAAGAGCCAGCATTAAAGTTAAATTTTATAATAATCAGTTCATCAATGTTGATATCGAAACGGAACCGTTGGAAGATGTTTTGAAACACGCGGATTTTTTAACTCTTCACGTTCCGGCTCAAAAAGGCGGCAGCATGATTGGGGTAGAAGAAATAAATAAAATGAAAGACGGCGCGGTGATTGTGAATTGCAGCAGAGGTGGAGTGGTCGATGAGCACGCTCTTATCGGTGCTTTAAATTCAGGAAAAATTGCTTTCGCAGGATTAGATGTTTTCACGAATGAACCAACGCCTTCAAAAGAAATTCTGAACCATCCCAAAATTTCTCTGAGTCCGCACACAGGAGCATCTACCGTAGAAGCGCAGGACCGGATAGGGCTTTCTCTTGCCGAACAGATTTGCAGTATTTTACAGACTTATTAAGTGAGAAAAATAGACAAATAAAAAAGACGCATCAATCCATGCGTCTTTTTTATTAACAGCGAATACTATTATTTATTTTTTAGCAAATCTCTGATTTCTGCAAGTAACTGTTCTTGAGTAGGGCCGGCTGGAGCTGTTGCCGGAGCCGGTTTTTGCATTTTGTTGGCGCCTTTAATGATCAGGAACAAAACAATTGCAATACATAAAAAACTGATGACCGCCGACAGGAAATTTCCGTAAGTAACGCCATTCCAAGCCAGTTTTGAAATATTTTCTGCGCCAGCCGCTTTCAGTGCGGGATTCAGTAACAAGGGCGTAATTACATCTTCAACCAATGAAGAAACAATTTTCCCAAAAGCAGCTCCGATAATTACTGCGACTGCCAGATCTAATACATTTCCTTTAAATGCAAACTCTTTAAATTCCTGAACCATTCCCATAATTGTACGTTTTAATTGTTTAATAAGTAAAAATAAAGAATTATTTTAAAAAATGCGTGTTTAATTAGGAAAAAATGTTATTATTCTAAAAATATTGAGTAAAATGATGGTGTACTGAATATTTTAAGTAATTTTAGATAATGAAAATAATTCTTTAAAATGAAAATTTTTTCAGCCCCACAAATCAAAAAATGGGATTCGTTCAGCATTGAAAATCAAAGAATCTCTTCTCTGCAATTAATGGAAAGAGCGGCGCAGTCTTGTGTGAAATGGTTTCTCGAGAATTTTGAAAGTAAGTGTTCGTTCGCGGTTTTTTGCGGCTTCGGAAATAATGGCGGCGATGGTTTTGCGATTGCGAGATTATTGTATAGCAAAGGTTTTGATGTTACTGTTTTTACCGGAAAGAATGAAAAGTTTTCGGAAGATGCTTTGATTAATTTTCAACGGTGCAATGATATTTCAGGAATTGAAATTCTGGATTTCGAAAAGGTCGGCAGTTTTGTCTTTAAAGACAATTCGGTCCTCATCGATGCGCTTTTCGGAATCGGGCTCAATCGAAATGTCGAAGGAGAAATCGCCGGTTTGATTGAGTTTTTAAATAAACTGCCTTTCCCCGGTATTTCAATCGATATTCCTTCCGGTTTAATGGCTGATGAAATGATCAGTGAAAATGCAGTTGTTTTTAAAGCAGATGAAACTTTGACATTTCAAACCTGGAAGAAATCAATGCTGCATCCGGAAACCGGAATTTTCTGTGGGAACATTCACCTGATGGATATTTTTTTGAGCGACGAATTTACTTCTCAAGAAGAAACGGATGATTTTGTCATTGGCGAGAAATTGATTCACAAAGTTTATAAAATGAGAAATGAATTTTCGCATAAAGGAACTTACGGAAAAACAACCATCGCAGCGGGAAGTTTCGGCAAGATAGGAGCGGCCGTTTTAGCCACCAAAGCCGCCCTGAAATCGGGAAGTGGATTAACCTTTACACTGGCGCCAAAATGCGGTTATGAAATCCTGCAAACTAATTGCCCGGAAGCAATGTTTATTGATGGAGGTGAAAATAAGGTTGTTAATTTTGATTTTGAAGAAAATTCTGTAATCGGAATCGGTCCGGGTTTAGGAACTGATTCTGATACGCAAATTTCTTTTTTAAATTTTTTAGTTCGTATTTCAAAGCCCTTGGTTATCGATGCAGATGCTTTAAATATACTATCTAAAAATCCGGATGCTATAAAATTGATTCCTAAAAAGTCAATCATTACTCCACATCCAAAAGAATTCGAGCGCCTTTTCGGAAAGACTGAAAACTCATTTGAACGGTTGAAACTAGCCCGACAGAAAGCAAAGAACCTGCAAATCTATATTGTTCTGAAAGATCATCATACTCAAATAATTACCCCAGAAAATAAAGTGTACTATAATATAACCGGCAATTCGGGCATGGCAAAAGGCGGAAGCGGTGATGCTTTGCTGGGGATGATCACTTCTCTTTCAGCCCAAAATTACACACCGGAAAATGCGGCGGTTTTTGGAGTTTGGCTTCACGGTAAAGCCGGTGATTTTGCTGCGGAAAAATTTTCAAAAGAAGCAATGCTGGCTTCAGATTTAATTGCGGAAATCGGAACGGTGTTTAACTATCTCAATTGAAAAATCCTTCCAATAAATTGAAAGGATTGATTTAAAAAAATGCTAAAAAAAGCTAGATGTATATCTGTCTTTAATCATCATCATAATTTTTTAACGCAAAGACGCAAAACTTCATTTACAAACAGGCTGTTTTTCTCACTTTTTTAAGGCGCAAAGGCGTTACACTTAACAACGGCGCTGAATGAAATTTTTTTCTGCTACTAAATACGTATATACATTAAAAACTATTCCGGTTTTTCATTCTGTTCTTCGGTAATCACATTGTTTTTCGAATACCACATAATCACGAAACCAGCGATCATAAACGGAATTGAAAGTACCTGTCCCGTATTTAATCCGGCGATGTGAATAAATTCGTCACCTTGAGGTTCTTTCAGAAATTCTACGAAAAAGCGAATGGCCCAAAGGAGAATAAAGAAAAGTCCAAAAAGCCAACCTTGATGGTATTTTTTTCTGGTGTACCGGTATAAAATCCACAATAAGATGAAAAGCAGGAAATAGCCGGCTGCTTCAAACAGTTGCGTTGGATACCGAGGAACAATCGCTCCGTATTCAGAACTTTGCTGTGGGAATAAAATGGCGAACGGTGAGTTTTCCGGTGCCGGTTTTCCGATGATTTCAGAATTGAAAAAGTTTCCCATTCTTACGAAAGCACCGCCCAGAGCAACAGGAATCCCGATTCTATCATACACCCAGAAAGGGTTCTTTTTGATGATTTTAATACTGTAATATAACGTTGTGAAAATCAAAGCGATGGTCGCTCCATGACTTGCCAATCCGGAAAATCCTGTAAATTCAAGATGAGGTTTTGTACGGATCGGTAAAAAAACCGACCAGAAATCTTGTTTAAAAAGTTCAGGCTGATAAAAAATAACATGTCCCAATCTTGCTCCCAATATGGTTCCAATTAAAGTCCAGGTAAAAAGAGGTTCTACATATTTTAGGTTGACATTGTCGATTTTGTAGATTTTGGTCATCAGCATATAGCCTAAACCAAAAGCCAAAATAAACATTAAACTGTAGTAATGAAGGGTAACCGGCCCTAAAGGAATTCCTGTGGACGGATCCCAGGTCGAGTATAAAAAAGTCAGCATATTATTGAATTCAAAAATTTAAAATGATAATTAATGTTTGCATTTTGGTGGAACAGGATCATGACCTTCTCCGCCCCAAGGGTGACATCTTGCAATCCTTTTTGTGCCTAACCATAAGCCTTTAACCGGGCCGTGAACTTTCAGCGCTTCTACCATATAGTGAGAGCAGGTGGGTTCGTAACGACAGTTTTTTGGCAATAACGGAGAGATGAACCACTGATAAATTTTTATCAGGACAACCAAAGGAAATGTGATGATTTTGTTGAACATTGCCTTGCAAAAATAGCGAAATAGTTTAAATTTGCTTTAAGTTTGTGGTGAAAGTTGCTAATCTACATGTTGTTTATTTTTCCGCTCTTTAATTTGACCACGAACATATTCTTTAAACCGCTCAATTTTTAAACCTTGAACTCTAATTCTCCACTTGCCGAAAAACTGCGACCAAAAACTTTAGATCAGGTTTTGGGGCAGGAGCATTTGACCGGAAAAAACGGACCGATTCGTAAAATGTTGGAGAATGACACTTTGAATTCTCTCATCTTTTGGGGACCGCCAGGAACGGGTAAAACAACTTTAGCAGAAATTATTTCCGAAACCTCGGGTCGGAAATTTTATAAGCTTTCAGCGGTTTCAAGTGGGGTGAAAGATATTCGGGAAATCATCGATGAAGCCAAAAAGCAGAATCTTTTTTCAGGAAAATCACCGATTCTGTTCATTGATGAAATTCACAGGTTCAACAAATCGCAACAGGATTCTCTGCTTCACGCTGTGGAAAAAGGGTGGGTGGTTTTGATGGGCGCGACAACTGAAAATCCGAGTTTTGAAGTGGTTTCAGCTTTGCTTTCCCGGTCGCAGGTTTATATTTTAAAAGCATTAGGATATGAGAAATTAGAAGAGCTCATCGATATTTCTTTGCACAAATACAACCAGGATTCCCATACCGATTTCATTATTAAAGATAACGAAGCGCTCATTAAATATTCCGGTGGTGATGCCCGAAAGTTGATTAATGCCGTGGAAAATGTGCTCAATCAATTCAAAAACTCTGAGAAGAAAGAAATTGACAATGAAGATGTCCTTTCGGTTTTACAGGAAACCATGGCGCTTTATGATAAAAATGGGGAGCAACACTACGACATTATTTCTGCGTTCATTAAATCGATGCGCGGCTCTGACCCGAATGGCGCGGTGTACTGGTTGGCGAGAATGTTGGTGGGTGGAGAAGATATCAAATTCATTGCCCGAAGAATGTTGATTTTGGCTTCAGAAGATATCGGTCTGGCAAATCCAAATGCCTTGGTGATGGCGAACAATTGTTTTCAGGCAATCAATGTGATCGGAAATCCCGAGGCCAGAATAATTTTGAGTCAAACTGCAGTTTATCTGGCGGTTTCGCCAAAAAGCAATTCAACTTATGTTGCCATCAATGATGCGATTTCTATGGTTAAAAAAACAGGGAACCTTCCCGTTCCCTTGCATTTAAGAAACGCTCCGACGAAATTAATGAAAGATTTGGACTACGGAAAAGATTATGGTTACGCCCATTCTTACGAAGGTAATTTTGTCGATCTGGAATTTCTCCCTGAAGAATTAAAAGGATCCTCATTTTACAAACCCGGAAATAATTCCACCGAAAATAAAATTGCTGACCAGCTCAAAAAGAAATGGAAAGATAAGTATTGATTGAACTTATTTAGATTTTCAGACAATTAGCTTTCAAGCAGATATTCATTGTAATGTCCCAGAAATTTCACGGTTGCCCCGATTGATTCTAATTCTTCCAATGCATTTTTTGATAAAACAGGATGCCATTCATTGGCGATATTCATGAAGAAAAAATAATTCCCAAGACCTGTTTTCAACGTTCGGCTTTCGATTTTTGAAAGGTTCATTTGTCGCCAGGCGAAAACAGAAAGCACTTGATGCAATCCGCCGGCATGATCTTCGGGAAGTGTTATTAATAAAGAAGTTTTCTCGGAAGTTTTGGGTAAACCAAGTTGGAGCAAGTCTTCTTTTTTTGAAATTACGATAAACTTGGTATGATTCTGTTCGAAATCCTGAATGTTGGAATGGAGAATTTTTAAACCGTATAATTTCGCCGCATAAGAATTCGCAATTGCTGCCCATTTTTCCTGAGGATTTTCTGCGACCAATTTTGCCGCTGCTGCAGTAGAACTGAAATCACGGGTTTCCATATTTTTAAAATGGTCATGGCGGAAATGAAAAGTCTGAGCCAACGCCTGAGGATGAGAAATGATGGTTTCAAAATTCTCGTTTTCAGGATGAATCATCATTTGATGGGCAATTGGCATGATGACTTCTGTTTCTATATAAATTCCATCGAAATCATAGAGATAATCCAAGGTCATCGAAACCGTTCCTTCAATCGAGTTTTCTAAAGGAACGACCGCTTTATCGACTTCGCCATTGATCACCGCATTGAAGCAGTCTAAAATACTGGATTGCGGAATTAGTAATTTTTCGGGAAAAATTTGAGAACATGCCAGTTGTGTAAAACTTGCGTGCGGACCAAGGAATGCGATTTTCATTCAACAAAAATAAAAAAGCCATTCGAATAGAACGGCTATATTGAAATTATTTTGAAAATTTATTTCCGGTGCTGCTTATAAAGGCAGTTTATGATCAGTTCATCTGTGCGGGTGAAACGGTGATTTCCGGCATTGCATAAATGTGGGATTTCGCGCGCAGTGCTACAATTTTCCTGATGTAGTTTAAATCTTTTGCTTCTTCAATCGACATGTCTTTGAATTCATAGATTTTCACGACTTTATTATCATTAAAAGATTTGGTAACGCTTTTCAGCTCTTCTTCATTTTTTACGGAGACACTTGTAATCAAAGGGCCTGCCATGTGGTTTACCGGTGCTTTAGAAGTCCCGAAGAGTCTTTTCCAGAAATTGTTTTTCACTTCCGGAGCATTGTCTTTGTCGGTTCTGTAGATGATATAATCCTGGTTTTTGATGCCTGATTTTTCTATTCCTGCAGAAACTTCTTTGATGTTTTCCTGACTTGGGAAAAGGCCAACAATCGTGTAATTCATGATAAAGTGTTTTTGTTGTTAAATTCTATGCAAATATACTTTGTAATTATTTATTAAAATCACATTATAAATAAATTAACAGAAATTTGATAAAAATCAGGAATAATATTATTAATATGATAATTTAATTGGTGGTTGATTTTTAAACTATTTTCATTTCATTATCTTTGTGCCCGGTAACCAAAAAAAATTATTGATATGAATATCCTGCTGGCATCGACTTCTACGCTCTTTGGTGGAAATTATCTGGAATACATTAAGTCAGAAATTGCGGAACTTTTTACGGGGATTGATGAAATTGTTTTTATTCCGTTTGCAAGACCAGGCGGGATTTCACATGATGAGTATACCGAGATTGCGAAAAAGTTTTTTGCAGAGCTTAATATAAAAGTGAAAGGGCTGCATGAATTTGAAAATCAAATTGCGGCGGTGAATGAAGCTAAAGGATTTTTTGCCGGCGGCGGAAATACTTTTTTATTGGTAAAAACTTTGCATGAAAAGAATTTGATGCAGGCGGCAAAAGAAAATGTAGAAAGCGGAAAACCTTATTTGGGAACAAGTGCCGGATCGAATATTGGAGGCCTCAATATGAAAACGACAAACGATATGCCCATTGTTTATCCTCCAAGTTTTGAATGCATGGGTCTGGTTCCTTTTAATATAAATCCTCATTATCTGGATCCGAATCCGGATTTGAAACATAATGGCGAAACCCGCGAAACCCGGCTCAAAGAATTTTTAACTCAAAATAATACCAAAGTCATCGGTCTCCGGGAAGGAAACTGGATTCGAAGGATTGGGAACCGGATTACCGTTGAAGGAAATGAAATGACCAGGATTTTTGAAAAAGATAAAGAACCGTACGAAATTGAATCCGGATCTGAACTGTAATTTTTTATAACAGCGGCCGTCTCAAAATATTTGTATTGAATTTTACCGTATTCTTACCAAAGTTTGCAATTTTTTTTGAATAATGTAATTCCTGAACGAAGTCGAAAATTAGCCATCGAATCTTTGCGGAAAGGCTTTTGTTTTTCTTTTAAATAGATTATTTTAGCGTTTAATCTTTCCAATTTTTTTCAATAAGTTCCATTAAAAAATCGGGACATTTTATCACCTTGTTTTTTTTCGAATCCAGGAAAAATAAAGTCGTTTTTGCCTCCGTAATTTTCTCTTTAGAATCATTATAAATTTCATATTCAAAATCGATTCTGACGCGCGGTATTTTTTTTATAAAAGTATGGATTTCGAGATTTTGATCATACAAGGCTGGTTTTAAATACTTAATGGAAAATTGGGAGACGGGTAACCAGATTCCACGGTCTTCAATCTCATTATATGGCATCCCGAGTTCCCGAAAAAGTTCTACTCTGGCTACTTCAAAATAGGTAGCGTAATTGCCATAATAGACGTATTTCATAGGGTCTGTTTCGGCGTAACGCACTCTTAATGTGTGTGTTGTGTGTATCATCTTAAGTATTCAATTAGACATACAAATATATTTTTAATTAATCAATAGTACAAAGATTTTTTTTTGACAATTAAAAATTACATCTTTGTCTTCCCGTCAAAATTAACAAGCGAAGGAAAAATTGCAGCAAGAAAATGGATGAAAATTTAACTATAATTTGGGAGAAATGTCTTACGTTTATGAGGGACAACCTCAACGCAGCGGAAGACAATACCGACCTAAAAAAACTCGAGAATTCTTTTGATTTACTGTTTGATAATGTACAGCCTGTATCATTAATCAGCAATAATCTGACCTTGTTGGTTCCGAGTGATTTTTACAAAGAATATATAGAGGATAATTATCTTTCACTGCTTTCTGCAGCGCTGAAAAAAAACATTGGTAAAGGAGTGAAACTTTGGTATTCGGTGATGGAAAATAAACCGACAGGCCAGGAGAAACCGATTACTATGAACATGAAAGGGAAAAGTGTTCCGACTCCAAAAATGCAGGAAACTTTGCCGCCGTCATTCTCCGCGAACGTCATCAACCCGTTTGTCATTCCGGGAATGAAGAAAATTAATATTGATTCTAACCTGAAAGCTGATTTTTCATTTGACAATTATGTAGAAGGAGAAAGTAATAAGTTTGCTTCGACGGTAGCAAAATCAATTGCTAAAAGACCGGGTGCAACTGCTTTTAATCCATTGTTTTTGTACGGAGGTTACGGTGTTGGGAAAACTCACTTAGGGCATGCCGTTGGTTTAGAAGTTAAAAATGCTTTTCCTGAAAAAGTGGTTCTTTATTTATCATCCGAGAAATTTATCCAGCAGTTTGTCTCTGCAGCGAAAGCGCACAAGCAGACAGAATTTGCTAATTTTTATCAAATGGTTGATGTGTTGATCATTGATGATATTCAGTTTCTTTCAGGGAAAAAATCGACTCAGGACAGTTTCTTCCACATTTTCGATTATCTGCACCAAAACGGAAAACAGATTATCTTAACCTCAGATAAAGCACCGGTTGATATTCTGGATATTCAGGACCGTATTGTTTCTAGATTTAAATGGGGGCTTTCAGCGGAAATTAAATCTCCTGATTTCGATACCAGACGTAAAATCATCGTTGATAAATTAAGCCGTGACGGAATTGTTTTGACAGAAGATATGCTCGATTTCCTTGCATCAGAAGTAAAAACAAACGTCCGTGAACTGATCGGAGTTATCAATTCTGTAATTGCCTATTCTACGATTTATAAATCTGAATTATCTTTAGAACTTCTAAAAGAAACGATTAATAAAATCGCTGCCAATCAGAAAAAAGTCATCAATATTCCTTACATTCAGGAAGTTGTCTGTGAATATTTCGGAATTGAAAGAGAGCAGTTGTTGTCGAAAACCCGTAAAAGAGAAATTGCGTTGCCAAGGCAGTTAGCGATGTATTTTGCAAAAGAGTTCACGAATGCTACGTTTAATAAAATTGGTGAAGAAATGGGCGGAAAAGACCATTCAACCGTCATGTACGCTTGTGACACCATTAAAGATGTTTCAAAAATAGACAAAGAAATTAAGAAATACGTAAAAGAATTAACTGAAAAAATTAAACAGTAATTTTTATTACCGCCATTATCTAAAAGGAGTTTTTTTAAAAATTCCTTTTTTTATTTTGTATTTTGCATTTTTAATAAAAGTTACATGAAAATTTTAATGGTCTGCCTGGGCAATATCTGCAGAAGTCCTTTAGCGGAAGGGATCCTGCAGTCGAAACTTCCTGAAGGCTTTATCGTAGATTCTGCCGGCACGATTGATATGCATGAAGGTAAAAGTCCAGATTACCGCTCTATCCAAACCGCTCACAACTATCATGTTGATATTTCTCAACAGAAATCAAGGCCTTTTACAACCAAAGATTTTGAAGAATTTGACCATATTTACTGTATGGACCAAAATAATTTAACTGATGTTTTATCATTAGCAAAATCAGATTACCAACGAAATAAAGTTTCTTTAATTTTAGACAACAGTCAGGAAGTTCCGGATCCTTACTGGAGTGAAATGGCAGAGTTCGATCAGGTTTATCGGCTTTTAGATAAGGCGTGCGAAAGAATTGCTTCTGATTTGAAGAGCCAAGAGAAAGAGCCATGTAAAAAGAGCCAAGTAAAAAGTAACAGGAGGTAATTTAAAAAAAATATTTATTATTCGGTTATTCAAATAATCAAAATACTCAACAATTCGAATCCTCAACCACCCCAAAAACCAATCCCTTAACCATACTCTTCCTAATTCGTGCTTACATATCAGGAAACTAACCGATGTTCTGAGGGTGATCCGGATGCATTTGAGCGCGTTTATCAATTGCTGGATAAGGCGCCCACTTGGTTGGTTTTTTACTAAAGTTTTGTTACATTTTTTCATGGGTTTTCTTGGAGAACCACGGTTTAGTAATTTGGCAGCATTTACTAGATGAACACCCTGTTTTGCGATATTTACATAAGTCGCCATCCATTCCAGCGTCCCAATTTTGCAAACGCTGCATTTGGTAATATCAATGCCGTATTTCATGGCAGCTAAAACCGCAACCGGAAACTTTAGAAACAATTCTAAACATTTATTCGAAGATCATATTTTTCCCGCAATTTACAGAGCCCCGTTCCACCGCGCTGCAATCCGTGCATCCATAAAAAACAAAACCTTTTTCTCTCCCTAAGAAATTAGTCTCGGAATATAAACGTTAAGGAACGTATTCTTGAATATCGGCATAGTCATAACGATCAATTCGCTCGAAACTTTGAAAAGTGAAATCGAAGATTACACCAGTTTTATTTATTACATAGTTTAAAAATAATCTTACAGAATATTTTAATGTTGGATTTCCCCAAGATTACACTGATTAATACCTACAACCGGTATGAGAAGAAATGAAACGCCTTTGCGTTAAATATTTCTCCACTGTCAGGACGATTTTAATCTATCAGCGAAGCGGTCTGTTATCTTTTATCTTTATTCTATAAAAAAAAACCTCACAAAAAACTATCTTTACACCCGCAATGAAAAAAAACCAAAAATCAGCCGCCATAGGTTTCATTTTCGTCACGCTGTTAATCGATATTACGGGGTGGGGAATCGTGATTCCTGTCGTCCCGAAACTGATTCAGGAATTGGTTGGTACAACAGATTTAAGCGTTGCTTCCCGCTACGGAGGCTGGCTCAGTTTTGCCTATGCAGGAATGCAGTTTATCTTCGCATCCGTTTTAGGAGGTTTGAGTGACAAATACGGCAGAAGACCAATCATCCTTTTTTCGTTATTGGGATTCTCCCTGAATTTTTTCATCCAGGCAATTGCTCCCACGATTTTCTGGCTTTTTGTAGGAAGAATTTTCTCTGGAGTTACCGGTGCGAGTATTACCACGGCAAGTGCTTATATCGCCGATATTTCGAATGATGAAGACCGGGCAAAAAACTTTGGCGTAATCGGTGCAGCCTTTGGTTTAGGATTTATAATCGGTCCAGTGATCGGAGGGTTTCTGGGGCAATATGGGGCGCGGGTTCCTTTCTACGCTGCTTCGGTTTTATGTTTGGTCAACTTCCTTTATGGCTGGTTTATTCTTCCGGAAAGTCTCGACAAAGTACATCGGCGGCCTTTCAACTGGAAACGGGCAAACCCCGTTGGTTCCCTGCTGCAATTGAAGAAACATCCGGAAATTTTGGGATTGATTTCAACTTTGGTTCTCGTGTATATTGCCGGACATGCCGTACAAACGAACTGGACTTTCTTTACCATGTACAAATTCGGCTGGAGCGAGAAACTGGTCGGTCTTTCCTTAGGATTTGTCGGTTTGATGGCGGCTTTGGTTCAGGGTTATCTAATCCGGCTGATACAGCCCAAACTCGGTAATGAAAGAACCATTGTGTACGGACTGGCACTTTATACAGTAGGTCTGGTTCTCTTCGCTTTCGCCAGTGAAAGTTGGATGATGTTTGCCTTTCTGGTGCCGTATGGTTTAGGTGGAATTGCCGGACCTGCACTACAATCGGTAATATCAGCCCAAGTTCCAAAGAATGAACAGGGCGAACTGCAAGGTGCTTTGGCTAGTTTAATCAGTTTTACTGCGATTATCGGTCCGCCATTAATGACGAATATTTTTTATTACTTTACCCACGATTCTGCACCTTTTATATTTCCCGGAGCACCCTTTTTCCTTGGATTTATATTAATGACAGTGAGTGTTGTTTTGGTCAACCGCCTTTTTCCCAGAAAGAAAAAATTTTAGCTGCCGGATCTTATTATTTTTTTCGCTATAATTTTAAGAATAATTTAATTTTAAAAATGAAAAACGATACCATAATCTTTTGTAATTTTACGCCATGGAATTAAGTATAGGTGAAATGCTCATGATTGCCCTAGCAATTGTTGTCTTGTTTGGTCCTAATAAATTGCCGCAGATTGCACGCGATTTAGGGGAAGGAGTACGCAAAATGCGTGGCGCCATGGAAGATGTAAAAACTGAAATACTGAAAGAAACAGACAATCCTGTCTCGGAAATCAAAAGAGAAATCGACAAAGTGAAACAGGCAGCAATGGACTTTAATCCTTTGACTGAACTGGATAAAGAGGCTCTTGCCAGAAGAGACGAGCCGAAAGTCAATCTTGCCGATAATGATACCCACGAGGGACCAGTAAGCCGCTAATATGCAGGAAATTATTCAGAAAGACCAATCCATTTTTCTTTTTCTCAATAATATGGGAAGTGAGTCTTTTGATCAATTATGGCTCATGATCTCAGCAACGTGGATTTGGATTCCGCTCTATGTTATTTTTCTTTACCTTTTATTTAAAAACTTCAAATTCCGGAATATCGTTTTTATTCTGATTTTCATTGCTTTGGGAGTTACCGTTTCCGATCAGTTGGCGGGTATTTTCAAAACTGGAATCGGCCGCTTACGACCGTGTCACGATCCTGCACTCACCGGAATAATGCGTTCTGTACAATGTGGCGGACAATATGGATTTTATTCCAGCCATGCTGCCAATACCTTTTTTATCGCCACTTTTATGACTTTGCTTTTGAACAAAAAATACCGGTTCTTTCCTTATATTTTGTTTTCCTGGGCAATTATTGTGTCTTACAGCCGAATTTATCTGGGCGTACATTTTCCGTTAGATGTTTTGATGGGAGCTTTGATGGGCTTTTTTACAGGAGGGTTTTTCGCCACTTTAGCCTTAAAGGTAATCCACAAGCAGAACAGGTCAAATTCTACAACTTCCGTTTTGGAATAGTTTTCATTAAAATTTATTTTTAA
Source organism: Chryseobacterium sp. MDT2-18 (assembly GCF_030815285.1). Classification (NCBI taxonomy): domain Bacteria; kingdom Pseudomonadati; phylum Bacteroidota; class Flavobacteriia; order Flavobacteriales; family Weeksellaceae; genus Chryseobacterium; species Chryseobacterium sp. MDT2-18. Next base: position 291,593 of record NZ_JAUSWQ010000003.1, on the reverse strand, counting down.
TAAACCTCCAAGTTCGCCGGAAATCGTAATGAACTTAATTTTTTAACGGTTAATTTTCCGTAGTACATTCTTAAATTTTCAAATTTTGGAATTGCGGAAATTATTAGTGCAATATTCCTGTTTGATCATTCTCATTTCTTCGGCCACTCCTATCTTTTTTATATCTTTGCTTCTATGTCAGAAAATAACGATAAACGTCTCTTCCTCATCGATGCATTTGCGATGATTTTCCGTGGATATTATGCTTTAATCAGAAGTCCCCGGGTAACAAGTACCGGTATTGATACTTCCGCAATTTTTGGTTTTACCAACTCTTTAATCGAATTGATCCGCAGAGAAAAACCAACACATCTCGCAGTGGTTTTCGATGTCGGACAAGCCAGTGTGAGAACCGCTGATTTTGCTGATTATAAAGCCCACAGAAGCGAAACTCCTGAAGCGATAAAATTAGCGATACCTTATATTCACCGTATTTTAAAGGCAATGCATGTTCCGATTTTGGGTCTGGAAGGTTATGAAGCCGACGATGTTATCGGAACGATTGCGTGCAAAGCCGAAAAAGAGGGTTACCAGATTTTTATGGTAACGCCCGATAAAGATTTTGCCCAATTGGTCACTGAAAATGTCAAAATTTATAAGCCAGGATTAAAAGGGGCTGAATTTGAAATTTTGGGGATTGAAGAAGTTAAAATGAAATATGAAATCGAAGATCCCAAACAGGTTATCGATTTTCTAGCAATGATGGGCGACGCCGTGGATAATATTCCCGGTTTGGAAGGAGTCGGCGAAAAAACGGCCAAGAAATTTCTGAAAGAATACGGCAGCATCGAAAACCTTTTAGCCAACACGGCAGATTTAAAAGGGAAAATGAAAGAAAAAGTGGAGAATTCTGCCGAACGGGGAATACTTTCCAAAAAATTGGCGACCATTATTTGTGATGTGCCCATTGAGTTTCATCAGGAACAATATGATTTAGATACGCCGGATTTCGAAAAAGTAAAAGAGGTTTTTGATGAAATTGAATTTCGACGTTTATACGAAAATCTGTATCGTGCTTTCGCTCCGACAAATGAAAGTGCAAAATCTAATGTGAAACCATCCCTTTCAAATCCTCAACCTACAAAGGGTGGCGACCAATCCATGCAGCTGGATTTGTTTGCAAACTTTGAAGAATTAGATCAGGCAACAACAACCAAAGGAAGCGTTTTTGATAACGATCATCTTTATCAGTACATCGATTCCCAAAAAGCGCAGCATATTTTAGCTCAAAATTTAATGACGAAAAAAGCGGTTTCGTTCCTTATAGAAACCACTTCATCAGACGAAATGGAAGCCGAACTGATCGGAATGAGTTTTTCCTACCAAGACGGATTGGCGTATTATATTCCGTTATCAGAAAATAGGGACGAAGTTGTAGAAACCTTAGAAATTTTCCGCCCGTTTTTTGAGAAGCAGGATATATTGAAAATCGGTCACAACATAAAATTTGATTACAAAGTTTTAAAAAGATACGGCATTGCTGTTGAAGGATTGCTCTTCGACACGATGATTGCGCATTATTTACTCAGTCCGGACGGTCGGCATGTTTTAGAGTATCTTTCCGAAATGTACCTTAATTACAAACCAATTTCAATTGAATCTTTAATTGGTAAAAAAGGAAAAAATCAGGTAACGTTCCGGTCGCTTACCATTGAAGAACAGACAAAATATGCTGCCGAAGATGCCGACATCAGTTGGAGGTTGCACGGCGTTTTCGCGCCACAACTTCAGAAAGAAAATCTCGAAGATCTATTTTTCAAGGTAGAAATGCCTTTAATGAAAGTTCTGGCCAAGATGGAACTGGAAGGAATTGCCCTAGATAAAAAATGGTTGGCGCAGGAAAGTATCGATTTAGAAAATGATTTGCGGAATCTTGAGAAAACGATTTTTGAACTTTCGGGGGAAGAATTTAATATGAATTCGCCGAAACAGTTGGGCGAAGTTTTATTTGAAAAAATGCAGCTCGATCCCAAGGCCAAGAAAACGAAATCCGGTCAGTATGCCACTTCCGAAGATATTTTGCAGAAATTATCTTCAAAGCACGAAATCATTAAACACATTTTAGAATACCGGACCTATCAAAAATTAAAATCCACTTACGTCGATGCTTTGCCTCTTCAAATCGATAAAACAGACCATCGCGTTCATACCAATTTTTCTCAGACTACAGCTGCAACAGGGCGTTTGGCCAGTGTAAATCCGAATCTGCAGAATATTCCGATCCGGACTTTGCGAGGTCAGCAGATTCGTGGTGCTTTTGTCGCCAATCCGGGAAATAAGATTATTGCGGCGGATTATTCTCAAATCGAACTGCGCTTAATTGCCGCAATTTCGGAAGAAGAAAATATGATTAAAGCCTTTCAAAATGGCGAAGATATTCATGCTTCCACGGCCTCTAAATTATTTGGGGTTCCTTTGGAAGAAGTAACCAAAACCCAGCGTTCACAGGCAAAAACCGTTAATTTCGGTATTCTTTATGGTCAAGGAGCTTTCGGATTAGCGGAACAAACCGGTCTTTCAAGAAAGGAAGCGAAAGAAATGATTGAGTCTTATTTTGAAACCTATCCAAAGTTGAAAAAGTACATGGCGGATCAAGTAGTGAAAGCGCAGCAAATGGGTTATGTTGAAACTATTCTGCACCGTAAAAGACATCTTAAAGACATCAATTCTGCCAACTTTGTCGTAAAAGCGCATGCCGAAAGAAACGCCGTAAATGCACCAATTCAGGGAAGTGCAGCTGATGTTATTAAACTGGCAATGATTAAAATTGACCAGAAACTGACCGAAAAGAATTTAAAGACGAAAATGCTTTTGCAGGTTCATGATGAACTCGTTTTTGAAGCACCGGAAGAAGAACTGGAAACCGTAACCGCCTTAATTAAAAAAGAAATGGAATCCGCTTACGAAACGACGGTTCCTTTATTAGTCGAAGTTGGAGTAGGAGATAACTGGCTGGAAGCGCATTAGAATTTGAATTTTTAATGCCTACAAACTGGATTTAATTTAAGCAGTCGTTTGGTAAATCAGTGGAATAAGAAGTTCAATTAATTTTAAATGTAAAAATTATGAAAGCAGTAGTATTTTACGAACACGCAGATGCGCCAATGGAAAAATTCATGGAAGTTTTCCCCAAACATCAAGTGGTAGAAGATGAATTTATAAAAGCCGGAAAAGTTTTGGGAACCGGTGCGTTTGCTGTTCCCGGAGAAGGCGCGATGGCGATTTTTATCGATAAAGCCGTTGCCGAAGAGTTTGTGAAAAGAGATCCTTTTGTTTTGGAAGGATTGATCGCAAAAGTTACCATCAAAGAATGGAACGACGAAATGTAGATTATGAAATTCCTGAGTTTGTATAAAAATCATCAAAATTTGTAAATGATATCATTTTTACAAAGATTTAAAAAACTCCAGCGGAGTTTAATCTCTGTAGTAAAATATGAAGTCAAAATTCTGCGTTCCGTAGGAACGCCATCTAAAAAAGATAGAAATAATGTTATATCTTATTTAAATTGATATTTTAAAAATGGCAAATACCTACACACAGATTTACATTCAACTGATTTTTGCTGTGAAATTTCGGGAAAATAAAATTTCAGAAGAAATAAGAGATGAGGTAGAAAAATATATTTGCGGAATTTTTAATCATAAGAAACAAAGCGTTTTAGCCATTTATGCAAATCCGGATTACATTCATATTTTCTTTTGCTTCAGAAATCTTCAAATTTCAATTCCAGATCTGGTAAAAGTGGTTAAGGTTGAATCAACTAATTTTATTAACGAAAAGAAATATTTAAAAACTCATTTTTCATGGCAGGAGGGATATGGTGCTTTTTCCTATTCGAAAAGCCAAAAAGAAAATGTGATCAAATATGTTTTAAATCAAAAATAACATCATCAAAAACAAAGTTTTAAACATGAATATATCGGTTTTTTGAAAAAGTTGGAAATAGAGTTTAAAAATGAATATCTATTTGAATTTTTTGAATAACCAGCAGAGAGCGTTCCTCTGGAACGTGATTTTAAACTACAAAACCTAAATCTACAGAAATAAGATTCCGTAGGAATCTTGAAATAAATATTAAATGAAATTCCTGATCATCATTCCAACACACAACGAAGAGAATAATATTCTTTTCACCCTGAAATCTCTGCAACAACAGACTTTTCAGGATTTTTCCTGCATTGTAGTCAATGATGGTTCTACGGACAAAACCCAGCAGGTTGTTGACGGATTTATTCTTAACCATCCTAAATTTAAAATTCTGAATTTACAGGAATCAGCGCATCAACCTGGCGCGAAAGTAGTCCGGACTTTTAATAAAGGTTTAGAAACCGTTGTTTTAAATGATTTTGATGTCATCTGTAAATTCGATGCAGATATTATTTTTCCGCCCAATTATTTAATGAAAGTTAATCAGATCTACGAAACGCAGCCTAAAGCAGGAATGGTATCGGGGATCGTTAAAATACCGAAATCTATTTTTGAAATGGCGTTGGCATTCGATTTTAAAGATGAAAAGCACCAATGGAAATTCGAAAATTTATCCTCCAAAAATCATGTTCGCGGCCCGATAAAATCCTATAGGAAACAATGCTTTCAGGATATGAAAGGTTTGCGCCCGGTTTTGGGCTGGGATAATATCGATGTGATGTTGGCCAGAAAAAACGGTTGGGAAACGATCACTATAAAAGACTTGTGGGTCAAGCATTTACGTCCGACCGCTTTTCAGTATAAGAATCAGAAAGCCGAAAAACTCGGTGAGTATTTTTATAATATTGGGTTGAATCTGCCTTTGACTCTGATTTCATCGGCAAAATCATCATTGAAAAACAGATCATTGGGAGAGTTTTTAACGACGATGAAATCTTTTTTTAAACAAAAAGGAAAACGGGAATTATCAAAAGATGAAATCAAATTTATAAGAAAATTACGCTGGAAACAGATATTCACTAAAAAATAAACAAATATGAAAAAAATAATTTCCCTTTTAACGGCGTGTTTTTCGATTTTTTCAATTGCCCAAAAAAATGCTGATCTCATCATCACCAATGCGAAAATCTACACGGTCAATCAAAATTTTGATACCGCAGAATCGATGGCGATTTCTAATGGGAAAATTGTTGCGGTGGGAAAATCTGCGGATGTTCTGAAAAATTACAAATCTAAAAATATTCAAAACCTTCAGGGGAAAACTGTTTTTCCAGGATTGATCGACGCGCATTGCCATTTCACAGGTTTCGCGACCGACAAATGGAAATGCGAATTGTGGGGTACCAAATCGTGGGATGAGATTGTGGCAAGAATTTCAGATTTCGCAAAAACTGCACCGAAAGAGTGGTTATATGGTAGAAGTTGGGATCAGAATGACTGGGCCGTTAAAGAATTTCCAAATAAGGAAAAATTGGATCAGTTGTTCCCGAACCGTCCGGTTTATTTAAAACGAATCGACGGTCACGCTGCGGTTGCGAATCAAAAAGCGTTGGATATTGCCGGAGTTACAAAAGATTCAAAAATTTTGGGCGGCGAAATTGAAGTGAAGAACGGGAAACTGACGGGGATTTTAATCGATAACGCCATGTTATTGGTAGAAAAGCACATCCCGGAAATTGAGGATAAAGAGGCCATTCAGTATTTTGCAGATTTACAGAAAGAATGTTTTTCTTATGGTTTGACCTCGCTTCACGATTGCGGAATTACCGAAAAAACGCTGGGTCTTTTAGAAAAAGCACAGGCACAGAATACTTTGCAAATGAAGATTTTTGCTTTGATGGAAGATAATCGTGATTACTATGACCGTTGGATTAAGAAAGGAAGATATACCAATAAAAACATTACTGTTGGCGGTTTCAAAGTCTATTCCGATGGAGCTTTAGGTTCGCGGGGCGCAAATTTAATTCACGATTATTCGGATAAAAAAGGCTGGAGAGGTTTTCTTTTAAGTGAAAGAACTCATTTCGAAAACTTAGCCAAGAAATTAAAAAACAGTGATCTTCAGATGTGTACCCACGCGATTGGAGATTCTGCTAACCGAACGATTCTTCAGATTTATGGTGAAGTTTTGGGTATGAAAAACGACAGGAGATGGAGAATTGAACATGCCCAAATTGTCGATAAAAACGATTTCGATCTGTTTGGGAAATATTCAATTATTCCGTCTGTTCAGCCAACGCATGCGACTTCTGACATGTATTGGGCGGAAGACCGTTTAGGAAAAGACCGTTTGAAATATGCATATGCTTATGAAGATTTATTGAAGCAGAATGGCTGGCTTCCGTTGGGAACCGATTTTCCGGTGGAAGAAATAAATCCGTTAAAGACTTTTCATTCTGCCGTGGCGAGAAAAGATTCACAGAATTTTCCTGCAAACGGATTTCAGAAAGAAAATGCGTTGACCAGAGAACAGGCAATTCGTGGAATGACCATCTGGGCGGCAAAAGCTGCGTTTCAGGAAAATGAGATCGGAAGTTTAGAAGTTCGGAAATCTGCGGATTTTGTGGTTTTAAATCAGGATTTAATGCAGGTGGAGGAAAGTAAGATTTTGGAATCTAAAGTTCTGGAAACGTACAGCGGAGGAAAAAGAGTCTTTTATAACAAAGAATATTACGATGATTTAGCCCAAAAGTTGTCAGGAAGAACTTATGGAATTTCCTCTTCTAAATAATTCCGAATACCCTTAACCTTGAAAAAAATCGCCTACATCGAGCTCGATACCCACGCAGAAATTGCGGGAAATTTCATGGAATTAATGAAAGAATCCAAAGCATTTGAGGTGGATTATTATCTCTCGGAAAGGATCATTAAACAAATCGGGAAACATCATTCTAATATTCATTTAAGTGAAAACACCGAACTTTTAAACCAGTTAAATAAGAAGCAATATGATCTGGTAATCATTGGAACGGTGCATCGGTATTTTAATTTGTTTAATGAAATTGCCGAAAAATTCAACACTTCGGTGATTGTTCATAATCTGAATTTTACCAAGATCTCCCGTGTGCAACTTTTTAAAAATATCTTTAAAAAAGACTTTAAATACCGTTTGAAACTCTGGCTAAAAGAAGATTTGCTTTCTGCACCGGAAGTCTTTAAAAAAGCAAAAAACCTTTTGGTTTTAGATCAAAGTTTACTGCAGCAAAATCTTAAATATTTCCCTGTTTTCTTTAATCAGTTTCAGGAGGTGAACAATTCAGGAATTGATACGGTTGTCATTCCCGGCGCGGTTTCTCAGGCGAGAAGAGATTATAAAAAAGTGTTTGCTGATCTAAGGAATTATAGCCATACCAGATCTCATTCTGCAAAGTCTGTTCAAGTAATTTTTCTCGGAAAAGCAGAGGGAAAAGAACTTTTGTGGTTAAAAGATTTTGAAAAAGAAAAATCCCCAAATATTTCAATTCAGTATTTTAACGAAAAAGTTCCTCAAAATGTTTTTGATGAATGGATGAATAAAGCCCATATTTTGTGGTGCCCTATTCAAAGTGAAACCGAATTCTTCAGCAACAAAGAAATCTACGGGAAAACCAAAATGAGCGGTAATATCGGCGATGCGATTAAGTATGGGAAAGTGGCTGTCTTTCCCGAAAATTATCCGTCGGATTTTGAGTTTATTATTAATGAAAAGGCGAATTCAGGACAGGAAATTTTCGACTTTAAATCAGAAAACTCGTACGATTTTCAAAAGGAATTCAGTGAAAATAAAATCGCTGCTGAACTTGAAGAAATCTTGAAATCTTTACTCTGAATTTTTAAAATTTAAAGATGCTTTTAAAAAACTTTTTATTCAGATAATCTTCGGTTGGGAAGATTTTCATGACATGATTTGCACCGAAAATTACGATGAGAACAAACGCAGGTTTGTACAAGAGATTAACCAAATTGCTATTTGTTACCGGGAACATGATCGCCAAAGTGATCGCCAAAGTGCAGATAATGAAAACGTACATCATTTCGATGGTCAGCGGGAAAACTTTAAATTTCACGTAATTAAAATAAATTTTAATCATATTAAATAAGGTGAGCGAGATCGCTGTTGCCATGGCAATTCCGATAATTCCAAACTGGGTTTTCGTGAGGAAAAGGTAGTTCAGGGATATTGTGGTAATGGCTAAGAACAGCATCACTACAATATTGAACCGGTAGTATTTTGACAGCGAAATAATATGTCCGTTGAAGCCGGTGGCCAAATCGAAAAGCATGGCGAATCCTAAAATCCAGACCACAGGTTCGGCTTGCTGCAACTGTTCCCCATTTTTTATAAAATTGCTCAGGTAAGGGAATCCCACCAAAATACACGAGAATAATACGGCACCCAGAAAAAACAGGGTTAAAGAAGTTTTTTTATGGAAACGGTCCAGTTCTTCGAATTCACCTTCAGCAATGGTTTTATTGATAATCGGCGCCGAGATATTGAACAGACCCATTTGCGGAATAAGGATAAAAGAGAGAATTGATAAAATAATACTGTAAACTCCATTTTCTTCAAAATTCAGAAATTCTCCAATCATGAAATTGTCAACCCGGAAAGCGATATAATTCCCGATATTTCCCAGGAAACCATAAAAACTATAATTCAGGATTTCTTTCCAAAGGTTGTCTTTTTTTATATAATCTGTACTGAAATCGGGCTGTATTTTTTCAAGTTTATTGGCATAAAAAAAATAGCCTACCAATGATAAAATAAACATTCCTAAGAAAAATCCATACGATCCTTTTTCTGAAACACCTAAAAAGAAAAACAAACAGAAAGCTCCCAAATTGGCGATTTTGGGAAAGAGATTTTCGAAAATATTCGGAACAACAATCCGCTTGAAGTTGGTGAGATACTTATTGAAAACTGCAGATAAAGCCATTATCAGAATAAGCGGCAGAATTAACATTTTCATTTTCCACAACTGCAGAGTTTTGAATTGAGGAAACAACAGGAAAAAAGCGAAAAATAAAAGCGAAAAAATGATGAAATTCACCAGAACCCCGGCAAAGGAAAGGGAAAGTAAATTTTGATGTTTACCCTCTTTTTGGGTCTGATGAAAAAACTTAACGGTAGAAAAAGAAAGTCCAAAAACCACGATAGGCAAAAGCATTTCGGCGGTCGGCATAATGTAGCGCAATTTGCCGTAGAACTCCATGTCATACGGGAAAATAAAAATCGCAGAAATGGTTCCCAGTAAAAAACCAAAATATCCGATTAAGGAATATTTAAAACCCTGGCGAGCAACTACACTCATAGTTTGTTGGTTTTTGTAGAATGTAAATTTTCTTTGAAAGTGAAATTTCGCACCATATTATTAACGGTAAATTGGTTTTTTAAATCGAATTAGTCAGTAAATTTCTAAATCATCAATGTTGTTTTCAAATTCAAGAAAACAAAGATAGTAAAATATGTTAAATAAATGTTAAATTCGCAAGAGGATCTGAAATGATTTTAAGTTGACGGGATTTTGTATTACATTTAACGAGAATCTGATATGACCCAAATTAAATCTGGACAGACTAAAAGTTTCTGCCTAAAATATTATGAAAAAAGTCCTTATTTTCCTCGTTTTTAGTTTATTGACCTCGTGTAATTCCGTTAAAAAAATTCAAGAAAAACCATTTGTTTGGGAAGGTGCCAATGTTTATTTTCTTTTAACCGATCGTTTCAAAAATGGAGATCCTTCCAATGATATAAATTATGGAAGAAAGGAAAAAACTGCGGTTCTTCGTGGATTTGAAGGTGGCGATTTAAGAGGGGTTATTCAAAAAATTGATGATAATTACTTTTCTGATTTAGGAATTAACGCGATATGGATAACTCCCATTGTAGAGCAGATTCACGGCGCAACCAATGAAGGAACAGGAAACACTTATGGTTTTCATGGGTATTGGACCAAAGACTGGACGGAACTCGATCCGAACTTCGGAACCAAAAATGACCTTGGAGAATTGGTAGAGAAAGCCCATAAAAAGGGAATTCGAATTGTCTTAGATGCAGTTATTAATCACACCGGTCCGGTGACTGATATCGATGAAGTCTATCCTGATTCCTGGGTACGAACTTCGCCAACCTGTACTTATAATAATTTTAAAAATACAACAGAATGTACTTTGGTGGCTAATCTTCCAGACATTTTAACTGAATCAGACGAATCTGCTGAACTGCCGCAAATGTTAGTGGATAAATGGAAAAGAGAGGGAAAATATGAATCTGAAATGAAATCCCTTGACGCCTTTTTTGGGAGAACAGGTTATCCTCGGGCACCGAAATATTACATTATGAAATGGCTGGCTGATTATGTTCAGGAATACGGAATTGACGGTTATCGCGTTGATACTGTAAAGCACACCAACGAAGACGTTTGGAAAGATTTCCAGAAAGTTTGTCAGGAAGCTTTTAATATTTACAAAAGAAATAATCCTTCGAAAGTACTTGATAACAATCTGTTTTTCACTGTTGGTGAAGTGTATGGCTATGGAATTTCTCAAAAACAAAATTACGATTTCGGTGATAAAAAAGTAAATTATTATCAAAATGGTTTTAAGTCGCTCATCAATTTTGATTTTAAAGGAGATGCAAACCAACCTTATGAAGAACTCTTTTCTAATTATTCAAAATTATTGCATTCTGATTTAAATGGAAAGACAGTCATGAACTATTTAACTTCTCACGATGACGGTTCACCCTTTGACAAGGAAAGGAAAAGAACTTATGAGGCAGGAACAAAATTATTATTAGCACCTGGAATTTCACAGGTTTATTACGGAGATGAAACGGCCAGAACATTAGCGGTCGCCGGTGCAGAAGGTGATGCAAATCTCCGTTCGAACATGAACTGGAATGATTCAAACAATAATTTAGCTACCCAGAAACTATTGGAACACTATCAGAAATTAGGGAAGTTCAGAGCGGATCATTCTTCAGTAGGAGCGGGCGTTCACCGGTTGATTTCCTCTTCACCATACTGGTTCACGAGAAGTTATAATGATGATAAAGTGTTAATCGGTTTAGACTTGAATTCTGGAATTAAAGAAATTTCGGTATCGGGAATTTTTGATGATGGCATTCGCCTCCGGGATGCTTATTCGGGGAAAGTCATTAGCGTTCAAAATGGGAAGGCCACCATTAATACAGATCATTCCATCGTCTTATTTGAAAAAATTTAAAATATGAAAAAACTGATTCAACTATTTTTATTATCAATTTCAACGATATTTTTTGCACAAAAAGTTCCCGAAATTAACAAGACCGAATTTTCAAAAGAGGCCTTAAACCAAAAAATAACCGCTCTGGAAGGAAAGAAAATTTCCATCTCAGATGTTTTGAAAAAACACGAAGGCCGAATCTTAATTATTGATTTCTGGGCGAGTTGGTGTCGCGACTGTATCCTCGCACTGCCTGCTACAAAAGAGTTAAAAGAAAAAAATCCCGAAATAGACTTTGTGTATTTTTCGCTGGACCGTTCCCACGAACAGTGGAAAAGAGGATTGGATAAATATGAAATTACCTCCCAGGAAAATTATTGGTTTGACGAAGGTTGGAAAAACAATTTCAATAATTACATCGATTTGAATTGGGTGCCACGATTTATGATCATTGATCAAACCGGTAAAATTGCCAAGTATTACTCCATTCATCCGAACGATCAGGATATTCAGACAACGATTGATTCTTTAAAACAGAAGTCTTTTTAATGGAAAGGCAATTCCAGGAAATTATTCAGCGGTTGAATACTCCGGAAAATTTCCGCGAAATTTTTGGCTGCCTCCCGGGCAAAAAGTGAATCGTCAGAAACCGGATGGCTAACGGTAAAACTTTTCAGTTTCAGATATTCTGCCATCGGATGGTTCTTTTCAAAACCGGTGGGAACTCTTTTTAATTTGCTTTCTACACTTAATCCACGGAAATTATTCCGGAAATCGTTCTGTTCTAAAATCTTTAAAAAATCGTCACCACTGGCCGAAATTTCCTTTCGGATTTCTTTTAAAATCGCAGGTTCCGGATTATAAACTCCGCCAGCCAGAAAAGATTTGCCCGGTTCGATATGCAGGTAATATCCCGAAATTTTACTGCCTTTTCCCATCCCTAAACTTACGCCGAAATGCGTTTTATACGGAGTTTTATCTTTAGAAAAACGGGTGTCACGATAAATTCGAAACAGAGATTTTTTAGGATCAATTTTCAAAATTTCTTCATCAAATTCAGCAATTTCCTGAATTAAAGTTTCAACAAAAGATAACACATCGTCTTTCGCTTTTTCGTATTGATCTTTGTTTTCATTAAACCAGACGCGGTTATTGTTTCTTTCGAGAGTTTTTAGAAAGCTTAAAGTTTCGTTTTTTATCATTTTAGTTTTTTTTGAAACGGTCAGATTAACCGGAATTTTTTTTGCAATTAAGGATATCACAAATTTAAAGATTATTCCTTTTCAACAATAAAATGAATTGAACAAAAAAAACCACAACAAGTTGTGATTTTCTAATGAATGAAATTTAATTTGAAATGAAATTTAGTATGTTATATTTGAATGATTTTTTTGTAATGATTTTGCGGTAAATTCCAGGAGCAGGATTTCGCTTCACTGGAGAGGTAGGCGATTTTTCGGTTTTCAGTGTCAAAAATTCTGACGCCTTCCACCCATAATTTCGGAGTTCTGTAAATATGAAGACTCACCGAAATGCCTTCCGAATTATTAATGATAGAATTGATGTCGGTTTGTTCTTCTACCAAAACATCACCAACTCTGGCAGTTGTTTTCGAGTCATATTCGATAAAGTTTGAATTTTCACGATAACTGGCTTCGGTTAAGCTTCCTTTTAAAACTTTGATTTTTGCGTCGTAATTGGAATGGTCTCGGATTGCAGAATAATTATTAATTCCCCAGATCTTTAGCGAAGCCACAAATTCATCATGATAAACCGGAATTCGCATCAGGGTTTCGTTCGGAACTTCTAAAGGAGAAATTTGAAATAATTCGTCGAAATCTTTGAACTGAAACGTAAACAACAAGTCGCAGACATCGTCGAAACTTAAATGTTTCTTGGTTTTTAAATCCAGTAAAACCTGCTCCAGATTATGTATTCCACCATTTGTTTTCATGTGTTTTAGTTTGATGGTGTAAAATTAGTCACAACCTTCTGGAATGTTTTATAAAAAGGTGCTGACTTTTATCACAAGTGATTTATGTCAGCGTTTTCAGATCTTATAATCGTCCCGAATTTCATCGCTTTTTGCGAAACAAACCGGTGAAGAATTTTCCTGAATTTCCGGTGAATCAAGACTTTTTAATTTTTCTGAATTAAATTTTTCAGACTCATTTTTTGCGATGGACAGGGTTTTCCAGTTTGTGTTTGTCAACATTTTTCCGAGATAAACGATTTGCCCGATGTGGTAAGGATGATGGGCGAACTGTCGTAGAACGGCATCCAGAATGCTGAGTTGTTCACCACGGATGAGGATGGTATCATTCCAGTTTTCTTCTTTAATCTGGTTCAAAGCACCGAAAAAAACAGTCCATCCTTTTTCCCAGACCGTCAGCATTTCTGCTTTGGAATTAATGTCATTTTCAAATTCGGCGTCGCGGTTGCGGTTCGGTTTTTCGCCGTCTTCGGTACGGAAATCAGTCCAGCGCGAAAGCATATTTCCCGAAAGGTGTTTTGCTAAAGTGGCGATAGAATTACTTTCTTCATTGTATTTCCAAAACAGCTGTTCCTCAGAAACCTGATCGAAAGTTTTTTCGGCAAGTTCTTTATAATATTGAAAACGTTTGATGAAAAGCTCTTTCATTTTAAATCTTTTTTAATAAAAATTGGAACGATCAAATTTAGTGAAAAGTAAAAGACAGGAGATGCTTTTTTTATAAAATGCGTTTCAGAATATTATTTTTTTATAAATTTAATATTTTGATATCTAGATAATTACCAGCTTGAAAAGTCTTTCTTGCTACAGTTGATTTTCTCTTTAAAATATTATTTATTTTGCCTGAAAGTTGTAATTTTGATAAAAACAAAATCATGATTGGCCTTGAGAACCGTTGCAAAAATTGCAGTCAACATTTGCTTTTGAATCAAAAATACTGTCACGCGTGTGGCCAAAAAAGTGATACGCACCGGATTAATTTTCACTTTCTTCTGCATGAAGTTCAGCACGGTATTTTGCATGTACACAGCGGAATTGTTTTCACCATAAAGGAACTTTTTACAAGACCCGGCCACATGTTGCGCGAATATCTCGATGGCAGGCGAAAACAGCACTTTCCGCCGCTGCTTTTTGTTTTGGTAATGGGTTCGGTCTGCGCGCTGATTCAGTTTTTTTTGAAACATAAAACGGAAGCAAAAAGTGATCATACACTGACGACAAATTTATCAAAAACAGAAATCGCCAACTATATTGATTTTAAAGGTCTTATCGCTTATTTTGAGCATATTTTCGAGTGGCTGGGCGGACATCTGGCTTTTACCATTTTGCTGATGCTTCCCATTGCGGCGCTCGCTTTCTTTTTGGGTTTCAGAAAGTATCGGTATAATTATCCTGAATGGCTGGTTATCCTTCTTTTTCTTGCTGGACAGTGCCTAACTTTTTATGTTCCGTTTATTTTTCTCAGTCATTTTGCAGGGAATTTTAATTTTCTGTTTTTCGTGCTTTGTTGGGCTTTTGTTACTTTTTCACTTATTCAGCTTTTTAACAGCCGCGGGAAATGGTATGTTTTTTTACGGGCATGTTGGTCTCTGTTTCTCAGTTATTTATTTTCAGTAATCTACATCATATTTGCGATTTTATTGATCACCGCAGTAGGAATTTTGCTGTATGGCTATGATAATATTACTCCTAAAATAATGAATAAACTGTGATAAGTAACAGCTATTCAAAAAATGCAAGGATATTTTTAATATTTAAAAGTTTTAATCAATACATTTGTAATCGACTTTTTTAAAATATTAAGATGGACTTTAAAAACTTTTCGATGCCGTACAGCATCAACCCCGATTACGCACAAAAAGTGGCTTACTTTTCAATGGAATTTGCCATTGATCAGGCGTTAAAAATATATTCCGGAGGCCTTGGGTTTTTAGCCGGTTCTCATATGAAAAGCGCTTATAATTTGAAGCAGGATATCGTAGGAATCGGTATTTTATGGAAGTTCGGTTATTACGATCAGGCCAGAAATCATGACCAGACCTTGCAGCCAACCTGGACCCGGAAAATGTATTCGTTTTTGCAGGATACGGGAATCATGTATCAGATCGAAATTCATTCTGCTCCTGTTTGGGTAAAAGTGTATTATTTGGCACCTGAAATTTTCCATACAGCTCCGATGTTTTTTCTTTCCACGGATGTTCCTGAAAATGACCATGTTTCAAAAACCATCTGTCACCGCTTGTATGATGCCAATGAATCGACCAAACTCGCGCAGTATATTCTGTTGGGAAAAGGGGGAGCAAAGTTGTTGGACATGATGAATTTCGAACGGGATGTTTATCATTTGAATGAAGCGCACGGTCTCCCGGCAGCATTTTATCTGTTGAAAAAATTCGGCGGCGATTTGGAAAAAGTGAAAGAGAAACTGGTATTTACCACCCATACGCCTGAAGAAGCCGGAAACGAGAAGCACAATATTTTTATGTGCCATGATATGTCGTATTTTTCGGGATTATCGATTGACGAAGTGAAAACGATTGAAGGTGTTGAAGATGACCGTTTTAACCATTCTCTCTGTGCGCTGCGCATGGCGAGAATTGCCAATGGAGTTTCCCAGTTGCACGGCGTAGTGTCGCGGGCAATGTGGAGCAAATATTCTAAAATTTGCGAAATCAAAGCGATTACCAATGCGCAGGAATATAAATACTGGGCAGATAAACCTTTATATCAGTCGAAAGATGAAGATGATTCGACGATGTTTGATTTCAGGAAGAAACATTTAAAGAAAAGATTATTCAAAATTGTGGCAGATCAAACTGGAAATTTATTTGATTCAAATGTATTCACCATTGTTTGGGCCCGAAGATTCGCCGGTTATAAAAGAGCGGATTTATTACTTCACGATAAAGAACGGTTTGAAAAATTATTAAATAATCCGAAATATCCGGTACAGATTATTTGGGCAGGAAAGCCTTACCCAATGGATTATTCAGCGATTTCTACTTTTAATGGTTTAGTAGAAGAGAGCAAGAATTACAAAAACATGGCGGTGCTTACCGGTTATGAATTGGCATTGAGTAAATCGATGAAGCAGGGATCGGATCTTTGGTTAAATAATCCGCGCGTACCGAGGGAAGCATCCGGAACCTCTGGAATGAGCGCTGCGATGAACGGCTCCGTAAACCTGTCCACCGATGATGGCTGGATTCCTGAGTTTGCAAAACATGGCGAGAACTCTTTTGTAGTTCCAAAAGCAGATTACGAAAATATGAGCGTTTACGATCAGGATAATTACGACCTCGGGAAATTATACGAAATTTTAGAAAACGAAATTATTCCCATGTATTACGACCGGCCGGCGGAGTGGAGAAAAGTGCAGCAAACCGCAATGGATGATGTTAAAATTGCCTTTAATTCTGACCGAATGGCCGATGAATATTATAAGCAGATTTACATTAAATAAACTTGTTAAAATAAAAAGAAATCCGGAAGCAGCAATGTTTCCGGATTTTTTTATGAATTATTGTAGAATTATTTTAGAAAAAAAAATTAAGGTCTGAACTTCTGCTTGCCCATTATCAGATCAAAGAACATTTTGAAATCAGCTATCAAACTCCACAAAGGATATCTGAAGGTGGCCGGTTTGTTCTTTTCGAATACCGCGTGGCTGAACCAGGCAAATCCATATCCAAATATAGGAATATACCACAGAAACCTTTCTTTTCCCGATCGGATAACATAAAAGATAACCACAAATATTAAAAGTGTTCCCACGAAATGGAAAATCCTCGTCCATTTATTGGAATGCTCCGTGAGATAAAAGTCGTAAAAGTCCTTGAAATTTTTAATTCTGTTCTCCATAATTTTAATCTAAATCGCCATTTAATTCCTTTTGTAATTTGCTGTTTCTGTAACCATAAGAGAAATAGATTATAAGGCCAATGGCGAACCAGACCAGAAACCAGAACCAATTGTTATGCGTCATTCCGGTTAGTAGATACAGACATGAACTTAAACCCATTAATGGGATAAGTGATAGGTTTTTCACAAAAGCTAAAACACAAAGTCCCAAATTGATGATCAGGAAGAAGAACATCGAGATTCTAAATTCACTTTCATTCGGATCTTTCCAATCCATAATCGTATGAAAAAATGAAGGCTGCCAAAAGTAGAAAAACGTTAATCCTCCCAGGAATATGATGGGGAATATAATTTTAGAATTGATATAGGGCATGTGAAATCTGCCGGGTATTTTTTTCTTTGAAGGCAGTAACAACACGCCACCGCAAACGAGTACGAAAGCGAAAATGGTTCCAATGCTTGTAAAGTCCAGGATGAAGGACTTGTCTGTAAATAAAATAGGGATTCCGACCACGATTCCGGTAATAATTGTCGCGAAAGAAGGAGTTTTGTGTTTCGGATGAATTTCCATGAATTTTTTTGGCATCAAACCATCTCGACTCATGGCATACCAAATTCTTGGCTGTCCCATCTGAAAAACAAGTAATACGGTGGTGATGGCGACGATTGCTCCCAGAGAAACTACGAATTCCATCCAGGCGACATTGGCATTTGTCTTTTCGAAAATGAAAGCCAGTGGATCCCCGATACCATCAAATTTTCTATAATCAACCATTCCGGTAAGAACCAGGGTTAAAATAATATAAATTACGGTACATAAAATCAACGAAATAATCATTCCCCGCGGGAGATTTTTCTGTGGATCTTTGGTTTCTTCGGATAGCACACTTAAGGCATCAAAGCCGATATAAGCAAAGAATACTCCGGAAACCGCACTCATTACTCCGGCAAAACCATTCGGCATAAATGAATGTTCACCCGTGATTATACTTTTTGGAAACCAGTTATCGGTATTCATATATCCGATTCCGACTGCAATAACCAGAAGGATGATGAATAATTTTAAAATGACAAAAATGTTGTTGAAGTTTTTTGATTCTTTGATCCCAACATACACGAGCCAGGTGATTAATCCATTGATGACCAAGGCTGGAACATCAAGAATGATTTTTAAATTTCCGATTAAGGGAGCATTTTTCCAGGCATTAATTAATTCTAAATTTTGGGAACCTTTCAAAAACGCTTTATGTGCTTCAGGATAACTACAGGTTAAATATTCGGGAATAAAAACACCGATCCTGCCCATAAAACTGGTGAAATAATCGGACCAGGAGAATGCGACGTAAATGTTTCCGAACGAATATTCCATGATCAAAGCCCAACCTATAATCCAGGCAATGAGTTCGCCGAAACTTGCATAAGCATAAGTATAGGCGGATCCTGCGGTGGGAATTCTACTTGCGAATTCCGCGTAACAAAGGGCTGTAAAACCGCAGGCAAAGCCACAAATAATATATAAAACAATGACGCCGGGACCGCCACGAAATACGGCTTCCCCCAAAGAACTGAAGCTTCCGGCACCAATAATGGCAGCAATACCGAAAAAAACAATATCCCAAACGCCTAAAACGCGCACCAAACCTGAGGGTTTATCACTTGCACTGTATTGTTTTCTTCTGAAAAGTTGGTTCATCTTAAAAATTTAATTTACACAAATGTAACAGAAAATTTTAAAAAACATAATTTTTCAACACTTTTATACGAAAATAGGTGAATATTGTGTTTTAATAAATAACGTATTTTTGGCAAAAATTGATTTGATGAAGAAGTTTTATTTTCTAGTCTTTACCTTTTTACTCGCGCTCGGATATGGACAGTCTGTTCAGCTCTATAATCCGGCCACGAGCGAAATCTACCAGAACGAACAATATTTTTGTGCCGGCGAAAAATTTAATTTTAAAGTGGATGCGGTTGCGAGTTCTACAGGGGATTATGTGATGAGCAGCGCGTTACCTACTGATTTTGGGCTTTCTACAGGATCGCTACCAATAAATTTTCCTTCTTCCGGTGCAGATAAATTCAGTGAAGCATTTCCGATCGGATTTAATTTTAGTTTTTATGGAAAAACGTATTCCAAAGTGGTCATGGGTAGCAATGGCCGATTGGTTTTTACAAATGATCCCGAATTAGAAAATCTCAAAAATACAGCGGTTTACACAGATCGCACCTTCAGTGGGGTTACAGGTTACAATACTTTCGCTGCCTTACCTTCTGCAGACTATAATAAGATTTTCAAAGCTAATAGAGCCCAAGAGTTAAATCTGGCACAGATATTTTTTGGTTATACCGATTTGGTTCCTAAATCTGCGAATGGTTCCGTTGTTTATTTATACAAAAATGTAGTAGTGGGCGGAGTAAATGGGCTGATGGTCTCTTTTCAGAATCAGATTAGAACCAACGGAACAGGCGATATTTCGAGTACAGGATATTACAGTTATATTTTGCTCCTCGAGGACGGAAGAATAGTAATTTATGTCAATAATAAATCGGAAATTAGGTATAATGCAATCCTTGGGATACAAAATGATGATGCGATTAAATTTAAAGTTCCTACACACAGTATTTCAGGAGAAAATTATAATAACGGGCCGTGGAAAAGTGAAGGTAAAGCTTGGCTTTTCACCCCGAATCAAAATTTAACCCCAGTTTTTAAATGGTTTCAAAACGCAACTTTATTGGGAGAAACTACCAATACTTTACTCAATTTCTCTCCTAATGATGGCGATATTCTGAAAGTTGAAGTTACGTATCACGATCCTTCGGGAGCGCAGGTTGGCGCGATGGTTTCTGATCAGGTGATATTTAAGAAAATTGCAAAACCTATGATTTCTTATAACGCTGCAGCTGCCTGTGTGAGTGGCGTTTCGATGACGGTTCCGAATGATCCCGATTTAAATTTTGAATGGTATCTCGTCGGAAATGCAACAGCTCTCGGTACAGGAAATTCTTATTATGCAACACAAAATGGAAGTTATTTTGTACGGGCTACCCGGAAAACTTTGCCTATATGTTCCGTAGATTCTGATTCTGTTCCCGTTAATTTAAATTCTACGATTCCGCCTTTTAACCCAAATAATGTTTCTCTCAAATATTGTGACAATACGGGAGCGACATCTAAAATAATTAATTTATATGATTACTATCCTCCAGGTTCTAATTATACCTTACAGTTCATTGATGGGGTAACTCCAGTTGCAGATCCTACGAATTTTATTATATATGCAAATACAACAAGAACAGTTGGAATTTATGCTAATGATCCAGTTTCTGATTGTACAGTTTTGAGAAATTTTGATCTTCGGTTCGATTCATTACCAGTGGCTGCTAATAATTTAACAAAAAGATTTTGTTTTGGTGAAACTTCAGTAGATATTTCCCAATATTTGCAGGATTTGGCAGGTTCTAATTTTTCTGTGTTTGATTATCAATATTCTAGTGATGGAATTAACTATGCAGTAAACTCAATTATTAATCCCAGACAATTTCCAAAAGTTTGGGTGAAAATAGTTCCTAAAAATGTAAGTACAGGATCTTGTAACACTATTTCTACCCTTATTTTCACTGAAGATGCGAAAGTTATTGCAAATGCTCCTACAACACAACTTGCTCCGCAATGCTCAAGCTCTTTTTCTCCTTTTAATTTAAATTCTTTAAAACCTGAAATTAATTCTGGAAACGTTACGGTTACTTATCATAACACTTTAAATGGTGCAATTTATGACAATGATTTATTTCTGAATGATAACGCAGTAGGATCGAAGACTGTTTACGTTCGTGTGGTAGATAATGTCACAGGTTGTGTTTCGCCTGATCATCCTTCGGCTAGCCTTTTGGTTTATGCAAAACCCACTTTACTCCTTACTTCAATTCCTAAAAGTAATTGTCAGGGAAATACAATATTTAATTTAAAACAAAACGTAAGTGACCTAGTAACTGTAGCAGCGCCCATCACTGTAACTTTAGAATACCACGCACCCAATGGAGATCTACTCGTGGGTAGCCAAATTACAGCTTATGATGAATCGGTTTATGGGCCAAATCCTTATATTAAAGTGATTTATAATACGACTTGCAGCGATTCGGTTTCTTTCAGCTTATCATATAATCTAAAACCTGTTGCAATAACTTCTTCGATTTTACTTTGTGCCGAAACAACCTATTCCTTGCAGGATTTTAAAAATAAAGCAATCAGTAATCCAGTAAATTATACTTTTACGGATCTTTCAGGCAGTCCGCTTCCTGCCAGTTTTAATCTTTCAGTGTTGCCGAAAAGCGTTGACTTTTTTATTAAAGATAATACGACCGGCTGTGTTTCTAATCCTCAAACCATTACTTTTGTTAAGGGCGGAAGTTCTGTCCTGATGCAGTCCGAAGCAGATTATATTCTTTGCGATATCGATTTTGACGGGAAAACCGCTTTTAATTTAGATTCAAAAAAAGCTGAATTTACAAATTCTTCCGCCACTTTTGAGTATTTTAAAGATTCCGGGTTCACTCAGAATATCAGTTCGGATTATACCAACGAAACGCCTTTCGCGCAGACAGTTTATGTTCGAATTACGGTTGCTGGTTTCTGTCCGTCTACTGCGAAAATTAATTTAAAAGTCAATACGCCCACAAAATCGATGTCGCTTTTAAACAAATACATGATTTGTTTTGGCGAAACTATTCTCGTAGATGCCGGTTCTGAAAATGTGATGTATAAATGGAGCACAGGTGAAACCACAAGAACGGTCAACTTTTCAAAAACTGGAAATTATTCCGTTGTATTAACAAACGCTAATGGCTGTTCTTACACTCACAACTTCACGATTTCCGATGAAAATCAACCCAAAATTCAGGTTGTCAACCAAACCAATAATTCGATCGAAGTTATTGCGGAAGGAGGTGCAAAGCCTTATCAATACTATTTTAACGGAGTTGCTCAAAGTTCAAATATTTTGCAGAATCCTGCGGCATCCTCTTATGTAATTCAGGTTAAATCGGCGGCAGGCTGCTTAGGTCCGCCAAAAACGGTTTACTTTATAAAAATCAATAATACGTTTACGCCCAATGCCGATGGTATTAATGACGTCTGGAAAATCGAAAATCTAGCGAAAATGCAGGAGGTATCGATTCTGATCGTTGACCGAAACGGAACGAAAGTTTTTGAATCCACCAATCCCACTAAAACGGAATGGGACGGAAAAGCGAACGGAAGAACGTTACCAACTTCTACTTACTGGTACGTTATTTCGTGGTATGATGCAGTCACACAAAAAGCTGAGCAGCGCCAAGGTTGGATTCTGATGAAAAATAGAAATTAAACGTGGAAAATTTAAATGCAAAAACTGCAGAATTGATTCTGTGTTACTGAAGAAGAGTAAATTGAAATTCCTGCAATAACTTTTGCGCCAGATAACTCAGATTATTTTTATGGTTTACCAATTTTTACCCCGATTTAAGATCAAAATCATTTTCCTGTTGCACCCGAAAATCTTACCTTTGCGAAAACAAAAAGTAATATGAAATTTTTTATCGACACTGCTAATCTGGAGCAAATTAAAGAAGCACAGGATTTAGGGATTTTAGATGGAGTTACCACCAATCCATCACTGATGGCCAAAGAAGGAATCAGTGGGAAAGACGCAATTTTGAACCATTACAAAACCATTTGCGAAATTGTTGACGGAGATATCTCTGCCGAAGTTCTGAGTACCACTTATGAAGAAATGATTAAGGAAGGCGATGAATTAGCAGCAATTCACCCAAATATCGTGGTGAAAATTCCAATGATTAAAGACGGTATTAAAGCGTTGAAATATTTCTCCAACAAAGGAATTAAAACCAACTGTACTTTGATTTTCTCGGCCGGTCAAGCTTTATTGGCAGCAAAAGCTGGAGCGAATTACGTTTCTCCTTTCCTCGGAAGATTAGATGATATTTCAGTAGACGGCATGAACCTGATCGAAGAAATCAGAATTATTTTCGATAACTATATGTTTGATACAGAAATTCTTGCAGCGTCGATTCGGTCGCCAATGCATATCATCAACTGTGCAAAAATCGGTGCCGATGTGATCACTTCGCCATTAGATTCGATTCTTAATTTATTAAATCATCCATTGACCGATAAAGGTTTAGCGCAGTTTGTTGCTGATGCTAAAAAAATGGGATAAAATATTTTTATTTAAAAGAGTAAACCGTCCGAATTTTTCAGGCGGTTTTTTGTTTGATAAAATTTTGAAATGAATTTTAAATATTAAGTTTAAAATTATAATTAAAAGAACGGTTTTAATTCTTAATGAGTTTTTTTGAAAATATTTCTCCGTTTTTCATACTCATTTTTAGGATGTAATTTCCTTTTGGAAGATTTGCAGTATTGATGTTTTTAAAATTTCGGGAAGCTAAAATCTTTCTTCCTTCCACATTGTAAATCTCAAAACTTTCAGCGTTTTCGGCATTTGTAATATTTAAAAAATCTTTGATGGGATTTTCTACTTCTATCTTCTTAAGTGTATTATTAGAAGTCGAAAGCTGTTCTTTTGAGATTAAAAATTTTTCTATTTTCACCCGGACCAGATTTTGATAATCATCGGGAAGTATAGAATTCACTAAAATATAATTGTCTTTGATCTCAATTTCGTGCCCCGAAAGAAGATTAAAATCTCTCTGGCTGTTAATTTTTAAAGAAGTTCCGCTTTGAGAATAGGCCTTGAGCGCTTTTTCATTTCCTTTCTGATTTAAAATGAAAAATACATTATCTGCAAAACCTGAATCTAAAAATTGCTCGTAGTTCTCAGAAGTCACAAACCCTTTTGCATTAAAATCAGGATCTAACTGCTCATTCCTGATCACCACCAGTCTGCTGAAATCCGGAAGCGGATAATTCTGATATTGAAAAACGGAATGCACCATTCCACTGCTGGTCATTCTTGTAGAGGTATTGGTTTTGTTCTGCAACGGAAAACCATTGTATTGGTGGCATTCTTTCTCATTTAAATTCAAGACAGTGTTAGCAGTCAGAGCATTGAGGTTATAAAATGAATACACCGAGGAAGAAAGAGAACTCACATCACACGTGGCAATTTTTCCGGTCGAGGACTGGCCAAGCGGAAAGTAATAATTATAAATTATTTCGCCATTACTTCCAAACCCAGTATCCAGCCGGCCATCAACTGTAAATTTTTTCGGATAAATACTGTTGGAATTGGTCACCACTAAACTTTGATCCTCAAGAACCAAAACGCTCAGTGATTGTGGATTTGTACTTTCCGTAACTTCATTGATAACGCCGTTGTTCCCAAAAGTGCTGTCCAGCGTTCCGTTGAGATGGTATCTCAAGATTTTCGAATCTCCGTAAGTATTATAATCAAGCGGTTTTGGCCCCAAATAAACGATTATTTTATTGCCTTGTAAAACAGCATTGAGAAAATTATTTTCTCCGAATTCCAACCTGCCATTGTCAGCAAAATCTGAATCTAAAGTCCCGTTCGGATGCAGCTTGAGGATATAATTCCTGTTCGCGGTATTAATAATGTACAGCATCGCATTATTGGGCAAAACCAGAACATTACTGTTGAGAACGGTTTGGTTGGAATGGAAGTTGGCAGTGAAGACGCCGTTGTTTCCGAATGAACTATCCTTTGTGATAGTAATCTGCGAAAATATCTGAATACCGCATAGGGTAATCAGAAAAAAGGTAAATTTTTTCATAGCATTTGTGTGTATGCAAATTTAGAAAATTTAATTAATCTAAAAAGGGCGAAATAACCCTATTTAAGAAAACCACGAAAGACAGCGAAAATTCACAGTAAGAATTTAATCGTAATTAAATTGCACACAATATAATTGTTTGATATATTTGCGGTTCGAAAATACATAATCATTTAAAATACAAAATATGTCATTACTGGAAGATTTAAAATGGAGACATGCCGTAAAAGCTTACGATCCTGCAAAAAAAGTATCAGAGCAAGATTTAAATAAAATATTAGAAGCGGCCAGACTGGCGCCAACTTCATCGGGATTACAGCCTTTCCGGGTGATTGTGGTAGAAAATCAGGAACTGAAAGAAAAAATGGTGCAGGGCGCGCTGAATCCTGAAGTGATGAGAGATTCTTCTCACGTTCTTGTTTTTGCAGCTTGGGACCGTTACTCTGATGAAAAAATCGATAAAGTTTACGATTACCACACCGATGTGAGAGAATTACCAAGAGGAAGATTCGGCAGTTATACCGATAAACTGAAAGAAATTTATAACGCTCAAACTGCGGATGAAAATTTCGCTCATACCGCTCGTCAAACATATATTGCTCTTGGTTTAGCGATGGCTCAAGCTGCAGAATTAAAGATTGACAGCACACCAGCCGAAGGTTTCAGCAATGAGGTTGTAGATGAAATTTTAGGTTTGAAAGAACTGGGTTTAAAAAGTGTCAGTCTTTTATATTTAGGCTATAGAGACATCGAAAAAGATTATCTTTCTCACATGAAAAAAGTGAGAATTCCGATGGAGGAATTTATCATTCAAAAATAAGTTATTTAATTAAACCTTCTTTTTGCCTTATGGAAAATCAGGATACTCCAAAATTGGGAAATCAAATTTGTTTTCCGCTGTACGTCATCGCCAAAGAGATTACGGGAATGTACCGGCCGTTTTTAGATGAACTGGATATTACCTATTCTCAGTATTTAGTGATGATGGTACTTTGGGAAGAAGAAGGTTTAACGGTAAATCAAATCGGTGAAAAACTGTATCTGGACAGTGGAACTTTGACGCCTTTATTAAAAAGACTGGAAGCAAAATCTTTTTTGCAGCGAAACAGAAAAAAGGAAGATGAACGTGTAGTGCAAGTTTTTTTAACCCAAGAAGGAAAGGATTTGCAAAAACTGGCTTGTGCAATTCCGGGCAAGATGAAAGAGAGACTCAATTTTTCAGATGAAGATCTGCTCGAATTAAAAATAACAGTCGATAAAATTTTAAACAAAGTAGAAAATAAGAAGTGAAATATTCCCGGCGTTTCGATAGAGGAAGCACAGTCGCTCACAGAAAAGGCGCATCAGGTTTGTCCTTACTCGAATGCGACAAGAAATAATATTGAGGTTAAATTGGCAGTAACCAATAATTAATCTTTTCAGATTCATTTAAAAAAAACACATTTATTATATATCGAGGTTGAATTAATAACTTGATTTAATCATCATTAAAACGACAAAACCATAACCGGTTTTGTCGTTTTGTTTGTTGCGCATTTCAGAAAGATTGAAATTGTAAAATAAATGAGAGTCCTAAAAAACAAAAAAAGGATAAAAAATTAATTTTATCCTTTTTGTGTGACCGCGAAGGGATTCGAACCCCTAACCCTCAGAGCCGAAATCTGATATTCTATCCAGTTGAACTACGCAGCCTTTTTTTATGAGTAATGAGTAATATTGCTCATTACTCATTGCTCATTTTTTTAAAAACTTATCTTCACTCCTCCCAAAATCTGTGCTCCCAAAACTTTATAACCTTTGTAAGTTTGATACTGGGTGTTGAGTAAATTGTTTCCGAGTGCAAAAATACTGAAATTTTTGTGAACTTTGTACTCTGCGGACAAATTTAAATCAGCAAATCCACCAATTTTGTCATTTTTATTTTCCAGAGCGCGAAAATTAGGATCAATTGCTTCATGATTTACTTCAAATGAATTGGTTGTCTGATCCGTCGCAAAAATCGCTTTCGCTCCCAAATTCAGTTTTTTGTCCAACATCGAATATTTTCCACCCAAACTGGCTTTTACCAAAGGTTTATTGTAAATGTTCTCATAATTTTCAAGATTATATTTCTCAAACTTTAATTCTGCATCCAGCGCCAAATTCGCCAATGGAAAATATTGCACACTCGCTTTTGCCTCACTCACAGTTCCGTTATCGTAAACAGATGAAAAAGTGTTGGCATAATCATAAGGCAAACGGTTATATTCAGCGGCTACATTAAACAAATTATTTGCTTTAAAGAAAAGAATATCATTCATTTTTCCAAATCCTGCGCTGAAATCGTATTTAATATTCTGATCAATATCGCCCCGCAAACCAAAGTAGAATTTATATTTTGTTTCTGTCGCACGCAATTCCTGGTCCGAAACCAAATAAGGATTTTGTTCCAGTAAATCGGCGTAAGTATTTAATTGTAAACCACCGGTAATCCCAGCATAAAACTTGAATTCATCGGCGGCTGCAAACTGCAGTTCTGCTTTTGGGAACCAATAGGTTTTATTATTTTTCACCTCTTCTGCTAAAGTCATATTTGAATTCTTTGCATTTAAAAATGAAAAATCCGAACCGATGATCAAATAAGATTTTCCTTTAAAGAAAGTCATTTTCGGTGCTAAAGTCGCATTGAGAAATTGAGAGGAATTTTTAGTAAGCAATTCAAAATCAGATTTTACGGTTTCTAAATTTAAACCCAGATCCGCATTGAAATTCACATCATCAAAACTTGGCAATTCTACGCCGTGCTTTGATAAATTCACCAAAATTTCAGCCTGATTTTCCTTCGCTCCAAAATGATCGCTCAGGAAAGAAGATTTCACGCGGACATCATTCAGGATTTCATTGGAATAAAAATCGTAGTAACCGTTTACTTTAAAACGGTTGGTTTTCTGCTTTAAATCGACATTGTTTGAAGCCGGAGCTAATGCATAAATTCCGTAATAATTATAATCGTTTAAACCATAATCTGCATTCACGCTGAATTTTCCTTTCTCACCATAAGAATTTAGAAAGGCGCCAATATTCGCAGTACTTTGTTTGGAATCCCAGGCATAAACTTTCTTTAGACCGCTTGTAGAAAGGAAATGAACGTCGCCACCGGCTTCCATTCCGTTTTCCAGTTTGGTGGAAATATTTCCATCGGCAAGAATTTTTCCGTAATTTCCCATTCCAAGCTGGAAATAGTTATTTTGATATTCGGCATCGAATTTCGGCGAAATATCTTCTCCCTGAATCAGCGAAGTTTTAAAATCTGAAGACGCCGGAACATTGGTAATGTCGTACGTCGGCGGATTCGCGGATTTTTCCTGCGGCGGATAATTTTTCTCTGCTTCGACGGATGTTTTTTTCTTTTCGATTTTCTTTACTTCCGGTTCACGCTTTCGGTCCAAAATCAATTTCTCTTCTTTGATCTGGGAAAAAACTGCGGTCGAGGAAAATAGTAAACCGAGGAAAAATATATGTTGAATGGTCTTGTTCATTGTTTTTATATTACTGTAAAATGTGGAGTGTACAATGTCGATACGTTTTACATTGTACATAATACTTTGTACAATTTAATTTTACTTTTTAATTTGCTTTTTTAAATCTTTCGCTTCGGCGACAATTTCCGGGAAATCGCCATAATTGGCAATAATCTGATCAGCGGTGTAACTCGCCTGATAATTGTCTTTCAAACCGATGTAATTCTTAACCATTAAAACCAAAGATTTTGCACCCCAAAATTCTTCGGAAGCATAATTATTGGCCAGCTTGAAAATGGTTTCATTCGATGATTTAAAGGCTTTTCCTTTGTTTTGATAAAAAGCTTTTGCGTATAAAGCTTCCGCCGCAACTTCGGTATTCGAAGATTTTTCTAAAGCCGCATAAGCTGTTTTTGCGTCGTTATCTTTTCCGTTGTTCATCAAGCTTCTGGCTTTGATGACTTTTGCCTGTTCATTCACCGAGGCAGAATTTTTAGGATTCTGCAACACTAAATCAGCCAGCATTTCTGCTTTTTTGAAATCTTTTTCGTCAGAATAAATTTTCATTAATTCGACATTGGCAAAATTTTTCACGTTGACATTGGTCGAATTCGAAAGTGAGACCAGATATTTCTTGGCTTCATTCGTATTATTCTGCGCTAAATAAATTTGTGCAACCCTGGTTTGCGCATCTTCCTGATAATCATTCTGAACATTTGCAACTTCCTGTAAAACCAATAATGCTTTGGCGGAATTCTGCGTCTGGAAATAACTTTCGCCCAATTCATATTGCGCCTGATACAAACCTTCACCGGTTGGATTCTGCGTTAAATATTTTTCAAAAAGCGGAATAGCATTTTTATAATCTTTACTGGCATAGAAAGTTTTCGCACGGTTCAGATTAATTTCATCGATTTCAGACGCATCGATTCTCACGCCTAAACTTTGGGCGAAATTCTGATATCCCGAAACATCATTGTTTTTAATAAAAAGCGGACGCGCAGCCTGAACAATTTTACTGGCAAATGCCGTATTTTTATACTGATTTCCGAGCGACTTTAATTCAGATAAAGCTTTTGCATCTTCGTTCTGATCGATGTAATTCTGGGCGCGGTAAATCTGGGCATTGGCTACCAAATCCTTATCCGTACTGGTTTTTATGACTTGAGTAAAATAATCATTCGAGTTTTTGAAATCATCATTTGCCGCATAAGACGTTGCAATTTCATACTGTGCGTCATCGAAATATTCTGAATTTTTAAACTGCGCAAGCAATTTTTTCAGTTCGGCGATTTTCGCCACCGTATCACCTTTGAATCCTAAAGCCATGGCTTTTTGGAACAAAGTATAATCGTCGGCATTTTCTGTTTTATCGTAAATAGCGATTGCCTCATTCAGGTCGTTATTCGCATAATGCGTATCTGCCAAACGAAGTTCTGCATCATTTTTAAATTCCGGTTTTGGATTATTTAAATAAGCTTTGAAATATTCTTTAGCCTTATCAAATTTCTTTGATTTAAAATAAGCATATCCCAAATCGTAGTTCAACTGTTGTTTTTCCGGAAAATCTGTATTTTGAAGTTTTTCAAAACGCGTAATTGCAGAAGCATAATTTCCTTTCTGATAATATGTCTGGGCCAACCAATACAGCGCTCGTGAATTGAATTCTTTATTGATATTAAATTCTAAACTCCGCAGAAAGTATTTTTCGGCGGCATCGAGATTTCCTTTATTAAATTCTTCCGTTCCTAACAAATAGGAAACCTCCTGATCGATTTTATCGGTTTCCGGTGTGGAATTCGGCATTTTATCAATCGCAGCCAAAGTTCCTTTATAATCGCCTGAATACAGATAAGATTTCACCAAAAGAGATTTCATGGCCGCAGTGTCAGCACTTTTCGGATATTTGGTAATATAACTTTGAATCACATTTGAAGCTGATTCAAAAGGATTTCCGAGTTCGTAACTCAGTTTAGCGTATTGCAAATGAGCGAGCTGCTGCACTTTCGGATCATAAGTCATCTGATACGCTGAACGGAACGCAGAAAGCGCTTCCTGTTTTTTACCGACTTCCAGATAGGCATTTCCCAACTGATAATATGCATTTTGTGAAGTCGCCGAATTGCTGTTCAATAATTGATTGTAATAAGAAACGGCTTCATCGTATTTTTTCAGATGCGCCGAAACAAATCCCATTTCGTACAAATCACTTTCAGAAGGTTTTCCCTTGCTTTCCAAATAAATTTTCAAATGAGGATAAGCCGAACTGTAATCGCCTTTCATGAAATAACTTTCGCCAATCATCTTGTGAACTTCCGCTTTATAATCAGCAGAAATATTTTCATTGAGCAACGCATTTCCTTCTATAATTGCTTTGTCATAATCCTTATTATTGAAATACAACTGCACATAATACGGTTTTACAACGCGTGCATATTTGTCGTTATCTTTGATCTGATCGAAAAAAGAAAACGCTTTATCATTCTGCCCGTCTGCATAATACAGATGTCCCAACATGTAAGCGATGTCGTTTTTATCGGAACCATCTGTGGTTTTATAAGCTTCTTCCAAAGCTTCAATCGCACCTTGAGAATCGCCCGTCATGAATTTCGCATAACCGAGTTTCATGATATACTGCGTATTTTCTTCTTTTGAAAGCTGATACTGATTCACGTTTTTCAACGTTTCTAAGGCTTTATCAAAATCTTTCTGAGCTAAGTAAAAATCCGCCAAAGGTAAATTCGCCTGCGCAAAATAGGCCGAGTTCGGATACTGTTTAATAAATGCATCCAATCCTTCTTCCGCATGATTTTTACGCAAAATGACACCGATGACATTATCGAAAAACTGGGCCGCTTCTTTTTTTGAATTCGAAAGATTTTCGTTGTAGAAATACTGCCGTGCGTATTCAAACTGAGAAGCGTTATAAATTTTATTTTGGTAAAGGTTTTCCGCTAAGTTGAAGCGGTAGTTTTCGCGGTCGCTGAAGTATTGAGATTGCTGAGCCTCGGATAAGCCGAAATAGAATATTGCCGTGGCAATTAAGATTTTTTTTGAATTCATTTACTCCTGATTTTCGGAAGGTTTTAAGGAATTTGCTTTTCCACATTTAATCAACGAAAATAAAGAAAACTTATTGCTTACACAAGTTAATTTGTTGGTTGTGGAAATGTGGATAAGTTGAAAATATTGGCGCTTTCAAGCTGTTTTTTGACTTGAAAAACATAGAAGTTTTGTATTCTTTAAGAGCCTCTTTAAAAATGATGAAAATATTTAAAACGCAAAAGGCACCAAAGAAAATCTAAAAAGGAAAATCTCCACAAGAGCAAAAAAGGCAACTTTTTAGAATTTAAACAGGTTCTGAAGTTGATCAAAAGTGTATAAAAAACCGTTGAAAATTAAAAATTAATTTCAACATTTAATATTTTACTCTTTGGTTTAAAGGTTTATTTTATCGCCAATTTCTCTTCGATGACCGCCAGCGCAGATTTTACATCCCGCATTTTCTCCATCGATGCCGCGTCGATTTCAATATCGAAAACTTCCTCCACATCTAAAACGACATCGACTAAATTAGCAGAATTAATATTGAGATCATTAATGAAATCTGTATTTTCATTAATGTTTTTTAAAAGTTCCGCCTCTTTCACGTAAGGTTTTACAATCTCTTTTAATTTTTGA
The DNA here is from genome assembly GCF_030815285.1 of Chryseobacterium sp. MDT2-18. Lineage (NCBI taxonomy): Bacteria > Pseudomonadati > Bacteroidota > Flavobacteriia > Flavobacteriales > Weeksellaceae > Chryseobacterium > Chryseobacterium sp. MDT2-18. The sequence continues at coordinate 259,649 of NZ_JAUSWQ010000003.1, read as the reverse complement.
ATAGCCTCTTCCTTGTTCATATTTTCGTATTGAAATTTTTTAAGAATATTTTTTAAAGATAACACATCCGTTTACATCGCCAAAACCAAAACTAACTTTCGCCGCGATATTGAGTTCTTTTTCTAAAAATTTCTGCGGAATGCATTCTGCATCGATGATTGAAGTAATTTCCGGATTTAGATCTTCGCAGTTGATATTCGGAGCAATAAGATTTTCAGTCAGCTGCAGAATAGTTGCCACGGCTTCAATACTTCCGGCACCGGAAAGGCAGTGTCCGGTCAAAGCTTTAAGTGAATTGATATACGGGAAATTTTTGCCGGAACGGTTCAGGGCTTCAGCTAAATTTTTAATTTCTGTTGCATCTTTTGAAGTCGCAGTTAAATGTCCGCTGATATAATCGATGTCTTTTGGCTCAATTCCAGATTCTAAAATTGCATCTTTTACGCATTTTTGTACGGCCACAGAATTCGGGGCGGTCATACTTCCGCCGCCCCGTTGACCACCAGAATTAAGATTTCCGCCGAGAATTTCACAATAAATTTTCGCATTTCTTGCCAAAGCCGATTCCAGATCTTCGATGACCAAAGCTCCGGCGCCGCTTCCCGGAACAAAACCTGCTGCAGAAGCACTCATCGGTCGCGAGGCTTTTTCCGGATGATCATTCGATTTAAAATTACAGACTTTTATGGCATCAAAACCCGCCCAAATATACGGTCCCGAATCGCTCGTACTGCCCGCTAGAATTCTTTTTGCTTTTCCTGATTTTATACGGTCAAAAGCCATTAAAATACTTTCTGTTCCGGTTGTACATGCCGATGAATTGGTGGTGACCTGATTTCCCAAACCTAATTTTCCGCCCAAATAGGCAGAAATCCCGCTGTTCATGGTTTGTGAAACGGCCGTGCTTCCTAATTTCCTTGTTTGAAGTGCATCTATTTTATAAATGCTTTCCCGAAACTTTTCGATGCCCGAAGTCCCGGTTCCGAAAATGGTTCCACTGTCCCAATCGGGATTTTCGCCGTCTGAAATTTCCAAACCGGCATCTTTCCAGGCATCTAAACCTGCGATGACGCCGTACATAATTCCGGTCGAATTGAAATTTCTTAATTCCAAATCGGTGAAATATTTCTTTAAATGTTCTTTATCGATGGGCGGCGTTCCGGAAACCTGACACGAAAATTGCAAGTCGGCTAATTGTTGGTCAAACTGAATTCCGGAGCGGCCTTCTTTTAAAGCTGATTTAAAATCTTCCAAACCGACTCCGTTCGGAGCTACGACGCCTAAACCTGTGATGACAACTCTTCTTTCCATATTAATTGACTTTAATAATTCCGGCAATTGTTCCTTCACAAACAATTTCGTTCTTTTCATTCAGCATCTTCACTTTGCATTTTAATTTATTAAATCTAAAATAAATTTTCTCTGAAATCACGGTGACTTTTTCATTAGGAAAAACGGGTTTTAAAAATTCTATTTCTGTTGAAGTTAGACCAATCTGACTTTCTTCAGTCAAATCATTTCCCACCAGATAAATTCCGAGACAAACCAGTCCAATCTGCGCCATACATTCGGTTAAAATGACGCCGGGCGTGACCGGATTATTTTTAAAATGACCTTTGAAAAAATCTAAACTTTCATTAAAAGTAAAAGTGCCGGTCGCACCATTTTCGTCAACGCTCAGTAAATCATCCACAAATAGAAATGGAGTAGTATAAGGTAATTTCTGTAAAATTTCTTTAGTATTCATTTTATCCTAAATGTTCGCCACCATCCACGGGAATTACGCAACCGTTGATCCAGGAAGCTTCGTCCTGACACAATAAACTCACCACATCCGCGACATCTTCCGCTGTAGTTAATCTTTTGAAAGGATTTCGTTTTTTCGACTGTTCTTTTATTTCTTTACTTCCGGGAATCATTTGTAAAGACCGTGTATCTGTTACTCCGGCTTGAATACAATTGCATCGCAAACCAAAAGGCGCAAATTCCAAAGCAATGTTTCTGGAAATTGCTTCTAAAGCGGCTTTCGCGGCAGAGACTGCTGCGTAATTGTGAATTGGTTTTGTACTTCCTTCACTTGTAAAAGCGAGGATTCTGGCGTCTTCCGCGAAGAGGTTTTCATTAAACAGTAGTTTTGTCCAATCGTATAGACTCGTCGCCATCGCATGAAGCGTGATACTGAAATCATCGGTGGACAGACTTTCATGCTCTGAACCAATCATCGGTTTTAAATTTCCTTTCGCGATGCTGTGTAAAAGGCAACGAATTTTGCCTTCTTTTCCTACAACTGTTTTTAATTCCGATAAAATATCCTGCTGGTGTTGCAGATTTAAAATGTCTTTATTTAAACTTAAAAATTGAATATTTTCATTTTGAATCTTCGCAAATTCACGATTAATCATTTCCATTTCAGCACGCGGATTCCGGTGAATTATACAGATGTTCATTCCTTCGCTTGCTAGTTTTTTTGCAGACGCCAAACCTAATCCTGAACTTCCGCCCAGAATTAAAGTCCAGTAACCTGTATTTTCAAATCTTTTTACCATTGCATTAGAACTCTTTGTGCAGAAAATCCTGGGCCGAAACTGAGCATTAAACCTTTTTCGCCTTTCTGCGGTTGCTGATTCATGATTTCTTCTAAAACATACAAAACGGTAGCGCTCGACATATTTCCGTACAAACGTAAAATTTCTTTTGTCATATCAATATTTTTGCCCAACTCGGAAAATAATCCCTCGACCATCTGAACGATTTTTTTTCCGCCCGGATGAAAAATCAGGTGATCGATATCTTTAATTTCCAAATGCTGTTTGGCTAAAAATGGATGAATAATATTTGGAAAATGTTCACCGATCGTGTTGGGAACTTCGATATCCAAAATCATCTGCAAACCGGAATTGGTGAGTTTAAAACCCATCATGTGTTCGTTGTTATAAAAATGATACATTTCTTCCGCAAGAATTTCCGGACCTTCCGCATTTTCTTCGGAAGAAAGCAGAACGCACGCCGCACCGTCGCCGAAAATCGCAGCGCTTACAATATTTGCCATGGAGAAATCATCGAGTTGAAAAGTCGCGGTCGGACTTTCGACCGCAATTACTGCAGCGCGTTTCCCCGGATTTGCCTGCAGGAAATTCTTCGCATAAATAATTCCGGAAACTCCGGCTGCGCAACCCATTTCGGTAACAGGCAAACGGACAATGTCCTGACGAAGATTTAATTTATTGATCAGATAAGCATCCAATGACGGAATCATAATCCCGGTGCAACTTACGGTAATAATATAGTCCAGCGATTGCGGATTCCAACCGGCTTTTTTTAACGCTTTTTCCAAAACCTGTTCGCCCAAAATAACAACTTCACGGGCGTAAATATCATTTTTGTCTTCAAACGAAGTGGCGGTGAAAACTTCTGCGGGATCCATTATAGAATATCTTTCATCGACGGCGGCGCCTTCAAAGATTTTTTTAACTTTCCGTACGAAACGGCTTTCCTGACCTTCTAACCAAAGATCTAGAAAAGGTAAAACTTCGGTAGTTTTTCGGGAATATTTTGGCAGTTGCTTGGCAACGGTAACTATTTTTACACTCATATTTTTTCAATAATCCATTGGTAGCGGAAAGCCCATTTCCATTGGATGCTGTATTTTTTTAATGCTAATTTTTTTGAAAATTTTTCTAAATCTTCTCTTTTAAAACCTCTTAAAATTGAAATCAATCCATCATTTGCGGTCATTTTTTCTAACCTAAAGATAAAGATAATTATTTGGAAAAGACGGTACGCTAATTTACTTCGCTGTAAATCATTCACAACGATTCCTTTTTTGACTAAATTTAAAATAACACGCAGTATTTTTAAAATCTCATCGTCTTTAAAGTGATGTAAAGTCAATGTAATCAGGGCGATATCAATTTTGTATTTTGCAAAATCGTAGAGGAAAATGTCTTCTGCCAAATAGGAAATGTTTTCAAATTCGGTGGAGCATTTTTCGGCGTGGCGAATCGTGGCTTCGTTGGCATCGATGCCGATCAGTTTAAATTTAATATTGTTTTTCGTTCCAAATTTGGACAACATTCGAAGCATATCGCCGCTTCCGCAACCGAAATCCATGATGGTAATGGTTTGGTCTTTTGGAAAGTTTTTAATTAAATTTTTAACGCCATTTAAAGTAATCGAATTTCCGCCGAGCAACTGATTGATTCGCGCAATGTCATCCAAAGCGGTTACCAATCCGTCGTTATCCATCGAAAAATCGTCCATTGATTCTTCTAAATCTGTTCTGTGCGTGGTGTCTAAAGCCATTAATTTTGAGTCATTTTGATTTCTCTTCCGTGGGTTTTTCTAATAATTATTGGAAGTAAGAAAGGAAAATAGGTTAATAAATTAGTCAAAACTTCAGAAAGTTTTGAATGTTCTAAAATACTACCTAAAAACCTGCCATACCACAATCGTTGTTTAAAATTTATGTTCCAGTTTTCAGTGTAATTCTGTTCCATTTGCGGGCGGGAAATTTTACCTTTTAAAAAAGAGATGGTTTCTTCCGATGCCAGTTTTGCGCTGTGAATCGCCATTGCCATTCCATTTCCGCACAACGGATGTATTAAACCGGCAGTATCGCCCATCATTAAAACATGATCTTCTACATTATCTTTTTTCTCAAAACAAATCTGACTGATGGTCAAAGGTTTTTCAAAAACAGATTCAGAATTTTCCAGAATATTTTTTAAATGAGGATTTTGAGAAACTGTTTTTTCCTGGAATTCTTCAATATTTTTAAATTTCCTGAACGATTTAAAATTAGTTAAATAACAGATATTGAGCAAATTATTCTCCACTTTCGAAACACCACAATAACCGCCTTTAAAATTATGCAGGCCAACAAGATCATCCGGAAAATTACCTTTATAATGAGATTTCACCGCCAACCATGGAGATTTCTGCTCTACAAAATTGCGTTTCATTTTCAGGTCTAAATTAGAGCGTTTTCCAAAACCGCCCAAAACGACTTTCGAAGTCACAACTTTGCCGGAAGCCAAATGAACTTCAAAAAAATCGTCTTTAAAATTCACCTCATTGACTTGATCTTCGAGAATCCCGCAATTCTGGGAAAGTGCTTTTTGATAAAGGAATTCATCTAAAGTATAACGGCTGATTCCAAAACCGCCGAGCGGAAGTTTGGTTGCAATGTTTCTTCCGGATTCTGATGAAAATTGCAGCGTTTTAATATGAGTCGGCTTTAAATCTTCAACATCAATCTCAAGCCATTTAAAATAGGGAATAACTTCATTGGAAATATATTCGCCACAGACTTTGTGTTTTGGATAGTGATTCTTTTCAATAACAATCACGCCAACTCCCATTTTTGAAAGGTGAATCGCGCCTGTTAAACCTGCCAAACCGCCGCCAATGATGATGACTTCGGTAGTACAATTTGAATCGTCCAATTTTTTTTATTTAAAAGTAGTAAAAAATTTCACCAAACAATCAAAAAGTTTTTATTTACTGTTTAAACATAAGAGTCATATTTTAGTTTTCAATTTCGGTGAGGGATCTTAATCATCTTAACTCCTTAACCAAAATCTTAATGTTGAATTTTTTTTGCAAAATCTTTCAAATAAATAAAATAGAACAAAAAAACCTCACGTTTCCGCAAGGTTTAATTATAATCAAAGTATTGCGTTCATCAATACACCAACACATTGTCAAATCAACAAATTAAATCTTCTCATTCTTAATCTCTTCTACGATCTCCGGATTCAGTAGGGTAGAAGTATCCCCGAAATTAGCAAAATCACCTTCCGCAATTTTTCTCAAAATACGACGCATGATTTTACCGGAACGGGTTTTTGGCAAGGCAGAAACAAACTGAATTTTATCAAGTTTCGCGATTGGTCCAATCGTATCCGAAATAACGTTGTTGATTTCTTTTCTCAAATTATCTCTATCACGGTCTTCACCGCTGTCTTTCAACATCACGAAACCGTAAAGCGCACTTCCTTTCACATCGTGCGGATAACCGACGATTGCTGATTCTGCAACGGCTGGATGTAAATTTACACTGTCTTCAATCGGTGCAGTTCCCAAATTATGCCCGGAAACGATGATCACATCATCAACCCGACCGGTGATTCTGTAATACCCAACTTCATCCCGCAAAGCGCCGTCTCCGGTAAAATATTTCCCTGGGAAAGCGGTGAAATAGGTGTCTTTGTATCTTTGATGATCGCCCCAAATCGTTCTTGCAATTCCCGGCCACGGAAAACGGATGCATAAATTTCCATCGACTTGATTTCCTGTGATTTCATTCCGTTTGTCATCCATCAAAACAGGTTGGATTCCCGGCAAAGGCAAGGTTGCGTAAGTTGGTTTTGTAGGCGTAATAAAAGGAAGCGGCGAAATCATAATTCCACCTGTTTCTGTCTGCCACCAGGTATCAACAATCGGGCATTTTCTTTTGCCGACATGATCATTGTACCAATGCCACGCTTCATCGTTAATCGGCTCTCCCACGGAGCCAATGACGCGTAAACTCGACAGATCGTGTTTTTCAACCCATTCGTAAGATTCTTTTGCCAGAGCACGAATCGCTGTCGGAGCAGTGTAAAATTGCGTGACTTTATGTTTTTCGATGACTTCCCAGAAACGGTCCGGTTCCGGATAAGTCGGCACGCCTTCGAAAATGACCGTCGTGGCGCCATTTGCAAGCGGCCCGTACAGAATGTAGGAATGACCGGTTATCCAGCCAATATCTGCGGTGCACCAATAAATATCATTCTCTTTATAATTAAAAACATTTTTAAAAGTATAGGCCGTATAAACCATATAACCAGCCGTTGTATGAAGCATTCCTTTGGGTTTTCCAGTGGAACCGGAAGTGTACAAAATAAAAAGAGGATCTTCTGCATCCATAATCACCGAAATAAAATCTGAGGCTGCTTTTTCATACAGAGGTTCCAGCCAAAAATCCCGTCCTTCCTTCATTTTCACTTCGCTTCCGGTTCTTTTTACGACCAAAACTTTTTCTACTGTCGGGCATTTTTCTACAGCTTCATCAATGATTCCTTTTAAATCGATTGATTTTGAGCCGCGGAAACTTCCGTCTGAACAGATGATCATTTTCGCACCGCAATCATTCACCCGAGATTCCACTGCGTTTGCCGAAAATCCTGCAAAGATCACGGAATGAACCGCGCCCAATCTCGCACACGCCAGCATCGAAACTGCCAGTTCGGGAATCATCGGCAGATAAATACAAACACGGTCGCCTTTTTGCACGCCCTGATCACGCAGTACATTCGCCATTTTACAGACACGGTCGCGCAATTCACTGTAGGAAATATGTTGCGCTTCTTCTTTGGGATCGTTGGGTTCAAAAATAATCGCCGTTTTGTCGCCACGCTCGTTCAAATGCCGGTCAATACAGTTTTTGGTGATGTTCAGTTTTGCATTTTTAAACCATTTGATTTTCGCTTCTTCCATGTTGTAATCTACCACTTTGGACCAGCGTTGGTACCACACGAAATTTTCATCGGCCACTTTATCCCAGAATTTTTTCGGGTTTTTGATGGATTTTTTGTACTGTTTAAAATAGTCGGGCAAATCGTCTATTACGTAATTTTTCATGCTTTATTATTGTTTAGTTTTCTACTTTTTTTTAGGAGCTTTATCCTGCTATCCGCTAATTAGGACGCGGCTTCCTTTGAAGGATTTTGTTTTATCAAGATTTTGTGTTTTTACTCAAGATATAATGAAAAGAGGGTTTTCAAATTTTGTATGAAGATAAAAAAATCGACTCTGTAAAATGATATTTTTTACAATTTTTATTTTCTCCCTCTCATTTAGTGATTTTTTTCTATGATCATCTCATTTGGTTTTCCAGATATTATATCCTTTTATATTAGGCGGTTTGGGTTAAAAATCTTTTTAATTAAATTTTAACAGTAATTAATTGTTGTTTTATTTGTTTAATAAAGATTTTTTATCTTAAATTTGTTGCTTTAAAAGTTGTAAATAAATGAAAATAGAAGTTTCTTCAGATAAACATTTGAAATACGCAGAAGAAATACAGCATGAAATTGCAGATTCAGCCAAGAAACGGGGAACGGGTATTTCGAAACGGTCACTGGATTATATCAGTGACAAAATTCTGGAAGGAAAAGCAGTCGTTGCCTCAGAAGATGACGGAACTTGGGTTGGCTTCTGCTACATCGAAACCTGGTCACATGGTGAGTTTGTTGCGAATTCGGGACTTATTGTTTCCTCAAAATTTAGAAATAAAGGCTATGCCACTTTAATTAAGGAAAGAATTTTTCAATTATCCAGAGAAAGATATCCGAATGCAAAAATTTTTGGTTTAACGACGGGATTGGCGGTCATGAAAATTAATGCTGAAATGGGATATAAACCGGTTATTTATTCAGAATTAACCCAGGATGAAGCGTTTTGGAGTGGATGTAAAACCTGCGTCAATTATGAAATTTTAATGAGTAAAAATCGACAAAATTGCCTTTGTACCGCAATGCTTTTTGCGCCGAAAAACGACAAAGACCAATTAACAAAAGAAAAACAAAACGATGAAGAAAAGTGTAGTACTAGCATTTAGTGGAGGATTAGATACTTCCTATTGTGCGAAATATCTCAGCGAAAATTTAGGGTATGATGTTCATGCGGTGACCGTAAATACCGGTGGGTTTTCTAAAGATGAGGAGCAGGAACTGAAATTGAAAGCAGAAAAACTGGGCGTAAGTTCCTATACTTTTATTGATGCTGTTCAGTCGTATTATAATGAGTGTGTTAAATATTTGATTTTCGGAAATGTGTTGAAAAACAATACTTATCCGCTTTCTGTAAGCGCAGAACGAACCGTTCAGGCGCAGAATATTGCAAAATTTGCGCAGAAAATTGGGGCAGCAGCAATCGCTCACGGAAGTACAGGAGCGGGAAATGATCAGGTGCGTTTTGATTTGATTTTTCAGGTCATGTGTCCGAACATCGAAATTATTACCCCAATTCGTGATATGTCTTTATCACGGGAAGAAGAGATTTTATTTTTGAAAAATCACGGCTATGAAATGGATTTTGAAAAAGCGCAATATTCCATTAATAAAGGACTTTGGGGAACTTCGGTCGGCGGAAAAGAAACGCTGACGTCGAAAAACAATCTGCCCGAAGAAGCCTTTCCTTCACAAGTGGAGAAAACGGAATCTTCTGATTTGGAAATTGAATTTAAAAATGGCGAAATCATCGGTGTGAATGGCGAGGAGTTTTCTCATCCGGTTTTAGCGATTCAGAAAATTGAAGAACTTGCAAAGGTTTATGGAATTGGTCGTGATATTCACGTCGGCGATACGATTGTTGGCATTAAAGGTCGCGTTGGTTTCGAAGCAGCAGCAGCAACGGTGATCATTAAAGCGCATCATTTGTTGGAAAAACATACACTTTCAAAATACCAGCAAACCATCAAATCTCAATTGGCAGACTGGTACGGAAACTGGCTTCACGAAGCACTTTTCTTAGATCCGGTCATGAGAAATATCGAAGTTTTCTTTAATGATTCTCAGAAAAGCGTGAACGGGAAAGTATTGATAACGCTTCATTCTTACCGTTTTGTGTTGAATGGAATTGAATCTGAAAACGACTTAATGTCCGCAGAATTCGGAAGTTATGGCGAAGCAAATCTTGCCTGGACTGGCGAAGATGTGAAAGGATTTACCAAAGTTCTCAGCAATTCATTGTCGATTTATCATCAAATAAATAAGTCATCATGAAATCGGCAGGAATAATTGGGGCCAATGGTTACACCGGTAGCGAACTGGTGCGGTTGCTGGCTTTTCATCCGAAAGTTGAACTTCAGTTTTTATACAGCCGTTCGAATGCAGGAATCAAGGTTTCTGATATTTATCCGGATTTAATTGAGATTTGTGAAATGACTTTAACCAATCAAACTGAAGAAGTTGACATTTTATTTTTGTGTCTGCCTCATCAGGAAAGCAAAAATTGGTTGACGGAAAATCCGGTAAAAGAAAATGTTTTGGTCATCGATTTAGGAAATGATTTCCGGCTGGAAAGTGATTTTCAGGACAGAAATTTCATTTACGGTTTACCTGAACTTTATAAAAATGAATTGAAATCTGCTAAAAGTATTGCAAATCCCGGCTGTTTTGCCACCGCAATTCAATTGGCATTATTGCCTTTAGCAAAAGAGAAATTACTGAAAAATATTTATACCACAGGAATCACAGGTTCTACCGGAGCGGGGCAGTCGCTACAATCGACGACTCATTTTTCCTGGCGTAATGATAATATTTCAGCCTACAAAACTTTATCGCATCAACATGTAGATGAGGTTTTGCAGACTTTAAATCAATCAAATGAAAAGGAAATCGAACTTCATTTTGTTCCTTGGCGTGGCGATTTTGTACGAGGAATTTTCACCAGTTCGATCATTAAATGTGATTTAGAATTACATGAAATTCAGGAAATATATCAGGGTTTTTATAAAGATTCTGCTTTTGTGACTGTATCAGAAAAGCCAATCGATATGAAGCAAGTTGTTAATACCAACAGATGCGCCATTCACATTGAAAAAAATAAAGATACGATCGTGGTTCATTCTGCGATTGACAATTTATTAAAAGGTGCTTCCGGACAAGCTGTGCAAAATATGAATATCGCCATGGATTGGGAAGAAAATACCGGTCTTCAGTTAAAACCCATTGCATTTTAAAAATGCATTATTAAAAAAGTAAAAATGAATTTATTCCAAGTATATCCTTTATTTAATATCAATCCTGTAAAAGCAGAAGGTTCTTTTCTTTGGGATGATAAAGGCGAAAAATATCTTGATTTTTATGGAGGGCACGCTGTGATTTCCATCGGTCATAACCATCCTCATTATCAAAATAAACTGAAAAATCAGTTAGAAAAAATATCGTTTTATTCGAATTCTGTTCAAAATGATTTACAAACAGAATTAGCAGAAAAGTTGGGTCAAATTTCAGGATATGAAAATTATTCGCTTTTTCTCTGCAATTCTGGTGCAGAAGCGAATGAAAATGCTTTGAAACTCGCTTCGTTTCATAACGGAAAAAAGAAAGTGATTTATTTCTCTGGTTCATTTCATGGCCGGACTTCCGCCGCAGTTTCTGTGACAGATAATCCTAAAATTGTTGCACCTGTTAATTTTTCAGACCGTTTTATAAAATGTGAATGGAATAATGTGGCTCAGTTAAAACAATTGCTCGCAGAAAATCAAGGCGAGATTTCGTCAGTAATCATCGAAGGAATTCAGGGAGTTGGCGGGATTATTTTACCAACGGAAGAAATGATTCAGGCGCTTAAAAATCTTTGTGCTGAAAACGAGGTCGTTTTAATTATGGATGAGGTTCAATCCGGTTACGGAAGATCCGGGAAATTCTTTGCACATCAGGAATTTGATATTCAGCCCGATTTGATTACGGTGGCAAAAGGAATGGGAAATGGTTTCCCGATGGGCGGCGTTTTAATCAGTCCGAAATTCAAAGCCAGCAATGGACTGTTGGGAACTACTTTCGGTGGAAATCATTTGGCTTGTGCTGCCGGAATTGCAGTTTTAGAGGTCATTAAAAATGAAAATCTTATTGAAAATTCAGAAAAAATAGGATCTTATATCGAATCTGAAATTCAGAATTTCAACCACATCAAATCTATCAGGCGCAGAGGTTTAATGATTGGAATTGAGTTGGATCAACCTTGTGCAGAAATCCGGTCCGACTTATTGACGAAACATCACGTTTTTACGGGAAATTCTAATGATGCAAATGTGCTGAGAATTCTTCCTTCAATCAATATTACAGAAAAAGAAGCCGATATATTCATCGGTGCTTTAAAGTCTGTTCTTCAAAATTAGGAGTCTTTTTTAAGATTCATTTCAACTGCCAAAAGGCAAATTTTAAATAAAAAGAAAATGAAAAATTTCACTTCCATAGAAGATATTAATGATCTTCAGTCCATGATAAAAAAGGCGCTTCAGATTAAAAATAATCCATTGTCAGAGCCGAATAAAGGAAAAGGAAAAACAATTGGTCTTGTATTTTTAAACTCCAGTTTAAGAACCAGATTGAGCAGTCAGATTGCCGCTCAGAATTTAGGATTAAATGTACTTATTTTAAACGCATCGCAGGAAGCCTGGAATCTTGAATTCGCAGATGGAGCAGTGATGAATGGCGGAACCGTGGAGCATGTTAAGGATGCTGTAGAGGTTTTGAATCAATATTGCGACATCATTGCGGTGCGTTGTTTTGCAGGAATGCAGAATAAGGAAGATGACGTGAATGAAAGTATTTTATCACAGTTTTTGAAATATGCAAAAGTTCCGGTGATTTCTTTGGAATCTGCAACGCGGCATCCTTTGCAAAGTTTTGCAGATTGCATAACTATAACTGAAAATTGGAAAGAAAATCGCAAACCGAAAGTCGTGTTAACCTGGGCGCCCCATATTAAACCAATTGCTCACGCCGTTGCCAATTCTTTTACTGAATGGATGCAATCGATGGAAGTAGATTTCGTAATTGCCAATCCCGAAGGCTATGGTTTGGATCCAAAGTTTGTAAAAAATACCACTGTTTTTCATGACCAAAATGAAGCCTTAAAAGATGCTGATTTTATCTATGTTAAAAACTGGTCATCGTTTGAAGATTACGCTGCAATGCCCGAAGTCAAAGAAAACTGGATGTTGACACAGGAAAAATTAAATGCAACGCAAAATGCGAAAGTGATGCATTGTTTGCCGGTTCGAAGAAATGTAGAGTTGAGCGATGAAGTGATGGACAGCGAAAACTCGATTATCTATCAAGAGGCAAAAAACAGAATCTTTTCAGCACAGACGGTTTTCAGTGAAATTTTAGATGAATTGCCGACTTAAAAGTAAATCATCATGGATAAACAGAAATTATATGTCATTAAAATCGGTGGTTCGTTAATCGATAATCAGGAAACTCTAATGAATTTTTTAGAGCAATTTGCTTCTATAAATGCATTGAAAATATTGGTTCACGGTGGCGGAAAGCTGGCTTCAGATTTAGCGGTAGAACTAAATGTTCCTCAACAAATGACTGACGGTAGAAGAATCACCAATGAGGAAACTCTGGATATTGTTACCATGGTCTATGCCGGTAAGATCAATAAAAAAATCGTTGCAAAACTTCAGAATTTTAACTGTAATGCGATTGGATTTTCAGGCGCAGATGGGAATTTAATTAAAAGTGAAAAACGGTCGGTTTCAAATGTTGATTATGGATTTGTTGGAGATGTCGATTCGAAAAGTGTCAATGTTGATTTACTTCAAAAATTTTTAGAATTACAGTTATCTCCAGTTTTTTCGGCAATTACGCACGACCAGAAAGGTGATTTGCTCAATACGAATGCGGATTCTGTGGCTTCAGTTTTAGCGCAGGCTTTATCTCAAAACTATGATGTCGAACTTTTGTATTGCTTTGATAAAGACGGCGTTTTAGAAGATGTGGTAAATCCGGATTCTGCTGTAAAGATGTTAAACTTTGCAAAATACGAGCAGTTAAGGTCTGAAAATAAATTGCATCAAGGAATTTTACCCAAACTTACCAATGCTTTTCAGGCGAAAGAAAACAATGTAAATAAGGTGGTTTTACACAATGAAACCAAATTACAAAACCAAATTAATCATCAAAATGAAGGAACAGAAATCATATTATAGTCAGGAAGAATTAGTATTAAACGCAACGGAATTATTAAAAAAAATCATTGCAACACCATCTTTAAGTAAAGATGAATACGATGTTTCTTTAGTTATTGAAGGTTTTTTTCATCAAAGAAATATTCCTACAAAAAGACTGAAAAATAATATTTGGGCGGTCAATCAATATTTTGATGAAACCAAACCGTCGATTGTTTTGAATACGCATCACGATACGGTGAAACCAAATAAAGCATTTACAATTGATCCGTTTATTCCCATTGAAAAAGACGGAAAAATATTTGGTTTAGGAAGCAATGATGCCGGTGCTTCTTTGGTTTCGATGGTTCAGGTTTTTCTGCATTTTTATGAGAACGAAAATCTTTCCCATAATTTAATTATTGCGTTAACAGCCGAAGAAGAAATTTCAGGAAAAGAAGGAATCGAATTGCTTTTTCCCCAACTTCCAAACGTAGAATTAGCAATTGTTGGCGAACCTACAAAAATGAATTTAGCCATCGCAGAAAAAGGATTATTGGTTATCGATGGCGAAATGTTGGGAACGGCTTCTCATGCGGCGCATCCAAATCAGGATAATGCGATTGTGAAATGCATGGCAGATTTAGATCATATTTTGAACTTCAAATTTCCGAAAGTTTCGCCCTATTTGGGTGAAGTGAAAGTCACGCTTTCGGTCATCAATGCCGGAACGCAACACAACGTGGTTCCCGAAAAATGTAATTTTACTTTAGATGTTCGTGTGACTGATGAATACAGCAATAAAGAAGTTTTTGAAATCATTCAGTCCGAAATGAAATCCAAATTAACTGGGCGATCGTTCAGGTTAAATTCTTCGAGAATTAATGAAGATCATCCGATCGTAAAAGCAGGTTTAGAAATCGGTCGAACAACGTACGGCTCACCAACCTCTTCGGATCAGGCAATTATTCCTTGTACATCGGTGAAAATTGGTCCCGGAGACAGCACACGATCTCATACCGCCGACGAATTTATTTACATTAATGAAATAAATGAAGGTATTGAAATCTATATTAAAATTTTAGAAAAAATATTGTAACTCATTTTATTAAATGCTTCAATTGGGCAGCCACGAAGTGGCGAAATAAAATAGCATAGGGTGAAGCCCTATGAAAAATAAAAGAAATAATGAAAAAAATTTGGCAAAAAGATAAATCATTAACCGACCAATTGGTAAATCATTTTACCGTTGGGAAGGATTTAGATTTCGATGATCGGTTGGCAAAATACGATGTTTTGGGATCGATGGCACATTGCAGAATGTTGGCAGAAGTAGGACTGATTTCAAATGAGGAATCACTTGAATTGCTTGCAGTTTTAAATGAAATTTTAGAAAGCATCGAAAATAATACTTTCGAAATCGATAGCGAAGCAGAAGATATTCACTCTCAAATTGAATCTGTTTTAATAAGAAAATTAGGCGATACCGGAAAGAAAATTCACACTGCACGTTCCAGAAACGATCAGGTTTTGTTGGATATTAAATTGTATCTGTTAGATGAAATCAGAGCAATTGGTGAACTGACGGATTCTCTATTCCAACTGCTGATTCGTTTGGCAGATCAGCACAAAAAGGTCCTGTTGCCAGGTTATACGCATTTTCAGATTGCGATGCCGTCGTCTTTCGGATTGTGGTTTGGCGCTTATGCAGAAGCCTTGGTCGATGATTTGGAACTGCTTTTGTCGGTTAAAAACATCATCAATAAAAATCCTTTGGGTTCAGCCGCTGGTTATGGTTCTTCCTTCCCAATTGATCGGGAAAGTACGACTTATCATCTGGGTTTTAAAACATTAAATTACAATTCTGTTTACGCACAGATGACGCGTGGAAAATCCGAGAAATTACTCGCATCTTCGATGGCAGTTTTGGCAGGAACTTTAGGTAAGTTTTCTTATGATATTTGTCTGTATTTAAGTCAGAATTTTGATTTCATTAGTTTTCCGAAAGAATTTACTACCGGAAGCAGCATTATGCCGCACAAGAAAAATCCGGACATTTTTGAGTTGGTAAGAGCGCGTTGCAACCGAATCCAGTCTTTGCCCAATGAACTGATTTTGTTGACCAACAACTTGCCTTCCGGCTATCACCGCGATATGCAGCTGACCAAAGAAATCCTTTTTCCGGCGATTGATTCTTTAAAAGAATGTCTGGAAATTCTGATTTATACTTTGCCAAATATTGAAGTGAAAGAAGGAATTTTAGAAGACGAAAAATACAAATATTTGTTCAGCGTAGAAAAAATTAATGAAGAAGTCAAAAACGGAAATTCATTTCGGGATGCTTATGTAAAAGTAGGAAATGATATTGAAAATGATGATTTTCAGTATGATACAAAAGATTTGAATCACAGCCATCAAGGCAGTATTGGTAATTTGTGTTTAGATGAAATTGCCCATCAGTTTCATAAAATCTCTTCTAAATTATTGGCTTAATCCAATTTAAACTTGGTCGATTTTTTTACTTCATGTAAAGCAATCGAACTGTGATATTGCCAGATATTTGGCGAGTTAGAGATGACATTAACAGCGAAGTCGTTGTAAGAGTTAATGTCCTTTGCGATAATTTTCAACATATAATCATATTCCCCGGAAAGGCTGATGATTTCCTGTACTTCCTCGAAACTTTCGATATGTTTTTCAAAGTCTTCCAAAGTTTTTTGAGATTGCTCTTTTAAGCGGATATTACAGTAAACGATAATATTCAGACCGAGTTTCTCCCGATTAAGGATGGCGACATATTTCTCGATGACATTTTGTTTCTCAAGTTGCTTGATCCGTTCATAAGTGGGCGTAAAAGTCAGACCAATCTTCTCCGAAACTTCTTTCACCGATATTGTAGAGTCTTCCTGAAGTAAACTGAGAATCATTCTGTCCTTGGCATCCATAAATTTGATTTTGAACAAAAATATTAAAAATTAAACAAAAAATTGGGTGTTCATCGGGAATAGTTTGATTTGTTGAAAAAAAATTTTTTCAGATTTCAAAAAAAATGATATCTTTGCATCTAATGAAAAGAATATTTCCATTAGACGATTTACATAAAGGCAGCAATGCCGATAATTACGATATTTATTTACAACGAAGTCATTTTGGCTTCGTTTTTTTTTGAATTAAAAACTAAAATTATGCTCAGAACAGCCGATTTATCCGTAGAAAAAATCAACAAATTACTCCAGGAAGCAGAAGAGTTTTCAAAGGGGAAAGTATTGAAAGCGAAACAGGAAATTTATGTGTCCAATCTTTTTTTTGAAGACAGTACGCGTACAAAAACCAGTTTCGATGTTGCCGAACGAAAGTTGGGACTAAATGTAGTTCCTTTTGACATCTCTGCAAGTTCCGTTAATAAAGGAGAATCACTTTACGACACGGTAAAAACCATGAAAAGTTTGGGAATCGATCTTTGTGTCATCCGTCATAAAAAAGAAAAATTTTACGATGAGTTCAAAGGAATTGATATTGCTATTATTAATGGTGGCGATGGAACCGGAAATCATCCTTCTCAAAATATTCTAGATTTAATGACCATTCAGCAGGAATTTGGGAAATTCAAAGGGTTGAAAGTCGGGATCGTGGGCGATGTAAAACACAGCCGCGTTGCGAATTCGAACGCCGAAGTTTTAAGAAAAATGGGAGCAAAAGTATATTTCTCCGGTCCGGAACAGTGGTTTGATGAAGGTACGATTATCAACGGAACTTATTTATCCATTGATGATTTGGTGAAAGAAGTGGATGTTTTAATGTTATTGAGAATCCAGCATGAAAGACATGAAAGCGATGAAAAGTTAAATCTCTCTCCCGAAAAATACCACCGGAAATTTGGATTAACCAAAGAACGCGAAACAGCAATGAAGAAAAATGCGATCATCATGCATCCGGCACCGATTAACAGAGGAGTTGAAATCGACGGGGAATTGGTAGAATGCAGCCGTTCCCGAATTTTCAAACAAATGGAAAACGGTGTTTTCGCCAGAATGGCTATTTTGAAAACCGCTCTTGAAGCAAAAGGATTTGAGTTCGAAGAAGTGCAGTGATAAGTAGCCCTTTCTAAAAGCCAAGTCAAATGATTTTACAACCTGGATTGGCGCAGGATTATGAAAGAAATTTTGCGTCTTTGCAATAAAAATAAAAAGTGACGATTTAGTAAAAAGTAAAAATGAAAAAGAAATTAATATTAGAATCCGGCGAAGTATTCCGCGGAAAAGGTTTCGGAGCCGACCAGGACATTGAAGGCGAAGTCGTTTTCAATACGGGAATGACCGGCTATCAGGAATTGATCTCCGATCCTTCTTATTGCGGACAGATTGTTTGCATGACCTATCCGCTCATCGGAAATTACGGAATTAACCGTGATGATTACGAAAGTATCGAACCTGCGATTAAAGGTTTAATTGTAAAAGAGGTTTGTGATTTTCCCTCCAATTTCAGGGCACAAATGGATCTTGATGAATTTTTTAAAAAGCGTAATCTCTCCGGAATTTCTGGAATTGACACGCGGAGATTAACAAGAATCCTTAGGAATTCAGGAGTTGTAAAAGGAAAAATAGTGAGTGAAGATGCTGATGAAAATGCAGTCATTGAAGCTTTAAAAGCCAGTATTTTAGCCACCGATCAGGTTGCGCAGGTTTCTACCAAAACTTCGTACGCAAACCCGGGAAGAGGTTTGAAAGTCGTTTTGGTCGATTACGGTTCCAAACTCGGAATTTTACGGGAACTTGCTCAGCGGGATTGCGACGTGACCGTAGTTTCTCAGGATACAACCGCAGAAGAAATTCTGTTGATCAATCCTGATGGAGTCATGCTTTCCAACGGTCCTGGAGATCCGGTGGATGTAAAAGGAGCGACCGAAATGATTCAGAAACTTTTAGGAAAAGTTCCCATTTTTGGAATCTGTTTGGGACACCAATTGATTGGTTTGGCTTGTGGCGCAAAAACTTTTAAACTTAAATTCGGACACCGTGGCGGGAATCATCCGGTCTTGGATTTGAAGAAAAACAAAGTCGCCATCACGTCCCAAAATCACGGTTATGCCGTCGATCAGGAATCTTTAAAAAAGACCGATTTAGAAGAAACGCATATCGCATTAAACGACAGAACGAATGAAGGTCTAAAACATAAAATTCACCCCTGTTTTTCTGTGCAATATCACCCGGAAGCAAGTCCAGGACCGGAAGATGCGAATTACTTGTTTGATGAGTTTATCGTTCTAATGGAACAATTTAAAAATGGAACAGATTCACAATTTTTCAATCCTCCAATTTAAAAGGGTATCAGTCTTAAAATTACGAATATGATCAATTTTGAAAATAATCCTCAAAAAACAGTTCAGTTTTCTTTAGATAGTATTGAGTATTGTGAACTTTTGGAAGAAAAAAGAAAGTTCATAGATCGTTAAATTGGTAAATTAATTTTATGAAAACCACGAATATCCAACTTTTTGAACAAAAACAAGTTCGTTCGGTTTGGGACGAAGAGCAGGAGAAATGGTATTTTTCCATTATTGATGTTATTGAAATTTTAGTTGAAAATAAACGGCCAAGAAAATATTGGAGTGACTTAAAAGCCAAACTGGCAAAGGAAGGAAGTGAACTGTCCGAAAAAATCGGACAGTTGAAAATGACTGCGCCAGATGGGAAATCAAGATTAACAGATGTTGCAGATACTCAACAGCTTTTGAGGCTAATCCAATCCGTTCCTTCCAAAAAAGCAGAACCATTCAAACTTTGGTTGGCTCAGGTTGGTTCTGATAGACTCGATGAAATGCAGGATCCGGAATTAAGTATCAATAAAGCAATGCAGGATTATTTGAATCTGGGATATTCTGAAAACTGGATTAATCAAAGATTAAAAAGCATCGAAATCCGGAAGGAATTAACTGATGAATGGAAACGTCTTGGAATGAAAGAAGGACAACAATTCGCAGTGCTCACAGATATCATCACAAAAGGTTGGAGCGATAAAAACACCAAAGAATACAAAAAACACAAAGGTCTGAAAAAAGAAAATCTTCGCGATAATATGACCAACACCGAATTGATTTTAAATATGTTGGCAGAAGCATCAACGAAAGATATTTCGCAGGCAGTAAATCCCGGGACTTTTGAGGAAAATAAAACAGTCGCCCAACAAGGTGGAAATGTTGCAAAAGTAGCGCGCTTGGAACTGGAATCGAAAACCGGTAAAAAAGTAGTGAGCGATTTATCTGCGAAAAAAATGTTAGAAAATAAACCTAAAAAATAATTTAAAAGTATCTAATCTTCACTTTTAAATCAAAGTAAAAAAATGAAAAGAAGCGACATAAAAACAATTTTAGTAATCGGCTCCGGTCCCATCATCATTGGTCAGGCCGCCGAATTCGATTACGCAGGAACGCAGGCTTGCTTATCTTTGAGAGAAGAAGGCTACAAAGTGATTTTGATCAATTCTAATCCCGCAACGATTATGACGGATGTAGAAATTGCTGATAAAGTATATATTGAACCGATTTCTCTGGAATTTGTAAGTCATATTATCCGCAAAGAAAGACCCGATGCGCTTTTGCCGACTTTGGGCGGACAAACCGGCTTGAATATGGCGGTAGAATTACAAAATTCCGGGATTTTGGAGGAATGCAAAGTGGAGGTTTTGGGAACCAAATTATCAGCCATCAATCAAGCTGAAGACCGGGATTTGTTCCGTAATTTAATGAATGAATTGGGCGAACCTGTTCCAGATTCTGATATTGTAAATGATGTTGAAAGTGCTTTGCGCTTTGCCGAAAAAATCGGTTATCCGGTGATTGTGCGTCCAGCTTTTACAATGGGCGGAACCGGCGGCGGAATTGCCAATACCAAAGAAGAACTGAAAGAAATTACCGAGTTTGGTTTGAAATACAGTCCTGTTGATCAATGTTTGATTGAAAAATCCATCGCTGGTTTCAAAGAAATCGAATATGAAGTGATGCGCGACAAAAACGACAACGCGATTGTGGTTTGTAATATGGAAAACGTCGATCCCGTAGGGATTCATACCGGGGATTCCATTGTAGTCGCGCCTTCGCAAACGCTTTCTGACCGGGAATATCAAATGTTGCGAAACTCTTCATTAAAGATTATTCGCGCCTTAGGAATTGAAGGTGGCTGTAATGTTCAGTTGGCTTTAGATCCGAATTCTTACGATTATTATATCATCGAGGTGAATCCAAGAGTTTCCCGTTCATCCGCTTTGGCGAGTAAAGCAACAGGTTATCCGATTGCAAAAATCGCGGCAAAGATAGCAGTCGGTTTGACTTTAGATGAAATCATGAATCCGGTTACAGGAAAGACCTACGCGTGTTTTGAACCTGCTTTGGATTATGTGGTAACGAAATTCCCGCGTTTCCCTTTTGATAAATTTGAAACCGCTGACCGCAGACTTTCTACGCAGATGAAAGCAACCGGCGAAGTGATGGCGATCGGAAGGAATTTTGAGGAATCATTGCAGAAAGCCATCCGTTCTTTGGAAACGGGTTTAAGACATATCGGACTGAAATCCAAACAGGCAGAAGCATTAACCGACGAAGAAATCGAAAGAAGAATCAGGGTTTGTGATGATGAGCGTTTATTCATTATTGGCGATGCTTTGCGGCGAGGTTACGATTGGGAGAAAATCGTGGAGTGGAGTAAAATCGACAAATTTTTCATCTGGAAAATTAAAAAACTGATCGATTTTGAGAAAGTAATTTCAGAAAATAAATTGGATAAAGAAACTTTACTCGAAGCCAAGAAATTAGGGTTTTCAGATTTAAGCATCGCAACATTATGGGATTCCACGCAAAAAGAAATTTTTGAATTCAGAAAAAATAATGGAGTGATGCCGGTTTACAAAATGGTCGATACCTGTGCCGCAGAATTCGAAAGCGAAACTCCTTATTTCTACGGAACTTACGAAGAAGAAAACGAAAGTATTCCTTCCAATAAAGAAAAAATCATCGTTCTCGGTTCTGGTCCGATACGGATTGGGCAGGGAGTAGAATTCGATTATGCCACGGTTCACTCGGTTTGGGCGATTAAAGAAATGGGTTACGAAGCGATTATCATTAATAATAATCCGGAAACGGTTTCCACCGATTTCTCCATTTCCGATAAACTTTATTTCGAGCCTTTAACGGAAGAAGATGTGATGAATATCATCGAACTCGAAAAACCAAAAGGCGTAATCGTACAGTTT
Organism: Chryseobacterium sp. MDT2-18; assembly: GCF_030815285.1. Lineage (NCBI taxonomy): Bacteria > Pseudomonadati > Bacteroidota > Flavobacteriia > Flavobacteriales > Weeksellaceae > Chryseobacterium > Chryseobacterium sp. MDT2-18. The sequence goes on along the minus strand of NZ_JAUSWQ010000003.1, from coordinate 237,736 downwards.
GGTGGACAAACCGCCATCAATTTGGCCGATAAATTAGCAGCACATGGTGTTCAGATTTTAGGAACTTCTCTGGAAGATCTGGATCGTGCCGAAAACAGAAATAAATTTGAAGCCGCACTTCAGGAAATGGGAATTCCGCAACCTTTGGGAAAAACCTGTTTTACGAAAGAAGAAGCTTTGGTCATCGCCAATGACATCGGTTTCCCGGTGTTGGTTCGTCCGAGTTATGTTTTGGGTGGAAGAGCGATGGAAATCGTGTATGATGAAGCGGAACTCGCTCATTATATGACCAATGCGGTGAAAGAAAATTCGGAACATCCGATCCTGATTGACCGGTATCTGACCGGAAAAGAAATAGAAGTTGATGCCATTTGTGATGGTGAAACCGTGGTGATTCCAGGGATTATGGAACATATTGAAAGGGCGGGAGTTCACTCCGGAGATTCCATCGCGGTTTATCCACCGCAAAATATCAATGCTGAACAGATCGCAACTTTGGTCGATTACACCGAAAGATTGGCGAAAGGGTTGAATGTCATTGGTTTAATGAATATTCAATATGTTTTGTCAGAAGGAAATGTGTATGTCATCGAGGTGAATCCACGTTCGTCGAGAACCGTTCCTTTCTTATCGAAAATCACCGAAATTCCGATGGCCAACTTAGCAACGAAAGCAATTCTCGGACAAAAATTAAAAGACTTAGGTTACAAAAACGGTTTGGCACCAAACAAAGAAGGTGTCTTTGTAAAAGTTCCGGTCTTTTCTTTTTCAAAATTAACGAGAGTTGATATTTCCCTCGGCCCGGAAATGAAATCGACCGGAGAAGTGATGGGGAAAGATGTAACCCTGGAAAAAGCCTTGTACAAAGGTTTAATTGGTGCCGGACGAAAAATGCCTTTACACGGTTCGATCCTTTTCACTGTGGCAGACAAACATAAACCAGAAGCATGCGAACTGGCGCGGAGATTTCAGGAAATAGGTTTCCGAATTTGGGCAACCGAAGGAACCGCCAATTATTTTGAACAACATGGAGTCCGCACCAAAATCGGTTACAAAATCGAAGAAAATCCGGAAATTAATCTCATCGATTTAATCCAAAAAGGAAAGGTTCAATACATCGTAAATACCATGACCAAAGGAAAACAATCCGAACGCGACGGTTTCCAGATCCGCCGGACTTCGGTAGAAAACGGCGTCCCGTGTTTAACATCGATGGATACGGTAGAAGCGATTTTGAAAGTGATTGAAAGTATGAGTTTTAAAATGGAGAAGATGTAATTTAGACAAGAGATAATAGATTTTTAAATAATAGATCTTAGCAATGAAACGAGGGAAGTACTTCTCTCGTTTCTTTTATAAATAGCTGGAATTTAAATCGTAAAATTTATTTTCAATCAAGGTAGTGGTTCTAGTTATTATCAAAAATTCCCGCATTTTTTTGATAATCAGGTCCAGCCAAAAAATCATTTTATATATTTGAAAAAACTTTTATAAAGTGGATATTAAAACCATTAAAAAATACATCAAAGACAACAGCACTCCTAACTCCAGAAGCAATTCTTATTACGTAGATCCTAAATTGGTCAGCCATTCCAACTCCCATTTTGAGTTTACTTATGAGGGAAATTCGGGATATGATTATCAGATTTGAGTCGATTTTCGAAACGGAATTAAAACTTCCTGCAATTGTCCTTTTAAAAATAATTATCCTGGAATTTGTAAACACGTCATCGCTTCTTTGAATACAATTATTGTCAAGTATGCAGATCAAATTGTAAATGCCGTCACGACTGGTCAAAACGTAGATTTGTTTGGAAATATTATTCCCGCAAAAATCATTCAAATAAAAAAAACAATTCCGGAAATAAAGTATCAGTCTGATAAAATTTTTCTGCCAGAGGCAATAATTACGGATGAAATTATTGAAGAATGTACGGTAAAACCTGATCATCGACATAAAGCTCCGGATGAACTTCAAATTGCTGAAGTTGATAAAAATGAAGTCCATTGTCAATTAAAAGGTTGGTACAGCGATAATCAGGTTTTGAAATTTGATCCCAAAACAAATCGTATCGATTTTAAATGCAGTTGTGCTAAACAAAAAAAGATGTGTGAGCATTTGGGAACAGCATTAAAAAAAATTGTAGAAGTTTTTGGCAATGATTTTTTCACCGAAAATTATTTTCAGAAAAATATGGAGAATATTGTGGTAGAAAAAGGGTTTTCGCTTGACGAAGATTATCATTCTATTTTCAATTTTCAATTGACGGCAACAGGTTTTCAGGCGAGTTACAAAGTCGATAATTTAGTTTCAGATTCTCGGGATATTTCAATTTTGGTGGAAAACGATTTGGATGATATGGCAATCAAACTGCCCGGGGTTTCCAAAGTGCCTGATGATTTTGGGTTGGGCGTTTTTTTTGAATTTTACCGAAAAGCCTTTACCAAAACAAGCCTTTTTCAGGCCAAGTATAACAAAACCAAAACCGATTTTTCTTCTTCGATAGTTCCAATTAATTCCAGCAATTTTGAGGATGCTTTAATCGTTTATGACAGCGCAGAAGAACAAAAACTGATTTTAAAATCGATCCAAATTGACCGCAGTTTGGCAAAGTTTAGGTATTCTAAAGATATTCAGTATTTGAAGAAAGCCGTTTCTGCCAATGCAGATTTTTTGAAACTGATAGAAAATAAATTCAATTATATTTTTGATTCAGGCAAAAGTTTGGTTCGCAAAAACCTTACACCAGCAAAAATTGAAAATAAAGACGTCAAATTATTTTTCAGTTTTATAGAAACGCCTTACTTCTATACTTTAAAAGCGAAATTGTGTATTGAAGGTAAAAATTACAATCTAAATGCTTCAGCATTGCAGATTTCGCCGCTTTATATTTTCCTGGAAGATCTCATTATTCCCATTACCGATGCAAGATTATCTGCTTATATTCTGCATTATCAGAAGTTTTCCGAAATTAATTACCTCAAAAAAGATACGCCGGATTTTTTTGATAAAATCATCAAACCGTTATCTAAAAAATTCGAAATTCAGTCGGCTGTTTTAAAAAAGAGCAAAGCGAAAACCGGTGAAGAATTATTAGAAAAGCAAGTGTATATTACTGATCATGAGGGCGAATTTATCGTTTTTAAACTGGCGGTTAAATATAAAGATCAATTGGTAGATGTACTTTCTACAGAGTTTTTATTTGATGAAAATCAGAAAAAATTATTGGAAAGAAATCAATCTTTTGAAGATATTTTTGTTGAGGAATTCCGGAGTATTCATCCCAATTTTGAAACACAGGAAAATATCTTTTTTCTGACTCCCGGCGAACTTTTTGAAAACTATTGGATGTTGCATTCCATCGAAAGAATGAAACAGTTGGGAATGACTGTCTTTGGCGTAAATGATTTAAAATCTTTTAAATTCAATTTGAATAAACCCGTCATTCAGGTGAATTTAAAGTCGGATATTGACTGGTTTGATATCGAAATCGACATCAGTTTTGGCAATCAAAAAGTGAATATTAAAGAATTACAGAAAGCATTTATAAAAAAGTCAAATTATGTAACGCTCGGCGACGGAACGCTTGGAATTCTTCCCGAAGAATGGATGAAAAAATTCGCCAATTATTTTAAAACAGGCGAGGTAAAGAAAAACGGCATACAAATGTCGAATTATCAGTTCGGAATTATCGATGAACTGTATCAGGAAATGGATTCGAAACCAGCTTTTCTGGAAGAACTCTATCATAAAAAAATGCGTTTACAGAACATCTCCGAAATCGAAAATATTGCCATTCCAAAAGGGATAAAAGCGAAACTTCGGGATTACCAACATCATGGTTTGAACTGGCTGGCTTTTTTAGACAAAAACCAATTAGGCGGTTGCTTAGCAGACGATATGGGTTTAGGAAAAACCTTGCAAACCATTGCTTTTTTGCAGCATCTGAAAGTAACCAATCCCAAAATTCAACCCTCGCTGATTATCGCGCCAACTTCGCTAATTTTTAACTGGCGAAATGAAATAGAAAAGTTTTGTCCGACCTTGAAAATGCTCACTTTTACAGGATTAAACAGGCATGAAAATAAAGATGATTTTAAGAAATATGACCTCATTATTTCTACCTATGGCTCATTGTTAAATGATATCGAATTTTTAAAAGATTTCAAATTTCATTATGTGATTTTAGACGAAAGTCAGGCCATTAAAAATCCAAATTCTAAAAGATATAAAGCCGTACGGTTGCTAAATTCATATAACAAAATTGCGCTTACCGGAACACCCATAGAAAATAATACTTTCGATCTGTATGCGCAGCTCAATTTCCTGAATCCCGGATTATTGGGCAATATGACCCATTTCAAAAATAATTTTTCGGACGCCATTGATAAAGAAAAAGAGGTAGATGCTTCGTTGCTTTTGAGTAAAATCATCACGCCATTTATGTTGCGGAGAACCAAAGAACAGGTGGCCACCGAATTGCCGGAAAAAACAGAAAGCATTATTTTCTGTGAAATGGAAAAAGAGCAGCGTGCAGTTTACAACACGTTCAAAAATCAATACCGCGATTATTTATTGAACAAAATTGATGAAAACGGAGTCGAAAAATCTCAAATGTATATTTTGGAAGGATTAACCAAATTGCGACAAATTTGTAATTCTACAGCATTGATTCCTTCTGAAGAAGATTTGGAAATTATTCTGTTAAACTGGAAGCTTTAATCGAAAACATCAAAGAAAAAACAGGAAATCATAAAATTTTGGTCTTTTCGCAATTCGTAAAAATGCTTCAAATTGTAAAAAACCGGTTAGAAGAAGAACATATTCATTACGAATATCTGGACGGCCAAACAACCGACCGGCAAAATCGGGTGGAAAATTTCCAGAACAATGCCGCCGTTCGCGTGTTTTTGATCAGTTTGAAAGCCGGCGGAACTGGCTTGAATTTAACCGAAGCCGATTATGTTTTTATCATCGATCCTTGGTGGAATCCCGCCGTAGAAAACCAGGCGATAGACCGCTGTTACAGAATCGGGCAGACCAAAAAAGTAATGGCCTACCGAATGATCTGTAAAGATACCATTGAGGAAAAAATTGTTTCCTTACAACAGAAAAAGAAAAATGTAGCTTCGGGTATTATCTCCATCGATGATGAGAAAAAATCATTTGATATTGATGAAGTGAAAGAACTGTTCCGATAGATGAATATCATACCATTGATAAATCCTACAAAAAAAGCGAAGAACAATTCTTCGCTTTTTACTATTTGCAAATGACGGCTTTTAAATCGTTCCCATCACATACATTTCTTCCATCGTTGGCGTAGGATTTCCGCCTTCTTTTTCTAAAGTTATTGCGAATGCCTGAGCATTATTTACCGATTTCATCTCCTGAACGGCAGAGTCTTTTTTGGCATTATACATTCCCATATCTACAGGTTTGCCATCGACAATTGCCCAAAGTTGGTATTGTTTTCCTGCAGGCGCGGCCGGCAGATTTTTGATTTCAAGAAACACTTTTTTCGAAGTATGCCAGTAAATATCAGCCAACATATTCGGATGGTTTTCTACGCCTTTCAGTTCTATTTTTCGGGAATTCATTACAATCGAATTCATTTCTTCCAAAGTGGAAACTTTAGTTGAAAGTTCCAGGTTGTTTTTTGCGATTTCCTGAAGTTGACTGTTCTTCGAGTTCACTTCATATCCCAAATAACCCAGTCCAAATAAAACGGCTACAGAAGCGGCTTTCATCCAGGCAGAGAAATTATTGTTTAAGGTATTAACTGTTCCTTTTTGTTGTAAAGGAATTGTTTCTATTTCTTCATTTCCGAATGTAATTTTACTTCGGATAAGTTCCTCTAAATGAGCAGGTGGAGTAATCGCCTGCTGAGTCGCCAGTTGCTCAAAAGTTTGCTGTGCCGCGAAGACCGCTTCCTGAACTTCTGTGTTGTTTTTCATCACACATTCCAAAATAGAAGATTCTTCGCTGGAAAGATTTCCCATCGCATAAGCTTCGATAACGCCTGATGATATGTAAGTTTTAATATCCACTTTTATTTAATGAAAAAAAATAAAAAAATAAATTTAAATTCTTTCAATATATTTTTTAGTTCTAATAATGCCGCTCTGGTTCTGGTTTTTACGGTTCCCAAAGGAATGCCGAGTTCTTCCGAAATTTCTTCCTGCGTAAATCCACCGAAATAGGCTTTGTTGATCAGGATTCTGTAATCTTCACGTAAAGTATTTACTCCTTTCTGTATTTCGTTGAACTCATGTTGCTGTTCCGTAGAAAGTGTTGCATGGTCATTTACGAAATCGGGGAGACTTTGGTTTTGTAAATCGTTCTGAAAAGATTTTGATTTTAAACGGTCGATGGCAGAATTCCTTGCAATATTCAACATCCAGGTATATAATGAAGCTTTATTAGAGTCGAAACTTTTTACAGAATTCCAGATTTTAACGAAGACATCCTGCAAAACTTCATTGGCTTCTTCTTCGTACCGGACAATCCTGATAATCACCCCATAAAGAGCGCCAGAATAATTTTTGTACAAATAATTAAAACCCTTTTCATCTCTACTTAACAGTAAAGACAGAATTTGATCTGGTGAAAGGATTTCTTTTGTCACTTATTTTATTGAAGTCCAAAAATAGTTTTTTTTATCAAGATATAAAACCAAATCGTAAAGTTCTGCGTATATCCTTTTATAATTAATAATGAAATGAAAAATTTAGTTAAAATATCAGCAATCTTTTTAGTCGGGACATTAGGTTTTCAGAAAATGGAGGCACAAAGAATTCAGAATGTAAAAGGGAAAAATATTGTGAATCCTTATTACTCGAGAACAGATACCCAAATTTTAAAAGTTCCGAATTCAACCTGGAAAAAAGTTCTGAACGCCGATCTTTATTCTGTTTCCCGGCTGAACGAAACCGAAATGGCCAATACCGGGAAGTATAATAAATTCGATGGAAGAGGAACATACTACTGCGCGGCCTGTGGAAATGCACTCTTCAGATCTGATGCAAAATTCGCAAGTACTTGTGGCTGGCCAAGTTTTTTTGAAACCATTCGTCCAAAATCAGTTATATATATAAAAGATGAGTCTTATAATATGGTAAGAACTGAAGTCCGGTGTGGAAGATGCGACGCGCATTTGGGTCACTTGTTCGATGACGGTCCAACAGCTTCAAAAAAGAGGTTCTGCATGAATTCAATTTCACTGGAATTTGAACCGATGGTGAAAAAATCGAAATAATTTCACAAAAGATAAATCCAAACATAATTCCTTCTCGTATCTCCTGATAACACATCAATTATATAACATTAAAACAATTTAAAATGAACTTTTCAAAAATCACAGCAGCGGCTTTAGCATTAACAATGACTTTAGCCATCGGGAACAACGCCAACGCTCAAACAATGGCAAAAAAAGAAAAAACAGTAATGGTCGGGGGAGCAGCAATGTATCCTACGAAAAACATCATTGAAAATGCGGTGAATTCGAAAGACCATACTACTTTAGTAGCCGCAGTAAAAGCAGCCGGATTAGTGGAAACATTAGAAAGCAAAGGGCCTTTTACAGTTTTTGCGCCTACCAACGAAGCGTTCGATAAATTACCTGCAGGAACAGTAGCCACGTTATTGAAACCTGAAAACAAAGCGACGCTTTCCAAAGTTTTAACCTACCACGTTGTTCCGGGAAGAATTTCTGCCAAAGATCTCTGGATGTGGACCAAGAAAAACGGTGGAAAATACATGGCCAAAACGGTAGAAGGAGAAAAACTGACTTTCTGGACCAAAGGTAAAGACCTGTATATTAAAGATGCAAAAGGAAATTCTGCAAAAATTACGATTGCAGATGTTAACCAGTCAAATGGCGTAATTCACGTGATCGACACGGTTTTAATGCCATAGTTTTCATAGTTTTAGTTTTTAATGGGGCCACCTGAATTTCGATTCAGGTGGCTTTATTTTTTTTTAAATTCGATATGCTATTTTTTAATATCTTTAAACCTTATTAACGTTGACTTTCAATATCTATTAATTCAAATCAGCTATTATGAAAAAATTATTCGTTACCGTCTTTTTATCGCTTTCTTTTTTGGGGTTTTCGCAGTTTAGCGTTCCTACAGCGAGTCCACGTCAGAAAGTTGAACAGCAGTTTTCACTGACTAAAATTTCTGTGGATTATGGCCGTCCTGGCGTAAAAGGAAGAAAGGTTTTCGGCGAACTCGTTCCTTACGGGAAAGTTTGGCGTGCCGGCGCAAATTCAGCGACCAAAATTACCTTTGAACAAAACGTTAACTTCGGTGGAAAAGACGTGATGGCAGGAACTTACGGTCTCTTTGTCATTCCAGCAGAAAAGGAGTGGAAAGTTATTTTAAACAAAGATTCCCAACAGTGGGGCGCTTATAGTTTTGATGAAAAACAGAACGTGGTTGAAGTTACCGTTCCCGCGCAGAAACTGAGCGACAGACAGGAATGGTTTGAGATTTCCTTAATGCCGGTTGATATCCATTCCGTTGATTTGGTCTTTAAATGGGATATGGTGAAAGCAGTAGTTCCGGTGAAAGAAGCCAAGCCCGAAACAGTCGCCAAAATCATCGACAAACTCACTGAAATAAAGCAGATTGAAAAAGAGGCAGCTGCAAAAAAATAAGTAAAGGTGAACTTCGGTTCACTTTTTTTCTATCATCAATGCTGTTTTTTTTGGGTCTTTAGGTTGTCGAAAATTCCCGATGAATTGGTTTCATAATCAATATAAAAACGGTCGCAATAATAAATAGAGATGGCGTTAAACCTGTCTTTCATCTTTCATCTATCAGCGAAGCGGTCTCTCATCTTTTTAAAAAAAATACTTGTCGGATTTTCGGTTGTCCTCAAATTTTAATTAAAATAAATTTGCTTTAAATTTACAAAATGGAACTTTCAGACCAAATCATGTATCAAGCTTCATTCGACAAAAATCCTGATTTCGAGGGTGTTTTTTGGATGGGTGTAAAAACCACCGGGATTTTTTGCCGGCCAACCTGTACGGCAAGAAAACCCAAACCCGAAAATGTGGAGTTTTTCCAAAATACAAAAGAGGCCATTTTAAAAGGATATCGACCTTGCAAAGTTTGTAAGCCACTGGAAAATCCAGATGAAACACCGGAATATATTCAGAAAATTTTAGAAGAATTAAGAGAAAATCCTTCTCTGAAATTCAAAGATTTTGATTTGATTCAGCGCGGGCTGGAACCTGCGACCATCAGAAGATGGTTTCAGAAAAATCACGGAATGACGTTTCAAAGTTTTCAAAGAATGTTCCGGTTAAATACAGCGTTTAAAAAAATACAGCAAGGCGAAAATATTATGGAAACTGCTTACAACAGCGGTTTTGAAAGTCTGAGCGGTTTTAATGAAAGTTTCAAAACCATATTTGGCGTTTCTCCCAAAAATTCGAAAACGCAGAGAATCATTGATTTAAAAAGAATCGAAACGCCCATCGGAACCATGTACGCCGCGGCAGTGGAAGAGGGAATTTGTATGCTCGAATTTACCGACAGAAAAATGTTGGAAACAGAATTCACCGATTTGGCAAAATCATTAAATGCAACGATCGTTCAAGGTGATAGTCCACATTTTAAAACTTTGGAAAAAGAGCTTTCAGAATATTTCGCAGGAAACAGAACCGAATTTACCGTTCCACTTTCTCCTGTAGGAACCGAATTTCAGAAAAGTGTCTGGAATGTTTTACTAAAAATCCCTTACGGCGAAACCTGGACGTACAGAAAACAATCTGAAGTTTTAGGTGATGCGAAAAAAGTCCGTGCCGTGGCCAATGCGAATGGAATGAACAAAATTTCTATTTTAATTCCGTGTCATCGGGTTATTGGTAGCAACGGAACTTTAACCGGCTATGGTGGCGGAATCTGGCGCAAACAGAAATTACTGGAACTGGAAAAAGCGATTCTTTTCTAAACTTAGAATGATAATTTATGAATCCTGAAGATTTAAAAAATATTGCAAAACTTTGGTTTAAAGCATTCAACGAACACGATTTAGAAAATCTCCTTGAACTTTATGATGACCAAGCTGAACATTTCAGCCCGAAATTGAAAGTTCGAGAACCTGAAACTAATGGTTTAATTCAAGGAAAAAATGCATTGCGAAACTGGTGGAAAGACTGTTTTGAAAGATTACCGACTTTGAATTATAAACTTACCAGATTAACTGCAGATTCAGAACAGGTTTTCATGGAATATACCCGACAGGTTGAAGGCGAAGAAGATCTGGAAATCGGTGAAGTATTGGAAATTAAGAATGGTAAAATTGTTTTTTCCCGGGTTTATCACGGATGAAATAATTTGAAATAAAGTTCAGTAGCGAAATTTATCAATAGGAGTGGGCTTTAGCCTGTTTGTTTTTTTAATTCAATAGGCCTTAGCCAAAACTTATTTTTATCTTTGAAAAAACATCGACTATGAATTTCTCCATTCAACCCACTTTAGAAAACGAAAATATCGAATTGCTTCCTTTAAAGGAAACTGACTTCGAAAGATTATTCATGGTAGCCTCTGATCCCGAAGTTTGGGCAATGCATCCTAATAAAGAGAGGTACAAAAGAGAAGTTTTTCATAACTTTTTCAAAGGAGCATTGGAAAGCAAAGGTGCTTTTTTAATCATTGACAAGCATTCAGAGGAAGTTTTAGGAAGTACACGGTTTTATGATTTTAATGAAAATGATAAAAGTATTTTCATCGGTTATACTTTTTACGGCACTAAATCTTGGGGAAAGAACATCAATGCAAGTGCAAAAAAAATGATGTTGGATTATATTTTTCAATTCGTTGAAAAAGTGATTTTCCATGTTGGGAAAGATAATATCCGGTCTGTAAAAGCGATGACTAAATTAGGTGCAGAAAATTTGGGTGAGGAAGAAGTGGCCTATTTTGGCGAAGCTTCGAAAACAAATGTCGTTTTTCAAATCAAAAAAGAGGATTGGAAAAGCAAGGAAACTCTTTCTTGAATTTATTTTCCACTGCAATTCTGAAATAACTCCGTACCATAATAAAATACAAAAAGCCAGGCAATTCCTTTCACGGTGAAAAAGATAAGCCCACCGATCCCTACTCGTTTGAACCACTTTTTAAATTTTGAATTTTTATCTTCAGGCTGTAAATTTTCCATGGAGAATTTTTTTCAAAATTAATACTATTATTTAAGCCTTTCAAATTTATGAATGGAAATAATGCCACTTATTTTTTTGTGGCAAAATAGTCTGTTCATCGAATTTGCGGTATTGTTTTCTAAAACTTAAAATTGTTTAAGATTCAATAAAACTCTGTTAAAATTTTTCTGATTTCAGTAATTTTTCTATCTTTAAGGATAATTCAAATAAATATTATGTCCCATACAAATCAGGATTTTGGAATCGAAAAATCCCTTTCTAATTTAGGTATTGCAAAAGAAAATAAAGGCGTCTCTTCTGGTGGAAATTACTTTGCCAATGGCGATTTACTCGAAAGTTATTCCCCAACAGACGGAAAATTAATTGCTAAAGTGATCACTGCAAATTCAAACGATTATGATCAGGTAATCGAAAAGGCTAAAAAAGCCTATTTAGAATTTCGCCAAATTCCCGCTCCGAAAAGGGGAGAATTGGTTCGTCAGTTCGGTTTAAAACTTCGGGAATATAAGGACGATTTAGGAAAACTGGTTTCCTATGAAATGGGAAAATCGCTTCAGGAAGGGCTTGGTGAAGTTCAGGAAATGATCGATATCTGTGATTTCGCAGTTGGTTTATCGCGTCAACTTCACGGTTACACGATGCATTCTGAACGTCCTGGACATAGAATGTACGAACAGTATCATCCGCTTGGAATTATTGGAATTATTTCCGCATTCAATTTCCCGGTGGCAGTTTGGTCTTGGAATACCGCTTTGGCGTGGATTTGCGGAAACGTAACCATTTGGAAACCTTCAGAAAAAACACCCCTTTGCGGAATTGCCTGTCAAAATATTATCAATGAAGTTTTAAAAGAAAATAACCTTCCGGAAGGAATTTCTACCATGATTGTGGGCGATCATCAAATTGGTGACAAAATGGTGAACGATAAAAATGTTGCCTTGATTTCTTTCACCGGTTCTACGAAAGTGGGAAGAATCGTGGGAACGAATGTTGCGCAACGTTTCGGCAAATCAATTCTTGAACTGGGTGGAAATAATGCGATTATCATTACCGAGAATGCCGATTTGGATATGTCGATTATCGGTGCAGTTTTCGGCGCAGTGGGAACTGCGGGACAAAGATGTACTTCTACAAGAAGATTAATTATCCATGAAAATTTATATGATGAAGTGAAAAACCGTCTGGTAAAAGCCTACGGACAAATAAAAATCGGAAATCCTTTAGATGAAAATAATCATGTTGGACCTTTGATTGACAAAGATGCCGTAAAACAATATCAGGATTCCATTGAAAAATGTAAAAAAGAAGGTGGGAAATTCGTAGTTGAAGGCAGCGTTTTGGAAGGAGAGAATTACGAGTCCGGTTGTTACGTAAAACCGTGTATCGCAGAAGTTCAAAACTCTTATGAAATCGTGCAGCACGAAACTTTTGCCCCGATTCTTTATATTATGAAATACAAAACTTTGGAGGAAGCAATCGCAATGCAGAACGATGTTCCTCAAGGTTTAAGTTCTGCGATTATGACCACTGATATGCGTCAGGCAGAATTATTCCTTTCACAAAATGGTTCCGATTGTGGAATTGCCAACGTGAATATCGGAACTTCCGGTGCAGAAATCGGTGGTGCTTTTGGTGGTGAAAAAGAAACTGGCGGTGGCAGAGAATCCGGTTCCGATGTTTGGAAATATTACATGAGAAGACAAACCAATACCATTAATTATACCGACAGTTTGCCTTTGGCGCAGGGAATTAAATTTGATCTGTAAAATATTAATATTTATTTGGGCAGCTGATCCGCCCTCCGTTCCCGCTTTTTTGTTCCGCTGCGCTGCACAAAAAGAGCTCCACTCAGGTCGGGCTGCAAAAGATTACAAATACAAAGATTTTTTTTAATTATAAAATAGCGTAAAATAAATTCTAACCTTGAATTTCCGACTTCGGACTTTCTGCTTTTAACTTCAAAAAATATGAACAACGCAATAGCACCTCATCCACAACCGACCAATACGGTAAAAGAAACCTTGTCCAAGCATATGCTTGCCGACGGTTTCGATTTCGTAATGGATTTTGAAAAGTCTCAGGGGTCGTGGATCCATGATAGAATTACAGGAAAAAATTACCTCGATATGTTTTCCATGTTCGCCTCGGCATCTATCGGTTACAATCATCCGTATTTAATGGAAAGATCGGCATGGCTCGGGAAAATGGCCGTCAATAAACCTACTTTAGCCGATGTTTATTCTCAGGAATTTGCAGATTTCATGACTGTTTTCGAAAGAGTGGCCATTCCCGAAGAACTGCAGTACTGCTTCTTTATCGAAGGGGGAACCATGGCCGTAGAAAATGCCATGAAAGCTTGCTTCGACTGGAAAACGAGAAAGAATTTCGAAAAGGGAATTGATCATGAAGCGGGAATTTGTATTCATTTCAAACAGGCCTTTCACGGAAGAAGTGGATATACATTAAGTTTAACCAATACTTCTGACCCAAGAAAATACCAGTATTTTCCGAAATTCGACTGGCCAAGAATCATTAATCCTCATTTGAATTTTCCGGTTACAGAAGAGAATTTGGAAGAAACCATAAAAAATGAGAATCTTGCGCTCCTTAATATTGAAGAAGCCATTCTTTCAAATCCAAATAAAGTGGCGTGTATCATCATTGAGCCGATTCAGGCAGAAGGCGGCGACAACCATTTCCGTGATGAGTTTTTTGTTGGTTTAAGAAATCTTTGTGACCAAAATGAAATTTTACTGATTTTTGATGAGGTACAGACCGGAGTAGGAATTACCGGAAAAATGTGGGCTTTCGAACATTTCAGTGCAAAACCGGATATCATTTCTTTCGGTAAAAAAGCGCAGGTTTGCGGTGTTTTGGCGAATAAAGAAAAATTCGACGAAATTCCTAATAATGTGTTCCGTGAAAGTTCCAGGATCAATTCAACTTTCGGCGGGAACTTTATTGATATTCTGAGATTTCAATTAATTTTGGAAGTTATCGAAAAGGAAAATCTGGTAGAAAACGCTCGGATTGTCGGTGAATACTTACTTCTCGGTTTACAGGGTTTAGCCCAAAAATATCCGGATAAAATTTCCAATGCAAGAGGACGCGGTTTAATGTGCGCGGTCGATTTACCCAATGGCGCAGAACGCAATAAGTTGCAGGAGCTTTTGTACCAGGAAAACGTAATTGTTCTGTCTTGTGGTGATCATTCCATCCGGTTTCGGCCACACCTGAATGTTAGCACGGCAGAAATTCAAATGGCGCTCGATAAAATCGAAGTTTGTATGGCGAAAATGTAATTATAGAAACAGATTCAGGCGGTTTTTAAATAAAACAGAGTTTGAATTCCTATTAATTTTTGATTATTAATGAATAAATTACAATTATTTTGTTGTAACTTTAACAATCGAAAATGAAATGAAATATGGAAAGAGAAACGAGAGTCGCGGTTTTTGAAAGTGAGAAACCGTCTGAAATTCAATTGGTAAAATCAAAACTGGAAGCACAAGACATTACAAGTTTTTTAATTGATAATTATATGTCTTTTACTACCACGCCCACTGCAAACACAGTTCGGTTAATGGTCAATTTATCAGATGAGCAGAAAGCATTGGAAATTATCGATAAGATGCTCCGGGAAATGGAATTTAACCCCAATAATAATTAATAACAGCTAAAACCAAGTTCATATTTTTAAATTTTACGTTTTACAGAAATCGAAATCTTGGAAAAGATTTCGATTTTTTATTGTCAAATCCGGCTACAATCCAAAAACGTCTGAAAAAGATGAATTGGAAATTGACTACAGTTTGTCTTTCATCATTTTTATAAATACAGACGGTTTTAAATCGAATTTCCTGCGGAAATTATCCGAAAAATTTTCGGTACTCGAAAATCCTGCAATTCTGGCAAGTTCCTTTACATCCATATTGATATATTTTACATCATTTTTAAGATGATCAATAATATAATCTAACCGGAGATCGCTAATATAAACTGCAAAATTTTTCCCTTTATAGGTATTGATGATTTTTGAAAAATAAGTGGAGTTTGTTCCCAACTCTTCACTCAAAGATTTTTGGGAAACCTGTGAATCCAGAAATTTATTTTCATTTTCAAAAAGTTCCAGTTGCTTTAAAATATTTTCGACAAAAATTGGATTGAGTCCAGCTATTTTATTGTAAAACTCATAATCGAATTTCTGCTTATAGTCAGGAGAATCTGGAATTAGTTTTTCTTGTGTGGTATTACCTGTATTTTGTTGGGCAATAATTTCTTCGAATCTCTTTTTATAATTTTGTTTTTCCTTTTGAATACGGAAACCAAAAAACAGAAAAACAAACACCAAAATTATAAATAAAGCCACAAAAATAATTCTTTGGTTTTTAAGCGTACTTTCAATCCTGTTTTTTTCTGATACTAATTTTTTGGTATCATATTCTTTAACGATCCTTCCATAAAGATATTTGTAGTTTTTCTCGTAAGATCTGTCCAGGATCATTAGTTTATTAATGTACTCCAGTTGCTTTTCTGTATTTCCGACGGAATTATAATATTTAATCAGGATCTCATAAGCAGATCTGAACTGCGGATCCAGCTTTTTGGTTTTGGTATAATATTTATCGATTTCCTCCAGATATTTTACCGCCAATTTTTTTTTGCCAATATGCCAATAAGAAAGTCCCAAATAGAAAACTTCGGTATTATGCTGCCACTGATCATTATATAATTGAATGGCTTCAGAAAGTTTGGAAATGGCAGTCTCATAATTATTGGAATAGTAGGAAATCAAACCTTCCGAGGTAATAAAATAGGGAATGTACTGATTGAGCTTGTTTTTTTTGAGATAGTCAAAAGCTTCTTTCAAAAGTATTTTGTTTTCTTTAAATTTTCCAAGTTTTGTATTGGAATCGATAAGACTCATCAGCGAATAAATATAATACATCTGATAATTTTTCCCCAGAGATATTTTGTTTGTTAAATTATCTTTAAAAAATTGTAAGCATATTAGAAGCTCTTTATTGGCATCTTCATACTGACCGAGGTAAATTTTATTTTGAGCAATATAATAGATCGTTTTATTAAAAATGTAGGCATTACCCGATTCCTGAGATAATTTGTTGGCCACCAAAATATCATCGAGGGCTTTTTGGTAAAATTCTTCAGACATATTGATGTTACCTCTGTTAAGATAAGCGTCTAACAGTATTTTTTTTATGCCGGATTTTTCCCCAATACCTAATGCACTGTCTGCGTATTTTATATTTAATGGATAAGTGCTGGTTGTACTTGCATATCGGTATGCATAAAAAAGGGCTTCGTTATTCTGGTCTTTTTTAGATTTTTTAATATAGAAAGTTATGAGTTCCCATCTTTTTGTAGGATTGTTGCTGGAATTATCAATTCTTTTTTCAATTTCCTCATTACTTAAATCGGATTTTGATAGACTTTGAGCATGAAAGTTTGATAAAAAAAACAAGTAAAAAAGAAAAAGAAGAGGGAAAGTGTATTTCAGCTGCATAAACCTTAATGAAGTGATTAGTAATGATATAAGATTTTTTAAGTCATTTGTTTTACAATAATACTGCTATTTTTTTAAAAAAACAGTACTTAATTTATAATTTGCTTGTCATTTTTTATAAACTAACGGTTTGTTTTATTGGTTCATAACTGCATTCCACAATACATTTGTAAAAATTAAACGAATGAAAAAATTTGCACTTATCGCAGCAGTAGTTTTTACTACAATTACATTACAATCATGCAGACAGTCTGACGATGTATTATCACCGGAAGAAGCAGCAACTTTACAGAGAGTTCAGGATTCCACAACTGTTTTATTACAACAAGATAGTTCTAGTACAACTGCTGAAGAAACAAATAATGCAGCTTCTGAACTTGAAGGAGAAATTGCAGCACCACCAAGAAAATAACCCCCTAAACTAAATAATTTTTTTTTCATCATTTGTGTTGGTTCTTCCGCGGATTTATTCGCGGAAGAATTGTTTTGAGGATACTTTGTATTTTATTTTAAATGAGATTTAACTTTTCTTTAATGTACACCTAGTTTGTCATAAAAGGACAAAGGCTTGTAATGGTCGCAATTTAATCACTAACGCAGAAATCTTTTTAAGAGATGACTTGATTTTTATCATTATTTAATGTGATATGTTCAACATACTGATTATCAAATTTATAAAAAAGGGTGCTGAAAAATAGAATATTATCAAAAAATAAAATTCTAATTTTAAAAATTCAATTCATTTATTTATCTTTGTGAAAATTCAGCTTTTATGGAAACGACCTATATTGAAACTCAGCAGATTACTTTTCAGGACTTTAAAAACCAAATCTTAGAAGATTATAAACTGGGCAGAATTTCCAGAGAAATGTCTTACCTCGGAAGAAGGGAAGTGTTGACGGGAAAAGCAAAATTCGGAATCTTTGGAGACGGTAAAGAATTGCCGCAATTGGCCATGGCAAAGGTTTTTAAAGATGGCGATTTCCGGTCGGGATATTATCGTGACCAGACTTTTGCATACGCCATTGGTGCGATAACGGTTGAGAATTTTTTCGCCCAATTATATGCAGATACGAGCATTGAGCGTGAACCAGCTTCTGCGGGTCGACAAATGAACGGCCATTACTCCACCAGAAGTTTGAATGAAGATGGAAGTTGGAAAGACTTAACAAAACAAAAAAACATATCCTCTGATATTTCTCCTACCGCCGGACAAATGCCAAGATTATTAGGATTGGCGCTGGCTTCTAAAGTTTATAAAACTGTTGAATTCGCTGGTTCAGAAAAATTTTCAAATAAAGGAAATGAGGTCGCTTTCGGAACAATTGGTGATGCCTCAACGGCAGAAGGGCATTTTTGGGAAACCTTAAATGCTGCCTGCGCTTTGCAGGTTCCGATGATTACTTCGATTTGGGATGACGGTTACGGAATCTCGGTTCCTACACACAACCAAAGAGCCAAAGCAGATATCGCCGAAATGCTTTCAGGTTTCCAAAGAAAAGAAGGTGAAAATCAGGGTTGTGAAATTATTCAGGTAAAAGCGTGGGATTATCCTTCCTTATTAGATGCTTATGCACGCGCAGAACATTTTGCAAGAACAGAAAGTGTTCCTGTTGTAGTACATGTTATCGAAGTTACGCAACCGCAAGGACATTCAACTTCCGGTTCACACGAAAGATATAAAGATGAAGACCGCCTGAAATGGGAAGGGGATTTCGATGGTTTGGTAAAATTTAAAGAATGGATCCTGGATTATTCGATTGAAATTGAAGGCAGTGAACAACAGTTAGCAACCGTTGAAGAATTAGAGAAAATTGATTCGGAAGCGAAGAAATTTGTGAAAGACGGTCAGAAAAAAGCATGGGAAAATTATCAGAAAACGATTCAGGATTTAAAAGAAACTGTTGTTCCTTTGGTTGAAAATTTAAAATCTCAAAATATTGAAGTTGCCGCAGAATTAGAAAAATTCAATAAAGTGATTTCTGTAGCGAAAAAAGATATTTTCCATTTGGTGAGAAAATCTTTATTGTTGACAAGAACAGATCAAACTTCAGAAAGACAAAATCTTCATAAAAAATTTGAAGAGATTTTCGCAGTGGAAAAAGACAACTATTCTTCTCATTTATATTCTCAGTCAGAATGGAAAGCAACCAATGTCAAAGAAGTTGCACCCGTATTTTCTGACGCTTCGGAAACGGTCGACGGCAGAGTAGTCGTCAGAAATAATTTCGATAAAATTTTTGAAAAATATCCGGAAACACTCATCTTTGGTGAAGATGCGGGAAATATTGGTGATGTCAACCAAGGTTTAGAAGGCCTTCAGGAAAAATATGGCGATTTGAGAATCGCAGATACCGGAATTCGTGAAGCAACAATTCTGGGACAGGGAATCGGAATGGCAATGCGTGGCTTAAGACCAATTGCAGAAATCCAGTATTTGGATTATATCCTGTATTGTCTGCAGGGAATGAGCGACGATTTAGCAACCGTTCAATACCGAACCAGAGGCGGACAAAAAGCACCGTTGATTATCAGAACACGTGGCCACCGATTAGAAGGAGTTTGGCATTCAGGTTCTCCGATGGCGGGAATTATTAATCTCTCAAAAGGGATTTTAGTCCTCGTTCCGCGTAATTTAACAAAAGCGGCTGGATTTTATAATACCATGCTTCAGGCAGATGAGCCGGCTTTAATTATCGAATGTTTAAACGGTTACCGATTAAAAGAAAAGCAACCTGATAATCTTGGAGAATTTACGGTTCCGGTAGGAAAAATTGAAGTAACGAAAGAAGGAAAAGATGTTACTTTAGTTACTTACGGTTCAACCTGGAGATTGGTCATGGAAGCCGCTCAGGAATTGGAAAAAATCGGAATTTCTGCGGAAGTGATCGATATTCAGTCGTTAATTCCATTCGATCTGAGTCATGAAATTTCCGAAAGTGTGAAGAAAACCAACCGTTTGGTAATCATCGATGAAGATGTAGAAGGTGGGGCCTCGGCGTTTATTCTTCAGCAGATTATGGAAAAACAGAAAGCGTTCAGATACCTGGATTCCGATCCGTTAACCATTTCTGCAGAAAATCACCGTCCGCCATATGGAAGTGACGGCGATTACTTCAGCAAACCTAGTGTTGACGATATGGTCGAGAAAATTTACGGATTGTTTACAGAAACGAATCCTGAAAAATTCCCGAAGATTTAGGAGCGGGATAATTTTTAAGTAGTAATTATTGCTTTGTTATGTTTTATTGAAACTTTTTGTTTCGGTAAAATTTAGAAAGCTACAGGAACTTCCATCTCCAAAAATATAAACTTATTCACAGAAAACAGCGAAAATTAATTTTTCGCTGTTTTTTTTAACTTTGAATTATATTTTAAAGATTCAAATTAAATTACTACCTGTATGCCTTGTTTTTTCATCTCAATTTCCTGTACGGGAAAGAAACTGCAGTAAAAATACCTTTTACCGGAAAGCTTTTTTGGTTATTTTCATTTCTCTTATTCTACCTGTTTTTCAAAAATAAATTTAATTTTTACTCAAAAATATCACTGTTTTATGGTTTTCCGTAAGGAAGTTTTGGCGGGGTGCTTTACATTTGTCGGAAATAGAAAAGCGATACCATTTTACAACACACCGAAGCTCCAGAGAAAGCAAATCCTCAACAAAAACACAACTTTATTATAATCAGGCGGAATCTGGAGCTGATGGTGAAAAGCTTAATATTTATCCAATAGTTTTTTCTTCAAAGTTGTTTATTCTTGCGAAAAACCCACAGTATTTAATTCCTCGGTATGCTATAAATATAAATCGCAAAATTTTCCGTAAATTCGCATCAAATTTTTAAATAATGAACTACGATATTATTGTTATTGGGAGTGGACCTGGTGGTTACGTTACGGCAATTAGAGCCGCACAGTTAGGTTTCAAAACGGCCATTATCGAAAAAGAAAACCTGGGCGGAATTTGCTTAAACTGGGGGTGTATCCCAACCAAAGCATTGTTGAAATCTGCGCATGTTTTTAAATATTTACAACAAGCCGAAAATTACGGTTTAAATAAAGTAGAAAATCCAGGTTTTGATTTTTCTAAAGTCATCCAGAGAAGTAGAGGAGTTGCCACGAAAATGAGTGGTGGAATCGCTTTCCTGATGAAGAAAAACAAGATCGATGTGATCATGGGAACAGCCAAAATTCAAAAAGGTAAAAAAGTTTCTGTAACCGATAAAGACGGAAAAGCAACTGAATATTCAGGACAGCATATTATTATCGCAACTGGCGCGCGTTCCAGAGAATTGCCAAACCTTCCACAAGATGGAAAAAAAGTGATCGGATACAGACAGGCGTTGAATCTTCCTGAGCAACCAAAATCGATGATCGTTGTCGGTTCAGGTGCGATCGGAATTGAGTTCGCTGATTTCTATAATACCATGGGAACCAAAGTTACCGTTGTTGAATTCATGCCAAACATTCTTCCCGTGGAAGATGAAGATACTTCAAAACACGTTGAGAAATCTCTGAAAAAATCAGGGATTGATATCATGACCAACGCTTCCGTAGAATCTGTGGATACTTCCGGAAACGGCGTAAAAGCAACCGTAAAAACAGCAACCGGAAATATTACTTTAGAAGCAGATATTTTACTTTCAGCCGTTGGAATTGCTTCCAATATTGAAGGTCAAGGTTTCGAAGAAGTAGGAATCCAGACTGATAAAGGAAAAGTTTTGGTGAACGAATGGTACGAAACTTCTGTTCCGGGCTATTATGCGATTGGTGATATTTTGCCAACGCAAGCTTTGGCGCACGTTGCATCTGCAGAAGGAATTACGTGTGTGGAGAAGATCAAAGGTCTTCACGTAGAAAAGATCGATTACGGCAATGTTCCGGGCTGTACGTATTGTCATCCAGAGATCGCTTCTGTAGGCTTAACCGAAAAACAGGCGAAGGAAAAAGGCTACGAACTGAAAGTAGGTAAGTTCCCGTTCTCAGCTTCCGGAAAAGCCACTGCCAACGGAGATACCGATGGTTTCATCAAAGTGATCTTCGATGCGAAATACGGCGAATGGTTGGGTTGTCACATGGTCGGCGACGGCGTTACCGATATGATTGCAGAAGCAGTTGTAGCGCGTAAATTAGAAACCACCGGTCACGAAGTGTTGAAAGCGATTCACCCACATCCAACGATTTCAGAAGCTGTGATGGAAGCCGTTGCCGCCGCTTATGGCGAAGTGATTCACATCTAAAATAAACGATATTTTTATATAGAAAACTCCAGTGATTCGCTGGAGTTTTTTTATTGAGAAACTGTTTTAAGTGGAGGGATCATCAATAAACTCACAGCACTTTCTGCCGGGATTCTTTGCAAAGCCCACAACGGCGCAAATAGGAATCAATAAAAATGAGGTAAAAACTCTTCCGCAAATTGTAGAAATCATTCCGCAACGTGCAGAAATCATTCCGAAAGGTGTAGAAATGGTTCCGCAACGAGTAGAAATGGTTCCGCAACGTGTAGAAATGATTCCGCAAGATGCAGAAATGATTCCGCACATTGCAGAAATGATAAAACAACCTTGCGCATTCGTTTCTGTAGTGGATTATCTGTATAGGTAGTCGATTGCTTGTAATGTTTACAATGAAATATCAATAATATTACAAAATACTGAAAATAAAATCTGAAATATAGAAAAGCAAATCCCGTTCGCACATCATTCCGACTTTGAGCCAATACAAACAAACCGCAACCACAAATTATGCTTTTTTTAATTCCCAAAAATTCTTATCTTAACATCAAATTATAATATATGCACCTAAAATCTTTTATTCCGGTTTTTTTGTTGACTGGGGCAGCATTTTTTGCTCAAACTAAAAATGATATTGTCGTTCCTAATGAAAATTTGATAACTGAGAATATTCCAGCGATACCGAAAAGTTTAAATCAAAAAATTAAAAAATATTCAGAAAGCAGAAGCGCCAACTTTACCGCAATTCATCCCAACGGTAAGGAGTTGATCATGGTCACCAGATTTGCTTCTACCAATCAATTGCATCATTTATCAAAAGCATTAGGCAATAGAAAACAAATTACTTTTTTTGACGAACCTGTGAATTCCGCAGATTACGAACCAACGGAAGGAAAATACTTGGTCTATTCTAAAGATATTGGCGGAAATGAATTCGGACAACTTTTCAGATTAGATTTAAACACCATGGAATCCACGCTTCTAACCGATGGCGGCAGATCCCAAAACGGCGGAATGCGTTGGAAGAAAGACGGTTCTGGTTTTTACTTTTCTTCAACCAAAAGAAATGGCGGCGACCGGGATATTTATTTTATGAATCCATTAAAACCTGAACAAACCAAATTGATTCTGGAATTGAAAGGTGGCGGCTGGGGAATCAGCGATATTTCAGCGGACGGCAAAAAACTTATCGTCAGCGAATATGTTTCGGCGAACGAATCTTATCTGTATTTATTAGATACAGAAACAAAAAAGCTGGAACCAATCACCGATAGAACTGAAAAACAGATCGTTCAAAGCAGCGCTGAATTTGCAAAAAATTCTGACGAGATTTGGTATGTGACCGACCGTGATAATGAGTTTGACCGTTTGGCTTTGATGAATTTAAAAACGAAAAAAATCACTTATTTCACCACCAATATTCCGTGGGAAGTTTCTGATTATGCGTTATCGAAAGATAAATCCAAAATCGTTTTTAAAACCAATGAAAGTGGTTTGAATAAGTTATATTTAATGGATACTGCAACCAAAAAATATTCAGAAATAAAAGGTTTACCGATTGGTTTAATCAATAATATAGAATTTACAGACGACGGAAAATCCCTCTTTTTCTCACAGTCAACTTATGATTCTTCCTCTGATATTTATCGTTTAGATTTAGCCACGAAAAACATCGAAAGATGGACGGACAGCGAACAGGGCGAAATGCAGAAAAGCGATATGGCTCAACCGAAATTGATTGAATGGACGAGTTTTGACAAGATGAAAATCTCCGGATTTTATTATCCTGCTTCTAAAAAGTTTACCGGGAAAAGACCAGTGATGATCAATATTCATGGCGGTCCAGAAGGTCAGTCGATGGCGTCATCTTTAGGTGCAAATAATTATTATACCAATGAAATGGGCGTTGCTTTGATTTATCCCAATGTTCGGGGTTCTTCAGGTTTCGGTAAAACGTATATCGCGAGTGACAACGGTTTCAACCGAATGAATTCTGTAAAAGATATCGATGCTTTATTGGATTGGATCGCCAAGCAACCGGAACTTGATAAAGATCGTATTATGATCATGGGCGGAAGTTACGGCGGTTTTATGACGTTGGCTACGGCGTATGAATATGCAGACCGAATCAGATGTTCTGTGGATGTGGTGGGAATTTCAGACTTTAATACCTTCCTGAAAAACACCGAAGAATACCGGCGTGATTTAAGAAGAGCAGAATATGGCGACGAACGTGATCCGAAAATGAGTGAGTTTTTCACCAAGATCGCTCCTTTAAATAACACCGATAAAATTAAAAAACCAATGTTCATCATCCAGGGAACCAATGATCCAAGAGTTCCGGTGACGGAGGCAATGCAAATGCGTGATAAACTGAAAGCGCAGGGAAATACGGTTTGGTATTTAGAAGCTAAAAATGAAGGACACGGTTTCCGTAAAAAAGAGAACGTGGATTTTCAGAGATTGGCAGTAATTCAATTTATGCAGGAATATCTTTTGAAATAGAAAGAACATTATAAAATTCAAATAAAACCGCAACATTAGTTTGCGGTTTTTAATTTTTGACTAACTTTTAGTTATGAAAAAATTCAAACTTGGACTCGTGCTTTCCGGTGGCGGTACAAGAGGAGTTGCACATGCAGGCGCTTTAAAATTTTTGATGGAAAAAGATATTCATCCGGATGTTTTGGCTTGCTGTAGTGCGGGTTCCATTGTTGGTACGCTCTATACAATTGGAAAATCACCCTTGGAAATTTTGGATTTTTTCAAGTCTATTTATTTTTTTAACTGGCATCATTTTGCCTTCAATAAGCCTGGTTTTATCTCGTCTGACGTCTTTTCTGATTATCTGAATCCAGTTTTTGGAGAAATGACTCTTGGTGATTTGGAGGTAGAAGTACAAATTATTGCCACCGAACTTATTTCAGGAAAACAGAAAATTTTTGGGGAGAAGGACAAAATCGTCGATGCTGTAATCGCATCCTGTTCTATTCCCGGAATTACGGTTCCTTATATTGTTGGTGACGAAATGTTCAGTGATGGAGGCGTGCTTAATAACTTTCCGGCAGATATTATTCATCAGGATTGCGAAAAATTAATTGGTGTTTTTGTCTCTCCGTTACAAGACGTGAAAATTAGTGATTTGAATTCCATAAAAGCCGTGACGACAAGAGCTTTTGAATTATTATCACACAAAAATCAAATCCATAAATTTTGTTACTGTGACTGGCTTATCACCTCCAAGAAATTAGCAAATTATGGGATCTTCGAAAGTAATGCAGAGCGTTTAGAGGAGATCTTCGAAATCGGTTACCAGGCAGCAAAAACTTCTTATGATGACAGTATCTTTAAAACAGAAATTTAGAAGATATGTAAATTTTGATGATAGAAAACTCTTCTCATTTTTGATAAACGAAATGTAACGTTGTTTAAAGGATATTTTTTTATTTCAGAACTATTTTTTAATGAAATGAAATACTGAGTTTAGCATCTTAAAATTCGAAAAATTCCGCAAAGTTTCAATGTGGTTTCTTATTTTTGACTAACTTTTTAAAATGGAAAAATATAATTTGGGTTTGGTTCTTTCGGGAGGTGGGACAAAAGGACTTGCTCATGCCGGAGTTCTAAAATTTTTAGCAGAGAAAAATATTACTGCAGATGTTTTGTCATGTTGCAGCGCAGGTTCGATTGTGGGTGCATTACACGGTGTCGGCAAATCGGGCGAAGAAATTCTGGACTTTTTTAAATCGGTCTATTTTTTCAACTGGCGACATTTTGCGTTCAACAAACCGGGACTGGTTTCCTCTAAAATTTTCTCAACGTATTTGTATCCTATTTTCAAGGATATGACCATTGGAGAACTTGATATCAATTTGAAGGTCATTGCTACAGAACTGGTTTCCGGTGAGCAAAAAATATTTGAAGGCAAAGACAAAATCGTGGACGCAGTAATTGCCTCCTGTTCAATTCCCGGAATTACAGTTCCTTATATTGTTGGTAATGAAATGTTTAGTGACGGCGGAGTTTTGAATAATTTCCCCGCAGACATTATTCATCAGGATTGTGAAAAACTGATCGGTGTTTATGTTTCGCCACCGCAAGATGTTGAAATTGGGGATCTTAACAGTATAAAATCGGTGACGACGAGAGCTTACGAATTAATGTCACACCGTACAGAAATCCATAAATTTTCCTATTGTGACTGGATCATTACGTCCAAAAAATTAGCTAATTACGGAACTTTCGAAAGAAATGCGAGCCGTTTGGAAGAGATTTTTGAAATCGGTTATCAGGCAGCGAAAATGTCTTACGATGACAGCATTTTCAAAGAAGATATTTAGTGTAAATTAAAACCCCGACTATTGCAGAAGCGATTGCCATTAAGAATACAGATCCTGCTGCAATGTCTTTAATGATTTTAATGCGTTCATCATACTCAGGTTGAATTATATCGCAGATTTTTTCTACACACGTATTCAGAATTTCTAAACTTAAAACCGAGAATGAAACCACTAAAATGATAGTCGCTTCAAACTCGGTTACTTTTAAATAAACGATTAAAAAAAGATTGATAAGCAACGCCAAAACTTCGATCTGAAAATTACGTTCAGATTTCAGCATCCAGATGACTCCTTTGATGGCGTTCCAAAAACTTCTGTGAATCGGAGGTTTTCTCATTACCAGTTTTTATCGACCATGTAAATTAACTGTCCCATTGCAGACGCTCCTAATAATAATTCTCTGCGATTTACTTTGTCAAAAGTATCTTCATCGGAATGGTGAATTTCAAAATATCTTTGAGAATCTGGAATGAGTTCTGCTAAAGGAACGCCCAAAGGTTCCATCGGCTCGATATCGGTTCCTGCATATTGAACTTCGAAATTATGAACTCCATACGGCAAGAAAAGGTTTCTCCAGGATTGTACTTGTTGGCGTTTTTCAGGAGTCATTACCAAACCAAAACCACGGGGTGTAAAACCGCCACCATCACTTTCGACAGCAAAAATATGTTTTTCGTTATTTTTCTTAATGTTGGTTGCGTACTGATTTCCACCTCGTACGCCGTTTTCCTCATTGGCAAAACAAACGACCCGAATCGTATGGTTGTTATTAATTCCTAACTTTTTGAAAGTTCTCAGTACTTCGATACTTTGAACAATTCCGGCACCGTCGTCCTGCGCGCCTTCACCCACATCCCAGGAATCGAGATGTCCACCGACTACAATCACACTTTTGTCTTTATTGCCGGTGATTTCTCCAATCACACTATACGAAAGTTTTTCACCTTTCATGGTTGCGTTAGAATTTAATCTGGCAAATACTTTTTGGGATTTCAAAGTTTTTTCCAATTCATCAGCGCTTTTCGGACCAATCGCTACTGCCGGGATTTTTGCTTTATCATCTTCGTCATAACGCATCATTCCGGTATGTGGAACATCATCTAAAGCTGAAGAGAGCGAACGGATAATGACTGCTTTTGCGCCTCTTTTTCCGGCCCAGGAAGCGGCGCTTCTGCGGTATTTGTTAGCATCATCATAAGCCTGCCCGGTAGAAATGAATTTTTGGTTAAAGGCATAATTAAAGAAGATGATTTTTCCGTTTATGGCTGCATCAGGAAGTTTGTCAAAATCCTCTTTATTCTTAACAAAGACCATTTCGGCTTCTACGTCTTTTCCTTTCGTTCCCTCAGAATTCCCTAATGAAAGCATTCTCAGGGTTTTCCAGTGGCCGTTTCCTTCTTTTATCTGAAGAGATTCTTTGCCTCTTTCCCAAACCGGAACCATCACTTCTTCTTTCCAGACTTTATCTGCGCCGGCTGCTTTTAATTTTTGAACCGCCCAGTCTGCCGCCTTTTCATAAGCAGCGGAACCGCTCAAACGTTGACCGATATTTTGGGTTAACTCCCGTAAATTTTCGTACGCAGTTCCATTTACAAGTATTTCATCGGAAATGTTTTTGAACTGGACAGAATCGGTGGATTGCTGAGCAAATAAAAATCCGCCCAAAAAGAGCGGAAGTATTTTTATAATCGAATATTTCATAGGTTTCACAATTGATAGACCCAAATTTAAAAAAAATTAATAACAAAAAGTAAATTTACTGCTTCATATCGTACATTATTAATGCAGTTACCAGTTTCGGCTCGATATAAGTACATTTGGGCGGCATGATTATTTTGTTATCGGAAACCTTTAATAAATCATTAAAACTGACAGGATAAATTCCGAATCCTACTTTAAAGTCGCCGGAATCAACCTTTGCTTTGATGGTCTTAATTCCTTCGATATCCGAACTTCCTTTGATATAGGTTATTTTTTCGGTTGTTTTCGGATCATCGATTCCTAAAATATCTTTAAAAATATATTCTTCCAATAAATAATGGTCGAGATCATTCATCTCACCCTGTTGCTTCCTTAAATCATGATGAACGTGAAGCGAATAAAATTTTCCGCCCAGATACATCGAGATGTGGAATTTCTGAGAAGGGTAGTACGGTTCTTCTCCTTTTTCATGAATTCGGAAATTTTTCTCAATTTTCTGGAGGAATTCTTTTTCATTCAATCCGTTCAAATCACTCAAAAGCCGGTTGTAATCATGAATCTTGATCGACTGGTTGGAAACAACGAAACTGAAGACGTAATTATAATGTTCTGTTCCGGTATGTTTTTTATTTTTTTTCTTTTGATTTTCTGCATTCAGTGCGGTGGATCCGATTCTGTGGTGGCCATCGGCGATATAAAAGGAGTCAATCTGCTCCAGAACTTCTTTAAACTGAAGCATTTTCAGGCGGTTATCAATCTTCCAGGCCTTATGTCTGATGCCGTTGTCATCTAAATAATTAAGGATAGGTACATTTTTTTCCTCATGGTTCATGAGCATTTCCACTTTCGGGTTTGCCAGATAAGTAAGCAAAACGGGTTCTGCCTGTACATTGACTTTATCCAGATAATAAGCCAGTTTTTCTTTTCTGTAGGTAAGCGTAGATTCGTGTTTTTTTATTTTTCCATTCCGAAAGTCTTCGACACTGACCAAACCTAAAAGTCCGCGGAATATGGTTTTATTAGGCAAGATCTGTTCATACAAATAATAGGACGAGTGATCCTGCACTAATTTTCGGTCAGCCAAAAGCTCTTCGAAATTGGTTCTGATTTTTCGAAGGTTCCGGTCGATATCTTTTGATTTGCTCACCACGTAGGGTTTAACCATCTGGATGTAGGACGAATCCACTTGAGATTTTTTATTAATTTCCTCCTGGGAGTAATTATCCAACGGGTGGGTTGGGAAAATATCTACGTAATCTTCGGTTGGTCTGATTCCCCGAAATGGTTTAAATATAGGCATATACTACTGTAGTTTCTTTTTAATTTCAATAATCTGTTCCGCAAGTTCTTTACCAATTTTCTGTTGGGCATCTTGTGTATTTCCACCTAAATGGGGTGAAAGAGACAAATTAGGATTCATTAAAAGGGCAAGTTCAGGGGTAGGTTCATTTTCAAACACATCCAGAGCTGCTCCGGCGACTTTTCCGTTTTCGATGGCCTCCAGCAAGGTAACTTCGTTGATCACGCCTCCTCTTGCGGTGTTAACGATAAAAACGCCGTCTTTCATTTTTTCGAACTGCGGTGCATCCAAAAGATAGCCGGCCGTTTTTGGGGTGTTAACGGTGAGGAAATCCAAACCGGACAGGAACTGATCCATGTCATTTTCAGTGGAAATTTCAAAATGCAGTTGCTGCCCATCAAAAAAGTCTAAAGTAACTTTTTCGGTTTTCGGTTTTCTTGTGAGCACTTTTACTTTCATTCCTAAAGAGATTCCGATTTTCACGACTTCTTTTCCGATACTGCCAAAACCGATCACTCCTAAAGTTTTCCCTTCTAATTCCACCGCACTTGAAAAAGATTTTTTCAACGCTTTGAAATGGGTTTCCCCTTCCAGCGGCATCAGTCTATTGGATTCATGCAGAAATCTTGCCAACGAAAAGAAGTGGGCAAAAACCATTTCGGCTACCGAACGGGAGGATGCTTTCGGTGTATTGATAATATAAATTCCTTTTTCAATCGCATGCTCTACGTCGATATTGTCCATACCTACGCCGCCGCGACCGATGATTTTCAAACCGGGACAGGCATCGATTAGATCAGCTTTCACTTTTGTGGCACTTCGGACTAAGAGCACGTCTACCTTGTTTTCATTAATGAAACTGATAAGATGTTCCTGTGAAACTTTTGTTTCCAGAATTTCGATTCCTGCGTCTTTCAGCAGTTGTTCTCCGGCTTTTGAAATGCCGTCATTAGCAAGAACTATCATTTATTTTAAATTTTGCATTACATCAACTAAAACCTGAACACTTTCAATGGGCAACGCGTTGTACAGACTCGCACGGTAACCTCCTAAACTCCTATGGCCATTCAAACCATTGATTCCTGCAGCTTTCCAGGCGTTATCGAATTCTTCTTTTTTAGACTCATCCAATAATTTAAAAGAGACATTCATCAATGAACGGTCTTCTTTCACACAGAAGGTTTCGAATAATGGATTGCGGTCGATTTCAGCATATAATAATTTCGCTTTTGCTTCATTTCTAATTTCTGCGGCAGCGATTCCACCATGGTTTTCTAAATGCTGCAATGTTAAAAGCGAAGCATAAACCGGGAAAACGGGCGGTGTATTGTACATGGATTCTTTGGCAATGTGTAAAGAGTAATCCAACATTGAAGGAATATCTCTTCCCGTTTTGCCTAAGATTTCTTTTTTTACCACAACCAGAGTTGTTCCTGCAGGACCCATGTTTTTCTGAGCGCCGGCATAGATTAAATCAAACTGGGAGAAATCAATCACTCTGGAGAAAATATCAGAACTCATATCGCAAACCATCAGCGTATCCACTTTCGGGAATGTTCTCATTTGGGTTCCGTAAATCGTATTGTTAGAAGTGCAGTGAAAATAATCGTATTCGCTTCCGACGGTATAATCTTTCGGGATGAAAGAATAATTTTCTGCTTTAGAAGAACCGACAATATCAACGGTGCCTAATTTTTTCGCTTCCTTAATCGCTCCTGCAGCCCAGGTTCCGGTATCTAAATAAGCAGCTTTTCCGTTTTCGGATTTCATTAAATTAAAGGGAACCATTGCAAACTGCAAACTCGCGCCACCACCTAAATATAAAACTTCGTAGTCGTCGCCGAGTTTCATCAGTCTTTTTACAATCGCTCTGGCTTCGTCCATTACGGCTACGAAATCCTTGCTGCGGTGAGATATTTCTAAAATCGACAGTCCGCTTCCATTAAAATCGAGAATTGCTTCGGCAGATTTCTGAAAAACTTCCTGCGGTAAAATGCATGGTCCTGCACTGAAGTTGTGTATTTTGCTCATACTTTTTGGTTTTTATAAGAACTGGTCGCTGATATTCCTGAAATTCGAATAAATTAGAAATGTTATAAAAAAAACGCCCACGGTTTGTGAGCGAATTTACTTATTCTCCGTGTAAAAAGGCTTTTTTCTCGAGCAAACTTTCCTCAGATTCCACATGGTCTTCATCTGGAATACAGCAGTCTACCGGGCATACAGCCGCGCACTGCGGTTCTTCATGAAAGCCGATACATTCGGTACATTTATCGGTGACAATGAAATACACATCGTCGCTTACGGGTTCTTGCGGGTCATCAGCATCCACAGCCAAGCCTGATTTCAAAACTACTTTACCTTTCAGGGCAGTTCCATCTGATGCTTTCCAGTCTACTGCTCCTTCATAGATCGCGTTGTTGGGACATTCCGGCTCACAAGCGCCACAATTAATACATTCGTCGGTTATTTTAATAGCCATTGCTACTTTATTTTTTAAATTTGTACAAAGATAAAGAATTTTCTCTGTATTGTCCAGCTTTTCGCTCAAATAGTGATGGATAGGACATTGATTTTTTTCGATCATTCAATTAAAAGTAATTGAAAGCATGCGAATTAAGAGCTTGTTATATCACTTGTTGACCTTTTAACTGCAAACTTTCAAAAAATTATCTTTGGAGTGATGAGAAATGAAATTTGTCCTTTTGTCTCTGATTCTGTAATTCGTGAATTCAATCCCGAAATCGGACGCGGCCGCAGCGCCCATTACCAGTTGGAATTAGACGGGTAAAACCATAACAAATAACAGAAAGGCAATGATACGCACCTCTCAACAGCTAAACCGTTGTTGCCCCGTATCCCGCCAGCTGCATTCCGTTCAGGGCAATAGAATTTCGCTGTGGTGAATGTAGAATTTAGGTTCGGGCAAACTTTAGCAAGAGCGTGTAATCGTGCAAGTCACCCTTTTTAACAGCCTGCAGATATTGTTTCCGCGCTTCCCCATCTTTAGAAAGATTGCCCCACGATCCCCAGGTGAATACAGGTAAACCAAATATTTTTTCAATAATAAGATCTGCCATGAGGCGGCTGTGTCTGCCGTTTCCATTCGCAAAACAGTGAATGCTTACCAGTCGGTGTTTGAAGCGCAGCGCAATCTCTTCTGGCGGATAGGTGTGGTGTTCAATCCAAAAAAGCGCATCATCCAGCAGATTTTTAACTTCGGTAGGAATTTGCCACCGGTCAACACCAATATTCTTGTTCGTTTTTCTGAATTCACCGGCCCATTTCCATACATTTCCATACATTCTTTTATGCAGGGCTTTAATGAATTTTTCGGTGAATAAATCCTGGGCCTTTAATTTTCGTGTGAGGGTCCAGAACACAGCTTCTTCAATGTTTTGCTGCTCAAATTCATCAAGCTCTTCCCTGATCGCAATGGTGGGAATAAGCAGACCTTCCTTTTCTTCCTCCTCAAGAGGCGTTTGTCCGTCGATGTACTGAAGATTTAATCCCACAGTATTTTAGGCATTTCTTTAATGATTGCTTCAGTTCTTTCTTCAATGGCTTTGACAAGGCGTTCCTGACTATTTTCCTGGTCTTCCAGTTTCATTGTGTTGGAAGAGCGGAGAACAACATCCTTAGCCAATTCCCTGGCTTTTCTTTCAATCAGATGATCCAGAGATCCGTCTTTGGGAATAAAACCGTAAACCAACCGCAAATCCATAGCGTTCCCTGCTTCGCGAAGGGATTTCAACGTAATCGATTCCTCCTGTTCTCTTCGCTCCAGATCCTGAACAGCCTGTTTAGATACCGACAGTTTTTCCCCCAGCTGTTGCATTGACATTCCGAGAGAAGTTCTGATCGCCTTGATCCACCCGGTAGGGGGCATAGCCACATGCTCAACAGCAGAAAATTGATTTAATTTGTGAGTAATCTGTTGAAGCTGTAATGATTTTTTTCTCATTTTATAAAGTGATAGTTGGACTTTAATACAACAAAAGTAAAACTATATATTGACTTAAACAAATAAAAAGTAAAGCTATACTATGACATCTATATGAATAAAGTAAACCTATGGTTTGACAGAATAAAAACTGACGCAAAACAAGATTTTGATAATAAGCAAATACAAACGATAACAACTACTCGTTTTAAACTCATTGGATTATCGGCAGAGTTTTGGTTGGTGAGCGTTAAATCGTCAAAGAAGGATTCAGTCAGGAGACCAAGGAAATACGCTTTATGACCTCGACGCACCTCGAGGTGTCTCTCAGCAGCAGATGCGCGGGCATGAAGCGGAAAGCCGCCTTCCCGCTGGTCTTTTGCTGCAGTCCGGACTTATGAGTTTGGTTATGTTTTACAAGTTGAGCCATCTGGAGCCATGATCACGGTTCTACAGGAAAGAAAAAACCTTTTAGACTTTCCGCTCGCCGATTAGCCTGTGTGATTTTACCGTCCAGAGAATGTCTGAATGAATTATTACTGAAAAATGGCACGGGAAAACCATCAAGTAATTATTATTGCACTTGTTTGCAGTACTTTCAACAAATAAGTAACTTTGCAAAAGCAAACAATAAAGGAATATATAAGTTTATCTGGGAATTTTAAAAAGTGGTACCCGTGTCGTAGCGCAGAAAGTAAGGGAGCAAGAAAAGTCCCTGCTGGAATACGGTTCCGAAGAAATTTATTGCTTTGTGCAAATTGCTGAAAATACCTCAATTATCCATACAATGAACATAGAAAAGCAAATTTCGGGACTGTGTAAACTAAGTACTTATATTAAAGAGTTTTTACACAAAAATCCCGCTGATTTTAATGAAGAAGACGAACGGTTTTCTGCGGTTTTGAGAAGGTCTCAAATTGAGAATTCATGGTTTACCATTGAAAATCAAAAATTTGCCTTGAAGCAATGGGCGGATTTACTGACCGAAACTCAGCTGAAAAAATGGCTTGCCGGATATCAAGTTGCCAAAACGCCTAAAAAGGTAGGACTGATTTTAGCGGGAAATATCCCGTTGGTGGGATTTCACGATGTGATTTCAGTGATTTTAAGTCAGCATGTTCCCGTTATTAAACTGTCGTCAAAAGACAAAACAATGCTGCCTTTTCTGCTCGGCAAATGGAATGAATTTTCCGATGGAAAGATTCAATACGAATTTGCGGAGCGGTTGACTGATTTTGATGCCGTTATTGCCACAGGAAGTAATAATACCGCAAGATATCTGGAGTATTATTTTAAAGATTCATTAAGTATTATCCGTAAAAACCGAACGTCGGTCGCGGTCTTAAAAGGAGATGAAACCATAGAAGAACTGCAGCTTTTGGCAGAAGATATTTTCAGGTATTTTGGGTTGGGTTGTCGGAATGTTACGCGGCTTTTTATTCCTCAGGATTTTTTAATCGACAAAATATTTGAAAATTTCCTTCATTTTAAAGAAGTCATTAATCATAACAAATACGCCAATAATTATGAGTACAACCGTGCGGTTTATCTGTTGAATGCGGAGCGCTTTTGGGATAATAATTTCGTGATGCTCAAGGAAGACGAAGCGTTATTCTCGCCACTTTCTGTGCTGAATTTCAGCCGGTACAGCGACATTGAAGAAGTGAAAAGTTTCATTGCTGAAAATGAATCCAGTATTCAGGCGATTGTTGCAAAACCGGAATTGGGTCTCGACTCCATTAACTTTGGTGAAGCTCAGAATCCCGGCTTGGCTACTTATGCCGACAAGGTCGATACGATGAGGTTTCTGGAAGTGATTTAGAGCCTGTTTAAATGTGTTTTAAAAACCACAAAAGTCACAAAAGCTACCGTCTTTTTTAAGTTTTTCAAAAGATTAAAAAAGGAAAGCGGTCTGGAAAGTTACTTTTACCGTTTTTTTTTAAATTTTCTTTTGTGACTTTGCGCTTTAAATATTTTTTATCATTTATGAACAGGATCTTCAAGGATTAAAATCTCGACTTTTTCGGATTCAGATACGTTTTGAAAATCATCACATTTTGGCCAAATTCTTTAAGAATCCGGTCGGTAATATTTATTAATTCGATTTCGACGAAATCCTGGCGTTTTTCCTCATTTTCAAAAATCAAAAGCAGGTTCGTGTTTTTACCCTCCGAGATCATTTCAGTTTCAACTTCTGAGAGGATGTATTTTTCTGCATCGATTAGGTTTTCGACCATTTGATGAAGATTGTTTTCCAGGTAGTGATCCCATTCTTTACT
Source organism: Chryseobacterium sp. MDT2-18 (assembly GCF_030815285.1). Classification (NCBI taxonomy): domain Bacteria; kingdom Pseudomonadati; phylum Bacteroidota; class Flavobacteriia; order Flavobacteriales; family Weeksellaceae; genus Chryseobacterium; species Chryseobacterium sp. MDT2-18. The sequence continues at coordinate 202,235 of NZ_JAUSWQ010000003.1, read as the reverse complement.
GATGGTTTCGGTGGTATGAAAAGTGATGCTTAAAACACTCATTTTTTTAACTTTTTTTATGATTTTCTAAGGAAATTATAGCGCAAAAATCGGTAATTTTTTCGTACTTTAGCACGTTATTAAAATCAGAATTGTAAGAAAGATCAAGTATAGCTATAACTGCTTGATTTTCATTTTATTAAAATACTATGCATACAGAAGGAGAAAGGTTAATTCCTATCAACATTGTTGATGAAATGAAATCCTCTTATATCGATTATTCGATGTCGGTAATTGTTTCCAGAGCGTTACCCGATGTAAGAGATGGTCTTAAGCCCGTACACAGAAGAGTTCTTTACGGAATGTACGGATTGAACGTTTTTTCAAACAGAAAACATTTAAAATCAGCGAGAATCGTAGGAGATGTCCTCGGTAAGTATCACCCACATGGTGATACCTCTGTTTATGATGCGATGGTAAGAATGGCGCAGCCGTGGAGTTTGCGTTATCCCCAAGTCGACGGGCAGGGTAACTTTGGTTCTGTAGATGGCGATCCGCCCGCAGCAATGCGTTATACGGAAGCAAGACTGAAAAAGATTTCTGATGAAATATTAGCAGACCTTGATAAAGATACGGTTGATTTTCAAAATAACTTCGATGATTCCATGACGGAACCAACCGTGATGCCAACGAAAATTCCGAACCTTTTGGTGAACGGAACTTCGGGGATCGCAGTAGGGATGGCTACCAACATGGCACCCCATAATCTTACGGAATCGATTGACGCCATCTGTGCTTATATCGATAATCCGGAAATCACCATCGATGAGTTGATGAAACACATCATCGCTCCCGATTTCCCGACGGGTGGGATCATTTATGGCTATGACGGCGTACGGGATGCATTACATACCGGACGTGGCCGGGTGGTTCTCCGTGCAAAAGTAGGTTTTGAAGAAATTGGAAACAGAAATGCCATCATTGTTACCGAAATACCTTACCAGGTGAATAAAGCGGACATGATTGCCAGAACAGCAGAGCTTGTTAAGGATGAGAAGATTCCGGGAATCTATGAAATCCGTGATGAATCTGACCGACAGGGAATGCGCGTAGTTTATGAACTTAAAAATGACGCGATACCGAATGTAGTATTGAATATGCTTTATAAATATACAGCGTTACAAACTTCATTCAGCGTGAATAATATTGCCTTGGTTAAAGGGCGCCCGGTTCAGTTAAATGTGAAGGATTTAATTCTTCATTTCGTAGAACACAGACACGAAGTAATTGTCCGCAGAACGAAATATGATTTAAGAAAAGCCAGAGAAAGAGCTCATATTCTTGAAGGTTTCATGAAAGTGATCGGGACTCAGGATGACCTGGATAAAGCAATCGCGATTATCCGTCACAGTTCAAATCCTGCGGAGGCGAAAGACGGGTTGATGAAAGAATTTGATCTTTCTGAACTTCAGGCGCAGGCGATCCTGGATTTAAGACTCGCCCGTTTAACCGGAATGGAACTCGACAAAATCCGTGCGGAATATGACGAGATCATGGCTTTAATCAATGATTTGGAAGATATCCTGGCAAATGAACCTAGAAGATATCAGATCATCAGAGAAGAGATGGTAGATATGAAAGAAAAGTATGGCGACGAAAGACGTACGGAAATTGATTATTCAGGAGGCGAAATGTCGATTGAAGATTTAATTCCAGACGAAAAAGTAGTGCTTACGATTTCTCATGCAGGCTATATCAAAAGAACTTCGCTTTCAGAATACAAAGTTCAGAGCCGTGGTGGCGTAGGAAACCGTGCAGCAACAACCAGGGATGAAGACTTCCTGGAATATATTGTAGCGGCGACCAACCACCAGTACATGCTCTTCTTTACCGAAAAAGGAAAATGTTTCTGGCTGAGGGTATTTGAAATACCGGAAGGTTCTAAAATTTCCAAAGGCAGAGCGGTTCAGAATTTAATAAATATCGAACCCGATGACAAGATCAAAGCCTACATCAGAACCAATGATTTGAAGGATTTGGATTATGTAAACCAAATGAACGTCGTGATGATTACCAAAAACGGAACCATCAAGAAAACTTCATTGGAAGCCTATTCAAGGCCAAGAACCAATGGAGTGAATGCGATCGAAATCAGAGAAAACGACCAGCTTTTAGGAGCAAGACTGACGAACGGAAGTTCCGAAATCATGATTGCTACTAAAAACGGTAAGTGTATCCGCTTCCCTGAAGAAAAAGCCAGAGCGGTAGGGCGCGGTTCCATCGGAGTGCGCGGTATTACTTTGGATGAAGGGGATGAGGTGATTGGAATGATTGTTGTGAACGATGTGCAGAATGAATCTGTTTTAGTGGTTTCTGAAAAAGGTTACGGAAAACGTACAGCGGTAGAAGACTATCGGGTAACCAACCGTGGCGGTAAAGGAGTAATTACATTAAATATTACCGAGAAAACCGGAAATCTTATCGCTATTCAAATGGTAACTGACGAGGATGGTTTGATGATCATCAACAAATCAGGCGTTGCCATTAGAATGGGAATGGATGAGATGAGGATTATGGGTAGAAATACGCAGGGAGTAAAAGTGATCAACCTGAAAAAAAATGACGAAATTGCGGCCATCGCGAAAGTGGAAATGGACAAAGAAGTCATCGTTGAAGAAGAGGAATTAACCGAAGGCGCAGAAGGACAGGAGGAAACTCCATTGACTGGAACCCCGACGGTTGAGTCAGAAAACAGTCAGACAGAAGAAAACAATCAGTCAGAAGGCCAAGAGGAATCTGCAGAATAATAAATCAACCAAATTTTTAATTAAAATAAAATGAAAAAAATATTTTTAAGCGCAGCAATGCTAACCGTTGCATTCGCATTTGGACAAAAAAAGGAAATCGCAGCTGCGGTTAAAGCCATCGACGCCGGAGATGTTGCCACCACCAATGCGCAGCTCGCACAGGCGGAAAGTGCTATGGGGAATAAAACCTATCTCCTGGAACCGGCTGTTTTGGAACAGTATTATTATGCTAAAGGACTGTCGCTTTTAAAAGCAGGAAAGACTGCGCAGGGAGCTTCTTATTTGGCGAAAATTAATGATTTGTCCAAAAATAAAATCTATGTCGGAAAAGACTCCTCGAAAAACAAAGTTTATTATGTGGGGAAAACAGCGGCTGACGAATCAGGCGTTCAGGGTTTGAAGGAAGAGACTTACAGTCCCACTTTAACCAATAAACTGGCGGGATCGATCAATCCCGTTGTGGAATCCGCAAATAAAGCAGCTTTAGAAGCTTATAATGCAAAAAAATATGCTGAAGCCGCACCAAAATTTCAGGAGGTGTATGACTTACTGAAAGCTGCCGGACAGGATAACAAAAAATACCTGTATTATTCAGGGCTCACTTACGCGTTGGCAGACAAGAAAAAAGAAGCCACTGAGGTTTATATGGAGTTGATTAATTCCGGATTCACGGGAGTTGAAACCACTTACACTGCAAAAAATAAAAAAAGCAATGAAGTTGAAAATCTGGAAAAAACAACTTGGGAACTGTATAAAAAGATGGGAGCCACAGGAGATTATTCTGATTTTAAAACCGAAACTTCTAAAAGTTTAGAGCAGGAACTGTACGAAACGACCGCAGCCTTGCTTATCGATACCGACCAATCAGAACAGGCATTATCGTTAATTGAAAAAGGACTGAAAAAATTCCCGATGAGTTCTAAATTATCTGAACTTCAGGGAACTGCTTATTTTAAGTCAGGAAAAACCAATGAATTTGTAGCAAGTTTAAAAGCGCAATTGGCGAAGAATCCCAATGACGCGACCAGCTGGTATAATTTAGGAGTTATTCAAAGTAAAGACCCTGCCGCTCAGGTAGATGCCGCTGCGTCTTATAAAAAAGCAGTAGAAATCAATCCGAACTTTGCACAGGCCTGGCAAAATCTTACCTACTTAACGATGGGTGACGATGCCAAATCAGTAGATGATTATAACACAGCGCGGAAAGCAGGTAAAATTGAAGAAGCCAATAAAATCATCGAAGCAAGAAGAGTGAGGCTGGCAGCAACTTTACCTTATGCAGAAAAATGGTATCAGACCGATCCCGAAAATTTAGATGCGGTAAGTTTATTGAAAGGATTATATTTATCCACTAAAAACGAAACGAAACAACAGGAATTTAAAGCAAAAGAAGCTGCCATGAAAGCGGCTAAAAAATAAGATCTTTCAAACAGATTCATTAAAGTATACCGGATTCATTTCCGGTATACTTTTTTTTTGGTTAGAAAAATAATTTTCTGGAGCACCAGACTTATTTTTTCTCCAGAAAATCAGTCCCTCTTTTTCCCGTCTTAAAACAAGACCGTTTCAATCAGGGCCAAAATGAAGGGTGTTTTTATAGCTGTAAAGAAAATGAATTTTACAAAAAATAGTATGATCTGTGAAAAAAATCAGTGCCATTTGTATTTTGATACAACTCAAAGATTGAGTGCTGTTCTTTAAAAGTGAATCACTAATGAACTACTTTAAATTCCAGAGATTAGGCACCGATATATTAGAAATAGCATCCAATTGAGATGAAGTGGTACCTTTCACGAGGTTAAATTTTGAATAAAATCAATTTTTATTAAAATTTTAAGACCCTTCTTTTTCCAGACCCTTAAATTCTTTGTAAATTCACGTCAAATTTAGATCTTATGACCTCATCAGAAAAAATAGTGGCCCTTCGCCAAAAAATGTCAGAAAATAATATCGATGCTTTTATTATCTATTCTGCGGATCCTCACATGAGTGAATATTTACCTGCGGAATGGCAGGAAAGAAGCTGGCTTTCGGGCTTCACCGGATCAGCGGGCTTCGTGGTTATTACCCACAGTAAAGCCGGTTTATGGACCGACGGAAGATATTTTGTACAGGCGCCCATAGAATTACAAGGTTCCGGAATTGAGCTTTTCAAAGAAGGAATGGAGGGCACGCCAAATTATATCGACTGGATTAATTCTGAGATCCCGGAAAACGGAACTGTTGCCGTCAATGCCATCGCAACTTCTCATGCAAACTGGGAACTGCTTTCTGAAAAATTAGCCGCAAAAGGAAATAAACTGGTGGATTTGCCTTTGCTGAAAGACATTTGGACCAACAGAAATCCGGACGCTAAAAAGAATCCCATTTTTGTACAGCCCGTTGAAAGAGCCGGAAAATCGGTCACCGACAAATTGGTCGACATCCGTAATAAGATGCAGGAACTGGGCGCTTCGGTGCACGTGATTTCCAGTTTAGATGATGTGGCCTGGACTTTAAATTTAAGAGGAAGCGATGTAGAATCCAATCCGGTCTTTTTGGGATATATTATTCTGACGAAAAATGAAGCAAAACTTTACGTTGATTTAGAAAAATTAGAGGTGGAATCCAGAAAGCAACTGGATGATGCCTGTGTGAAGATGCTTCCTTATGAAGAGTTTTACAACGATTTGAAAAATATCAGCGACGAACAGATCCTGGTTTCGCCCAACAGCAATCAACTGATTTTCGAAGCTTTAAAAAACAATAATACTTTTATTAAAGCACCCGTTCCTGGAAATTTAATGAAAGCCATTAAAAATGAAACCGAACTCCAGGGTTTCAGAACTGTGATGCAGCGAGATGGAGTAGCGATGGTGAAATTCCTTTACTGGCTGACTCACCAAGCCGGAAAAGAACCGATGACCGAATATTCAATCGGTGAAAAACTGAGAGGATTCCGGGCGGAAGGGAAAAACTTCGTCGGTGAAAGTTTCGGCAGTATCGTGGGTTATCAGGAAAATGGTGCCATCATGCATTATTCTGCAAAAAGCGAAGGCAGCAAAGCAGTTACGAATGAGGCTACGATTCTCGTGGATTCCGGTGGACAATATCTGGAAGGAACCACTGATATCACCCGAACTTTGGCGCTGGGGACAGCTTCGGATGAATTCAGGCACAACTGCACTTTGGCGTTAAAAGGATTGATCCAGCTTTCGATGGTTAAATTTCCGAAAGGAACCCGCGGTGTTCATCTTGATGCTTTTGCCAGAATGGCGCTTTGGCAGGAAGGGAAAGATTACAACCACGGAACCGGACATGGCGTAGGCAGTTTTATGAATGTTCACGAAGGTCCGCAAAACATCCGGAAAGACATGAACCCGCAGGAACTGATTCCGGGAATGGTTTTGTCGAATGAACCCGGCTTCTATTACGATTACCATTACGGAATCCGTCATGAAAACCTTATCGCTGTAAAAGAAGTGGAAACCACAGATTTCGGGACGTTCTATGAATTTGAAACCTTAACCATCTGTCCGTTCGACAAAAACGTGATTGCCACGGAATTATTAACTGATCCCGAAAGAAACTGGCTCAACAGATACCATGACTGGTGCAGGGAAAAATTAGAAAATGATTTGGAAGGCGAAATTAAATCATGGTTTTTGGAACAGGTAAAACCGCTATAAAAAAAGGTGCAGATTTTAAATCTGCACCTTTTTTATGTCAACAATTCTGAATTTATTTGATCGGAACTGTTTTTACGTTTTTTTCCATTTCACCGGCTTTTTTAGTTTTGATAGTGGCAGTTTTATTTTCGGTGTTCACTCTCTTTACATATTTATTGCCTTTTCTGGTTTTTTTCTTAACCTTGTAACCGCTGTGTTCAGGGTGTTTGGGATCCACAATATTGTGAATTTCCTGCGGAATGGTGGTGGTCTTTTTTACTTCATCTTTTTCTTTTGGTTTGGTCTGCTGCGCTTGAGCTGCGGTCAGGCCACCAAAGAAAATTATGGCTAAAACTAATTTTTTCATACTATAATTTTTTAATTTGTTGTACAGTGTTTTAACCAACATTAGTGCCATATCCTTGTTAAAAATAAGTTAATACGTTTTATATTTTAAGGTATTGCTAATATATTTAGATCGGCGATTGAAAAACCCTAATCTGATAGCGTGTTCCTAAAATTCATTATTATTTTCTCCAACAACCATTAATGCTACCCATAACCCTTTTCGATAAGTGAAATTGAAGTGATGAGGTGGCTAAAATTTACCGGTGTTTTCGTATTTTTTTCTTTAATCAAATTCCCCAGCCTTCATTTTTATTTATGCCGTTATCCTTAGATAGGTAGAAGCCGACCCAAGGGCTGGTGGCAGAGATGACAGTTCAGCAACCGGAAGATATTCATCTTCATTAGGCTGCATTGGTGAAACTGCGGTATAAAAATGGAGGATGCAGCGATTTTATTTTTTGGCCCTGACTTTCTGATGCAGCATTTTGATCTCTTCTAATAATTGACCTATGGCCGGACCGCGAACTTCTGTATTTTTAATGATATCTTCTGCCGGTAAAAAATTAACAGGTGCAGCCGGAAAATTATACTGCTTCTGCCATTCACCGAGTTGCTTTGCGGAACTCAAATATACCAAAGGACCCAAGCCCACCCATCCGTGTGCGGCTGAACACATGGGACAGTGTTCTCCTGTGGTGTACAGGGTTGTTTTTGCTCTTTCTTCATCTGATAAATGCTCAGCAGCCCAGTATGCCAGCTCAATTTCAGGATGTGCTAGAACGGTTTTTTCATTTACCCGGTTCCGGGCTTCGGCAATAATTTCTCCGTTTTTATTTACTAAAACGGACCCGAAGGCTTCATCTCCTGCTGTTACGGCTTCGCTGGCAAGCTCCAGACATCTGCGTAAATATTTTTCGTCATTATCTTTTAATTTCTGAGCCATTGTTTTATTTTAAGATTTTACATTTTTTGAATCTCCTGTTCCATCCTCAAATCATCGCATCACCTATTTCCAAAGACGTTTAATAAAATCCAGCGCATTCTGGCTGCTTATTTTACCGGTCTGCCAGGCGCCAAACTGCTTTTCAAAGGCTGTGTTGATTTCCGGATAACAAGCCGCATTTCCGTGCTCCGCAAAATAAAACGGAATCCTCGACTGATCCGGATGACTTTTGGTGTAAAAATAATCGGCGCCGTAACAGACTGCATTTTCGCCGCCCAGTTCAATTCCGTGTGCCAGATGGTCATTTAAACGGTGTGCTTTTTCCGGATTCACGAAAGCGCGCACGAAGTTGAGACCAATCAATCCTTTCCGGTGAATGATTTCTTGGGCTACCTCATCCGGCAGATTCCGCGGATGGTCAAAAACCGGACGGTAGTTGGAGTGACTTGCTATGATGGGAACACTGATGTTTTCTTTAGAGATATAATTGAGGATATCATACGCCAAAGCATCACCAGTATGCGAAAAATCGATAGCAATGTTTCTGTTATGCAGGTAATCGATCATTGCTTTACCGTCATTTTTTAAACCCGCTGCGGAGCAGTTTCCACCGCCAAACCTGTTTTCTGCGTGATGCGTAAAACTGATGTAAAGGAGGTTTCCAACATTTGCGATGATCTTTTCCAGATTTTCAAATCCCTGTTTCAATGTGATGTTTTCATCGCAAAATGCGGAGCCACTTTCAACTGCGGCAATCATTCCGATATTATCGGCGGTGGTGAAATTGTCCAGATGCTCTTTTTCAAAACGGTATAATTCATTTTCCTGCATATTTAAATCCCGGAAAATTTCACTTTGCTTTAAACCAAACTGATGGCTCTTTTCTTCAACTGCTGCAAAGAGGGCCATAACCTGTAATTTCACATTTCCTTTTTTTAAGTAAGGAATGGCGCAACCGATATCTTCGGTATTGTAAAGGTGCGAATCCGGCTGGGTTAAATAGGAGAGGAGATCACAGTGGAGATCGATAACGGGTTGATTCATTTTATTTGTTATTAGAAAAGTGTTTTTAGCTGTACCGAACTTTTTCAAAACTCACCCTCAGACAAATTATTTTAATTTTTTGATGCATCAATGGCCTTCTTCATCATCATGAAAATTTTTAATTTCATCGTGAAAGAAACCCAGATTTCAGTTACAAATGGACTGTTTTTCTCACTTTTTTAAGGTCGTCGTAATCACCAATTCCTTTAAAACAATAAGAAAGAAAGGGTAAAGGTTTCCGACGTTGAATCTTTGATTTTACCTGGTAAAGGGCAGAATAAAGATATTTTATTACTGATGACAGATATCCATTAACTCTTTTATGTGATACTGTCTGAAAGATGCCAGCCTGCATTAAACTGTAATTTTATCCAGAGAATAAATATTTACATGGTGGAGGTGTTTTTTAATCGGTATTTCAATATAAGGTATAACACCATCAATGGCAGTGCTATGAGCGGAAATAACCAGAGGCCAAGGTGTTCTTCTTTGATGATGACGGCGCAGATGACGACCTGTAAAAGTGCATAGGCAAAACTGATGAGCCGGTGATCGACCTGCTGTTCATTGGCAAAAAGCTGGTACAGATGTCTGCGGTGGGGTTTGAAAATATTTTCCTTCAGTCTTAGCCGTTCTGCAATGGTTGAAATCACATCGATACCATAAACGGTTAGAAAAAGCAGGTATTTTAATTCGCCGGTTTTGATGATTAATAACCCAAGGAGCGCCAGGATCCAAAATGCGATGCCCATGCTCCCAATGTCTCCGAGAAAGCATCTGGCTCTTTTCCGGAAATTGAAATAGAGAAAAACGACGGCCGCCATAATGGGATAAATGATGAAATCCGGTGTAACAAACTCGACCAGATATTGATTGACAAACCATAGGGAACCCAGCAATACGACACTGTACAGTCCTGATATCCCATTGATCCCATCCATGAAATTATAGGCATTGAGGATGCCGATAATGAGGATATAACACATTGGGATGGCCCAAAACGGCAATAACTGGAATGCATTTAAAAAATAAAGGAGTAAAGTCACCGAAATAAAATGGAAGATCAACCGGATTTTACTCGACAGATTGATGATGTCATCGATAAAGCTGATGGCGCAGATGAGCAATAATCCCAGACCGAAGAGCCAGAAATTAGGGATTGGCGAATTATCCAGGTAAAATGCATAGTGGTTGAACAGCACTTCATAGCCCATAAAAAGCAGGTAGGCTATGGGAAAAATCATCCCGCCACCGCGCAGGGTAATCCGGCTGTGGGAGCTTCGCTCATTAGGTTTATCTACGATGTTGTATTTTTTGGCTATGGCGAAATAAAGCTGGATGCATAGCAATAAAGCAGCAGTTACGATAAGGTATTTCATTATAGTTGAAAACTTTTGATGGTTTTTTCCAGTCCCTGTGCAGCAGAAATGGGAAGTTCAGTGATTCTTAAAGCATCTTTTATTTTAGCATTGGAGACGACGTAACTTTCGGTCAGTTTTTTCAGCCGTTCAGAATTAAGTGGTAATTTTAAAACATCGCCGACTTTAGCGCAAGCGGAAATGAGATTTGCATTGATTTTCCATAACTTTTCTTTTTTACCGGAAACATCAGCAATAATTTTCACCAGGTCATTGGTTGATAAATGGTGGTCATCGGCGAATTGATACACGCCTGAGGGAATATCCTTATTTTGTAACATTTTTAAAATTAAAAAATTAAGATTATCAATACTTAAAAAAGAACGTTCGTTGTGAAAAGCTGCCAATGGCCACGGAAGTCCTTTTTCGACGACTTTGTACAGTAAGTTTAAATTCCCTTTATTTCCGGGCCCATGTATCATACACGGCCGGATGATAAAGAGTCTTTTTCCCGCGGGCAGTTTTTGGCTTAACAAATAATTTTCAGCTTCTAATTTTGATTTGCCGTAGGGCGTTTGAGGATCAGCATTGTCATTTTCATCTAAAATGCCCTCAACGGTATCGGCAGCCGCTTTTACGGAACTGAAATAGAAAAAACCGCTGATATCAGAAGCTAAAAACTGATCAAACAGCTTTATTGTCAGATCGGTATTAATTTTAAAATAAGATGTCGGATCAGAAGTGTTGCTTGTATCGTGCGCTTTTCCGGCTAAATGAATCACCGCCTCCGAATTTTGGTCTAAATCCCAGTCTTCATTTCTAAGGGATAAATGTACGACCGTATTTCCCTGCTCTTTCAAATGTTTTGATAAATGCTGACCGACGAAGCCGGATGCTCCTGTGATGGTGATTTTCATTAATGTATTTTATAAATATTAAGCAAGTGATTATAAACTACTGTTTCGGAAAATTCTTCTTCGTAAATTTTTAGGCTTTCACTACCTGCATTTTTTAAATTCTTTCCTGTTAAGATTTTAATCGCTTTTATCAGTTCATCCGTACTTTCCGGTTTAACTAAAATTCCGTTTTTAGTATTTTTGACAAGATGATTACAACCGGGCATATCTGTAGTAATAATAGGCTTCGCACTTGCCATTGCTTCTAACAAAAAACGTGGTGTCCCTTCCCGATAAAAGGTGGGTAAAACTGCAATGTCCGCAAAAGCAATCAGTTCATTAATATCAGTTCTTTTACCTAAGAAAAATATTCTTTCTAATTTACTGAAAATGTCAATCTCGGTTTGACTAAAAGAATCCGGATTATTGGGGTCTAACCAGCCTGCTATTATAAGATTTATCTTTACAGTTTCATTCGATTTATTGATAGAATTAATTGCCTGTATTAAGTAACTTAAACCTTTCTGTTTAAGAAGACGTGAAACAAAAATAAAAGTGATACCATCTTTTATACCAACAGTCTCCCGAAGTTCAGTTTTAAGATTGTCATTAATTTCTAAATGAGGTACGAATCGGTCTTCATTCACAGCACTTCCTTTTACTACAAAAAACTTTTTGTCATTACCTAATTCCTTCTTATCTTCATCATTTTGGAAAATTAATGAGGCTTTAAAAAAATTGCTATTAACTTTATATAATAATTTTATACAAAATTTAATTAAATTATATTTTGGTGTGTTTTTAGTAAATGCAACGCCTAAACCCGTAATGTGATTAATTATTTTTGCGTCTTTTGAACTGAAATAAGCAATTGGTGTCCCAATTAAATTTGGCTGCATTCTATATAGATGAATAATATCAAATTGTTCCCTTTTAAAAATTTTACGTAATTCTCCAGCAAAAATTTTCATACTTGACAAATTTCTTTTTCGAATATCAACATTTAGGGCAATAGTCTTTATGCCCTCCTCTTGAATTCTTTTTGCAAAACCATCATTTGGAACAATTGCAATTACTTCGTGGCCTTTTTCTTGTAAAAAAAGTGCGTAGCGCATTCTTGCGCCGTAAAAGTCAGAACCAAAATTTTCAACAAGGGCTATTTTCATATTTAAATTTCACTAGAGTTATCTGCATCGTATTTTTTAATACAATAACAGTAAAAAACACTTAGATTTTGTAAAAAAGTTACTCAGTCTAATTTTGTATAATTATTATTTGTTTATTTTTTTAAAAAAAGATTCTGTTACCGATATATATTTTCTATAATCAAAAATTTCATTTTCTCTGAGTTTTTCTTTAATCGTAAGTATTTCATCTTTACTCAAAGAAAGAATTTTGAGAAGTTGTACTTTTAAAATAGTAGTATCATTACTGATAACAAACCCATTTTCGCCATCCTTTAAATATTCTGACAAATCACTGGAAAGATTTGTAATCACTGGTATTGCACAAGTGTGTGCTTCAACAAATTTTGTTGGAAAACCTGCAGTATTCACTCTATTATTAGTTCTGAAAAAGAATACAAAATCAGATCTTTTTATAAAATTAATAGTGTCAGAATGAGATTTTCTTCCATGGAATGTAATGAAATCATAACTCTTAGTATTAATATTTTTCTGATAATCTTCCAAAGTCATTCCTACAATATTGAAAATAATTTTAAAATTATTCTCTACAATTAATTCATTAAGTATATCAAAAACTGCAACTAAATTATCTTTTTTAGTACCAAACTGACCAGCATAAATCAAATTTAAAGTCTGATTATCAATGCTATTTTGATCTGGGATATTATGCCATTTATTATCTTTATAATCTGTTAACGGAGGCAATAATAAAGTGTTTTTATTATTATAGAACTTTTGAAGATATTTACTAATTACTATATTACCATTATTCAGTTTATTTATAATTCGGAGTCTGAGAGAGGTATCTAATTTTTTTATAATTCTCTTTATTATATTTCCTTCACTTGCGCTATACCATTCTGTGGTATCAGATAACCAAATTATGTTTTCTTTTTTTAAAAAAAAGTATAGTCTAAGCTGAGCAAAACTGGGATAATTATAAAAAATAATGTGGGTTGGTTGGTATTTTTTACAAAAATTAATAATTGATTTGGGGGAGATGATATAGTCAATCCAGGAACTAAAATTATTTGGATAGGGTCGAGAAAACATTTCAATTGAGTCCCCAAATTCACCCTCAAACTTTAGATTGTCAGAGCTTAAATTATCAGAATGGCCAATTAAAGTAACTCGGTAGCCTAATTTATTAAATAACATAGAGTTTGCTAAAACTCTATGTGCTGCTGCATTTTTGTCTGGTAATTTAAATCCTCCGACATATAGTATTGTTTTATCCTTCATAAACATTCCAAACTGTTCTTTTAATGTAATCAGTATAACTCAAAATAATGCGTACTACTTTCTCAGACACATTCGGCATCGAATAATCAGAAACGCGGCGGTAATTTCTTTCTGCGCCAATTTTCTGCTGTTGCAGCTGGGTTAAACCCTGCATGATTCTTTCGGGATTCATGCCGACCATCATCACGCTGGCTTCTTCCATCGCTTCAGGTCTTTCGTGGGCATCTCTGATATTTAGGGCACGGAAGTTTAATATAGAAGATTCTTCGGAAATGGTTCCGGAGTCAGATAATACCGCATAACTGCGCATTTGAAGTGCATTGTAATCGTGGAAACCCAAAGGTTTTAAAAACTGAACTTCCGGGCGAACAACCACTTTCATCTTGTCAATCATATTTCTGGTTCGCGGATGCGTAGAAACGATGATCGGATAACCGAACTTTTCCGCAATCGTATTTAAACTCTCTATTAAACCGTTGAAGTTTTTCTCTGAATTAATGTTTTCTTCGCGATGAGAACTCACGACGAAATATTTTCCTTCTAGCAGATTGAGTCTGGATAAAACATCGGATTTCTCAATTTCCGGAAGGTAATGATTTAACACTTCAAACATGGGAGAACCGGTTTTAATGATCCGGTCGGCGGGAAGACCTTCTCTTAAAAGATATTCCCGGGCGATATCAGAATAGGTTAAATTGACATCGGACGTGTGATCAACGATCTTACGGTTGGTTTCTTCGGGAACTCTCTGGTCGAAACAGCGGTTTCCGGCTTCCATGTGGAAGATTGGAATTTGTCTTTTTTTCGCCGGGATGGCACAGAGACACGAATTGGTATCACCGAGCACTAAAAAAGCTTCGGGCTGGAGTTCTTCTAAAAGGGGATCGATTTTAATCAAAATATTTCCAACCGTTTCAGTGGCAGTTTTTCCGGCGGCTTCCAGGAAATAATCCGGTTTGCGTAAACCTAAATCTTCAAAAAATATTTGGTTGAGTTCGTAATCGTAATTTTGACCCGTATGAACGATGATGTGTTCGATGGCTTCGGAATGGTCGAGTGCCGTGAGGACTCGGGCTAATCTTATAATTTCCGGACGGGTACCTACGACCGTCATGACTTTCAATTTCTTCATAGTTTCTTTGAACGCGGATAACGCTGATTTAGCGGATCTCCACGGATTTATTTTTTTATTTAAACACGAATCACGATTCTTAAACGCTGATGACGCGGATTTTACTGATTATCACAGATTTCTTTTATTCTGTAAATGTTTTTCTTTTTTTATGAGCTTTTCAAGCAGCATCATTTTTTTAAAAATCCGTGATCATCCGCCTAATCCGTGACATCCGTGTCCTTTAATTTGTATATATTTTTCTTTTAAACTGTGGTTTTTTGCCAAAATTCAGCAAAAGCCCGATTTCTAATTCTGTCGCTTTTAAATAATTGATGAGTTGACATTCATGGGCTTCAACAATATTCTCTGCTGCTTTCAGTTCGATGATGATCAACTCTTCTACCAATAAATCGGCAAAATATTCACCTACCAACTGGTCTTTATAAAATACCCTGACGGGCACCTGCCGCTGCACATTCAAACCCATCCCGCGCAGCTCGAGCATCATTGCATTCTCATACACCTTCTCTAAAAAACCATATCCCAACGTATTATACACTGCATAAAACGCTTTAATAATTTTATCCGATATTTCCTGATGAAGCAGCACTTATTTTAATTTATTTCTCCCAAATTTATGAAATTTATCCGTGAAAACCTGTTTCACCGGAATTCCGATCATCCTCAGAAATTTTCTGTTATCCTTATACTGGATTCATCCGTCAAAATCCGCCGCATGCACGTTCCCATCAATCCGTGAAAATCCGGTAAATCCGCCTCATCCGTGTCCCCCAAAGGCCGTGTTCCATCAAACTTCCACAAAATACGTATCCGCATCCTCCGGATCATAAGGCTCATTGATCCAAAACATGGTCAACAATTCTTCTTCTCCAATATTTTTGATATTATGGGTATACCAAATAGGCATATCCACATACGCAGGCTCCTTCCCATCCAGATAAAAATCTAAAACTTCGTCTGTATCTATTTTTCTCAGCTGAATCAATGCTTTGCCTTTGATCACCGCAAACCTTTCTATTTTCCGGGTGTGGAAATGATTCCCTCTCGTAATTCCGGGAACGGTGGTCGAAAAAGAACACTGTCCACCGATACCTAAGCGGATCACTTCCACGAAAGCACCTCTGGGATCGATATTTTGCTTAAATTTCACCGGATAATGACTGGCAATATCGAAATAAGACCGGAACGTATTAAACAACTGATAATCAAAATTGGTGACCAATTCCGGGATTTCCCCATGATCAAAATACAGTTTTTTGTAATGCTTCAGTTTTGCCAAAACTTCAGAGACCTTCATCGAAGTGGTAAAAGGAACAGGGTAGTGCTCTTTGCTTTCGGCGGTCTGAATCTGATTCATGATTTCCTGAACCAGTTCGCCCACATAAATCAATTTCACTTCGCCGTCAACGTCCACCACCGGATTTTCACCATGGGTGAGCTGGTGGCAGAAGGTCGCGATAAAGGAATTGTAATTTGGTTTTCCGAAAGGGCCGAAAACATTGGGAATGACCATTCCGGTAAAGATTCCGCCATTTTCTCTGGCCCAGTCCGCCAGGAGCGACCGGCCTTCTTTTTTAGATTTTCCGTAGAGATTATCCCTTTCTTCCTGTGAAGAAGAGGAGAATATAAGGTGCGCTTTGGAACCGGTTCTTTTTAACGAGCCCACCAACTGCTTCACTAATTCTATATTTTGGAAGTAAATCACTTCCGGATCAGGATGACGGTTCATCGCGGCAAGATGTACAATGACGTCGCATTTTTTTACGAATTCGTCCAACAGACCGGGCTGTTCAAAATATTCTTTTTTAAAATCGATTCTTTCATATTCTTCAGGCTGCAAGCCCAGAGTATTATACAGATGCGATCCTACGAAACCGTTCTGACCGGTAATTCCTATTTTCTTCATGAAGCGTTTTTAGTTTTTTTAATTAAAATAATCGGGTGGGAACCGATATTCATCTGCCACCTCCCCTAAAATATAATCTGCAAAAACGAGTAATTTCGAATCTGCTTCCAGCGACTGGATGGAACTTATATAACCGGCTGGAACATGCAAAACATCCAGGCTTTCAGTCTTTAATACAAATTCCGCATGAGGCAGCTCTTTCGCCGGATTTTCCCAGGAATCTATTCTGATCAGTTTGATCATAAAAGATCCAGCCATTGCAGAAAACCAGCGCTGTTCTGTTTGGTGACCTTGCCAGGCTCTGATGAAATGAGTCTCTGCATTTTGAATGGTATACATTCTTTTAATGCCTAAGGCATTGAACTCATTGTTAAAACAAATTGTTCCCCGATGATCCTGATGGCAACTGCCTTTGATTAAACTGGGTTCCATCAATATCATTAATAGGGATTCGTTATCTCTTCACCGAAAATTTCTTTACGGATTAAAGGAAGGGTGGATATTAACGTTTTTAATCCTTCTACGCCCTGTTGGTGGGTATTATGAGAATGATAATCTTCAATCACGGAAATATCCTGTTCGCCTTCAGAGAAAAATTTCGCATAATTCAGATCTCTGTTATCGGACGGAATCCGGTAGAAATCACCCATATCTTCGGCCTTCAGCATTTCTTCTCTGGTACAGAGCGTTTCGTACAGTTTCTCGCCATGTCTGGTACCGATTACTTTGATGGGCGTTTCTTTTCCCGAAAGTTCCATGAGTGCTTTTGCCAGATCACCAATCGTTCCGGCGGGTGCTTTATTGACAAACAGATCACCGGCATTGGCGTTTTCAAAAGCGAATAACACCAGATCTACGGCATCATCCAGTGACATGAAAAAGCGGGACATGTTAGGATCGGTGATGGTAATTTCTTCTCCTTTCTGAATTTGATTTAAAAAAAGAGGAATGACAGAACCACGCGATGCCATGACATTGCCATAACGGGTTAAACAAACGACCGTGTCGGTCAGATTTCTGGATTCCGCTACGGCGACTTTCTCCATCATGGCTTTTGAAATTCCCATGGCATTGATGGGGTAGGCCGCTTTATCGGTGGAGAGACAGATCACCTTCTGCACTTTATTGGCTGCAGCGGCACGGATAACATTGTGCGTTCCTTCAACATTGGTCTTTACGGCCTGCATTGGGAAGAACTCACAGGAAGGCACCTGTTTTAAGGCAGCCGCATGAAATACGTAATCGACGCCTCTGGTGGCGGGTTCTACACTTGCGTAATCTCTGACATCGCCGATATAATATTTGATTTTATCGTTTTTGTAAAGGTTCCGCATGTCATCCTGTTTTTTTTCATCGCGTGAAAAAATGCGGATTTCTTTGAAGTGATCGGTATGCAGAAAGCGGTTAAGCACAGCGGTTCCGAAGGAACCTGTGCCACCTGTAATCAGAAGGACTTTGTCTTTTATTTTCATTGAATATTATTTTAATTAGAATTTAGCTCCCTTAATTTGATTTGAGTATCATTGTTTAATTCAGTACCTATTGTAGAAATTTCCACCTTAATATTATTATACTTGACCCCATTTTTTTTGTTAAATAAAATATGAGTTTTTTTTACATTTAACCATTTACTATTATTTATACGAATATTACCAGTTATGTTTGAATAATTAATTTCTCGTTTATCCAGATATAATGCCAAGGCATATACCGAAGAATCATCAATATGATTATTCACCGTCATTCCTATTTTTTTACTCTCTTTACCACTTAATGCTCCTAAGTATACAAGCAATCCAGTAGTGCAATTATAAGTGATGAGATTGTTAATGTTAATGTTTTTTAGATTTTCCTGATTATTATTTGGTTCAATATCAATTCCTGCTTTGGGTTCAGTGCCATCAGAGTTAGCAGCTATAAGTGAATTGAAGGTGATGTTTTTTCCAGAAATTATAGAGACACCGTTTCTTCTATTATTATTCACAAAAGCTTTATTTACGGTTACATCTACACCATTATTTATATAAATACCGTCGCCCCAACCGTATTTTACTTTAGGTTTAAAAAGGTAGATATTGTTGCTTGACCATATTCCAATTCCATGTCCCCATTCTCCATTTTTGTTAAGATGTTCATATCTATCGCCAACAATATTTGCAAAATAAACCTTTACGTCCTTAACACCTTTAATCTTCAAAACATCATAATTACTTTTATCTGAAGGTTTCTTTAAAAGAACCGTTTTTTCATTGAATATAACGGTAGAGCCAGACTTTAAAATCAATCCCTTATCATTTATAAGCAAGGGGAAATTCGGAAGGAGTACATTAGAGTATATGTTTAAAGCATTTTGGACATAATCTGTATAATCAACCGATCCGTCCTCCACGTAATTCTGGGGCAAGAGTAAAGTTATATCTGTAATATTTTTTACGTCAGATATTATTTTGCGACGTTCGGCAGACGAAACTACAGAACTTTTTGTGTATTTCACTGGAACAAAATCAAATGATGTTGCTTGCGTATTTTCACAAAAGGATAATAACAGAGAAGAAATAATCAATATAACATTTACAATTTTCATAATATTCAACTTACCTGTCTCTAAATATTTTTTTTAATTCTATCTCTTTAGAATCTCTATCTAAATGCCCAATTTTTAGAGATTGCAATTTAATCTCCTCATGATATTGATCAACAGTTTTAATTTTACAGGCCGGCGTCCCAACAATCAGGGAATCACCTTCTATACTTTTTGTAATGACCGACCTTGCACCAACAATCACTCTGTCTCCAATTGTAACACCTTGCATAATTAAAGTATCTAGACCAAAATAAACATCATTTCCAACCGTTATCGGTGAAGTTAGTTCAAGGTCTGGTGTTTCTTTTCTCAAAATTAAAGTTCCACCATCATGTGTATTAAACTTGCATCCATTCGTAATATGCACATTATTGCCAATTTTTATTAAAAAAGGTTCAGTTCCCCACATATTCGGTGAATTACCATAAATTCTGCAATTATTGCCGATGGTTACTCCCATAAATCTCGAATATTTAATTGGATCTACCTTAAAGTAAAGTAAGAGCAAAATTTTTCCTAATATATGAAGTTTAAATCTTTATTTGACACTTATTAATATTAATGTTCAGCCATTAAATCAATTATTTTTTTAACCTGTATTTCAGGGTTTTTTTCTTCTAAAATAAAATCTGAAGCTGACTGACCCATTTCTTGCAGCAAATTCTCCGGTAGACTTAAGATTTCAGTTATCTTTTCTGCTAAATTTTGTGCATCAGTTCCTTCCAATGTATAGCAATACTTAAAATATTCCGCAGGTACGCCGGGCAATTTATACATTAAAACCGGAGTTTTTGAGGCAAAATATTCCATAGTTTTAGACGGAAACGAAAATTTTGTAAATTCTCCCTCCGGAGTTCTTGGATTTATAAGTAAAGCTGCTTGTTTTTGCAAAGATAGAATTTCACTGTGTGGCAACTTACCCAGATAACTGATGCGATCATCTTTCTCACAAAACGTTTCCACTAAATCTTTAGCTTCCCCGTCGCCGCAAATTATCAATCTGTAATTTTCATCTTTTAATGATGAAAATGCATTTAGCAATGTTTCAATGCCATATTTACGGACTAAAGCACCTGAATAAAGCAGTGTTTGGGTTTTCTCAGACGAGCAACTGCTTTCTGCACTGATGAGTTTAGGATCAAAAATTCCTTCTACCACGCAATACGATTCGGGCGATATATTTAAAGGTAAGGCCATTGCTTCACTCAATAAAACAAAACGATCAAAAGCAGAAATATTTTTATAAATAAAATCTACATCTCGCTTCTTTAAACCTAAAGCTGTATAAATTTTATTCGAACCCATAAACTCAGGTAAATCTGGAACGATAAGTGTGAGGCGCACATTGGCAAAAGTTTCTTTGACTTTAAGTGCAATTTTGATTAAATCAACCGTTAATGAGTAAACAATGATATGTTTTATTTCCGAAGGGTTTTCGATAGATTTGCACCAGTTGAAAACATTCTTCTCTGTACTATTGTAAACTTGGCGAAGAAAAGGAATATTAATAAAGGTGGAACAGAAAGTGGGTACACGGCCGTTAAATTCGGAGGGGCCGAATTTAACCAGAGGCTTTTTGTAACCAGCAGGAAAAGTGCTTAAGAAAGGCATGGTTACAATAGATAAATTGATATCATTTTGTATAAAGCCCTCAATAATAGCTTCCTGCAAAGTTTGTGCAGCGAACTGGTAGCCTTTTTTGCTATTGGCAAATATTTCAGATTGATGAGCTTGAGGATATAATCCACAGAGGAATAGAACGTTCATTATTAAATCTTATTCAGGAAATGGATCATTTCCTTTGTTATTAATTTAGCGTCAAAATTTTTGTAAACATATTTTTTTCCATTTTCTGCAACATCCAATGCCTCAGAATAATTATCAAGTATATATTCCATTTTTGAAGCATAGTCGATTACATTAGATGGTTCTGCTAGCCAGCCGTTTACCCCATGCTTTACATACTTACTTATTTCACCCACATTCGTGACTAACATTGGTACTCCCGTCGCCATATACTCTCCGAGTTTAGTAGGAAAACCACCTTGAGCTCTTTTAGTATCAGGCTGTGAAGAGACCAGGAGCTTACTTGCACTAAGAATAGGACTTACTTTATTGTTACTGATAATACCTTTTAGAAAAACCCTTTCGCGAAGGTCACTTTCGTCAATAATTCGTTCCAAAATTTGCAGATCATTTCTATTCGGAGTTCCATATAAGTGAAGTTCTAAGTCTGGATATTTATTTTTTACAAGATTGAATGCTTCAATGATATTATCAACATTATCTTTAGACAACTCTAAACTCCCCATGTAACATATATAATCTAGAACGTCATTTTTAACCACTGTTGAAAAACGAGAAAAATCAGTTAAGCTAGGCAATATAAAACTTGGTTTTAAAACAATTGACCTATAAAAGCTTTCTAATTTGCCAGTTATAAAAATCATTCCGTCGACTTGCTGAAGAATTGTACGCAAAAGAAATTTATGCAACTTCGGTAATTCTTCTTTTAAATGAACCCTCATAGGAACAGGATATTCATCTGCAATAAAAATTGCCTTTGTATTTATTGTCTTCAAAATAGGAACATAAAAATATAGTATTCTAAAAAAATCGGAACTCAGTATTGTGACATCAAAATGATTTTTTTTATGTTTCTTTAGATATTTATAAGCACTGATAATTAAAAAATATATATGGCTTATTTTCCTAAAAAACACGTGGCTCGGATATAGTCTGGTATTTGGATAGTGATAATTTATACCATCAATAACACCATCTACTGAAAAGTGGTTTGGCTCCCTATCAGAGGGAAAAAATACATAAATATCAACCTCTACACCATTTTCCACCAAACCTTTTGCATACGTTAATATACGAGTTGTAGACGCTAAACCTTCCGGAAACGAATAGCCACAAATAATTGCTACTCTTTTTATATTATTACTGCGCATTGTTGATGATCTTGTACTTTTTATCATTATTTTGTTTATAATCTAAAGAAAAAGCAAGTCCCCAAAAAATTAAAAACAAATAGAAGTGTCTTATGGTAATATCCTGCGAAAATGCTAAAATTAAAAATAATATAAATAAACAATACCCCAAATACTTGTTGGGCTGTTGAGCTAAATGTCTCACAATATTTTTACATGATTTTAACAGCAATATATAATAGCATAACCCAAAAGGAATCCCATATTTTACAAAAACCAAGGTTATACCATTAGCAGTAGACTCTGCATTTGTATATTGTCCTATGAATCTTGATGTTCCCTCGCCCACCCCAATAAATGGATAATCTCCAATTACCTGCAAATGAATTAACAATGCGCCAAATCGACTTGCTCCATCACTATCTGCAGATTGAAGTTGATCCACAATCTTACTTTGCAAAAAATCAAGTTGAAACACAAAATATGAGCCTAATAATAAAATAGCGATATAAATTAATCTAAGTTTTGACCTGGAATAAAATAGGTTAAAGGTTATAAAAGTGAAAAACATTCCAAGATAACCGGTGGTGGAAAATGTTGTTATTATAGTTGCAATAAAAACTATATTTTTGAATGAAAAAAGCCTTTTGAATCTTATAAAATTGAAAAAAAGCGCAAAGTTTAGAAACACGGCATACATTCCGGGCTCCCAAAATGGTCCGGAATTTCTGTTATAACTAAAGGCAAAGTTCTTAAAATTATATATTAATATATTCGTCGATTCAGTAAAAATATTAGGGTCATTACTTTTTATATTTAACGGATGAAAATAAACTGCGACATTAGTTATGAAGAAATCAAGTAGTTTGTCATTGTATGTTAGAAAGAAAAAAACTAAACTGATCAGTGATATTATAAACATAAGATTGTCATAAACTATAGCAAAATGGTATTTAGTTATGCGAGCTATCAAAAAATATCCCAGAAAAAAAATGCTGGTTATAAAAAATATAAATATGTTTTGATTAAAACCAAACAGCGTTTGTAAAAGTGATAGGATACTAACCATTAAGACAACAAGCAAACTGGAATTGACACCGAACCCCTTATGAAAAAAAATTAATAAGGAATAAAAAACAATCGGGATTAAAAGAATATCCGCTCTGTAGAAGTATTCAAAACCCGTGAACGCTAATATTGAGAGAACAAAAACATACGTTTTCATTGGCACTTTAATAGGAGTATTTACTTTTTTTAACATCTGCGTCTTTTAGCGTTTGGTTATATAACCTAATAAATGATTTCTAAATAGATGGCTGGCTTCTGTATAAGCGTCTAATTTTAAAAATTTCGCAAGGGCTACATACAACGATACGCCTATAAACAGACCTAAAAATATTTGAGAAAGATCGTTGAACGGGCTGAGATAATGAGATGCAAAAAAAATAGCTGTCGCACAGAATAAGGTTAGTAAGAATATAGGAAGTATATCCAGTATTTGGTGTGAGAGAGGGTAATGTATAAATACTCCTGTATAATAACTATTTATAAAATAAGAAATAATACTGTTAATAACCTGAAATATAATGATCGCTTTTATCCCGAACGGTATGGCTATAATTACACCTACAGCAGTTATTATTTTTTTGATAATTTCTAATTTAAGATATAAATCACTCCGTCCTTTTATATTTAAAATT
Source organism: Chryseobacterium sp. MDT2-18 (assembly GCF_030815285.1). Classification (NCBI taxonomy): domain Bacteria; kingdom Pseudomonadati; phylum Bacteroidota; class Flavobacteriia; order Flavobacteriales; family Weeksellaceae; genus Chryseobacterium; species Chryseobacterium sp. MDT2-18. The sequence continues at coordinate 178,523 of NZ_JAUSWQ010000003.1, read as the reverse complement.
TGGAGGTTAAAACCATTGAGCGGGAAGAAAACACCAACTATGCAAAGTAGTTGAAAATAAGGAACAGAGGGTAACCATTTTTCGGTAAAGATATATCGAAACAGAGGTTCTGCTAATACACTTGCAAAAATAAATAAGGGGCAGATTAAAAATAACGTAAGTCGCATTACATTTTTAAATCCTTTCTTTATTTTTTCATTATCATCTTGAATGGATGAAAATATGGAGAAAAAAACTTTGTTAATCGCATCACTCAGCGTATAGCTCGGCGTATTAACGAGGTTATTCGCGTTTTGATAGTAACCTACACTGCTTAAAGAAAAATATTTTCCGATTACGATCAGGTAGAGATTTTCAAAAATGATATGTATGATTTCTGAAATTATTAATTTGCTTCCGAAAGAAAGCAAACCCTTTATTTTATTAATATTGAATACTATCAGGGGTTTCCATTTTGAAATAAACCAGATTTGGACTACAAAAACACTCCTTGATACAAGTTGCATTGCCACAATACTCCACACACCAAAATCATTCAGCGCCATTAATACACTTACAGTTCCTCCTATTATTAGTGAAGGTATGTTTATAATTGCTATTTTTTTAAAAAGAAAATTTTTAACCAGACGAGTTTCCTGAACATAAGAAAAAGAATTAATTATAAAGACTAAAGATAAAACACGTGTAAGGTTAGTGAGTAAGGGCTGGCGATAAAATTCCGAAATAAGCGGGGCCGCGAGGAACAAAATGACATAAATTAAGCTACTTAAAAGTAAATTCAACCAAAATACCGAAGAAAAATCTTCATCAGATGTGTCCTTTTTTTGAATTAGGGCTTGATTAAAACCGGCAACTATTAGAGCTTGACTTAGCTGAATAAATATGGTTAATAACGAAATTAACCCAAAGCTTTCCGGAGTAAGAAGTCTGGCTAATAATAGCATCACCCCAAAAGAAATAAATCTTCCGCCCACGCTTTGCAAAAGTGACCAAAACATTCCGGAAATTGATTTATTTATAATTGACATTAGTGTTTTTATTGCTTAGAATTGGAGGTATTTAGTAGTCCAATTTAATATTTTTTGTAGAGTTAAAATATATTAGATATTATTATTATGACTTACTATCACTGACTGATTCATTAGACTTTTTAATATTTTGACTTCAAAATACTCGGTATATATTTACGTTTTTGTACCTCGCGACATTTATTGGTGAATAAATCAACTTATGGAATAGTAATCCTTAAACCAATTGATAAAACTTTTCACGCCTGTCTCAATCGGTATGGTATTTTGATAACCTAACATCTTTAATCGTGATGTATCTGCCCACGTTCGTGGTACATCTCCAGATTGCATAGGTAACATTTCTTTTTTCGACTCTTGTCCTAATTCTTTTTCTAAGGTTTCTATAAATTTCATTAAAGAAACTGGTGAGCCATTACCAATATTAAAAAGCTGATAATAAGAATTATCTCCCTTCTTTGTTGGTGGTTTTTTTAAAGTGAGTATAATTCCTTGAACGATATCATCAATATAAGTAAAGTCTCTGCTCATTTCACCGTGATTGAAAACCTTGATGGGGTGACCTTTTATAATAGCATTAGCAAAAAGTATAGGTGCCATATCGGGTCGACCCCAAGGACCATAAACCGTAAAAAAACGGAGACCCGACGTAGGAATTTCATACAAGTAACTGTACGAGTGGGCCATGAGCTCATTGCTCTTTTTAGTAGCAGCATATAAACTTACCGGGTAATCAACTTGATCATCTTCTGAAAACGGCACTTTTGCGTTTGCTCCATATACTGAGGAGCTTGACGCATATACCAAGTGTTTAATATGATGATGACGGCAACATTCTAAGACATTAAGAAACCCCACAATATTACTATCGACATAGGCCATAGGATTCTCTAAACTGTAGCGAACTCCTGCTTGAGCAGCTAAGTTGATGACACTGTAGAACTTTTGGTTGTTGAATAATGTAGGTAAATTTTCGCGGTCTTCTAAGTTTAAACGAATAAACTGAAAAGATGGATAAACTGAGGATTGAACCAAATTGTTTTCCTGTTCTGCTTCTTCACGATCTATACCTAGTTCTTTTAATCGGTCGTATTTTAGATTCACATCATAATAATCGTTGATGTTATCTAATCCTACCACCTGATAGCCTAAGTCGATTAATTTTTTAGCGGTATAAAAGCCAATGAAGCCCGCAGCTCCTGTTACTAATATTGTTTGCATCGTTTTCTTAGTCATTCCCAAATAAATCTCTTGTGTACACTTTTTCTTTTACGTCTGCTAATTCTTCTGCCATACGGTTCGAAATAATCACATCACATACTTGTTTGAACTGATTGAAATCTTTAATTACCGTAGATCCGAAGAAGGTTTCTTCTTCTAAAACTGGTTCGAAAACCACCACTTCAATTCCTTTCGCTTTGATTCTTTTCATCACGCCCTGCATCGCAGACGCTCTATAATTGTCAGATCCGGACTTCATTATTAATCGGTAGACCCCTACTTTTTTTGGATTTTTAGCCAATACGGAATCCGCAATAAAATCCTTACGGGTTCGGTTGGCATCTACAATCGCCTGGATAATATTGTTAGGCACCGCTGCGTAATTCGCCAGCAACTGCTTGGTGTCTTTTGGCAAGCAATAGCCGCCGTATCCGAATGAGGGATTGTTATAATGGGACCCAATGCGGGGATCAAGACTTACTCCTTCGATAATCTGCCGGCTGTCTAACTCATGTATTTGTGCGTAACTGTCCAGCTCATTGAAATAAGCCACGCGCAATGCCAAATAGGTATTGGAAAAAAGTTTAATCGCTTCTGCTTCAGTAGGATTGGTAAATAATACTGAGATGTTTTTTTTGACCGCCCCCTGTTTCAATAATTCTGCAAAAACTTCCGCTCTTTTACTTTGTTCACCAATAATGATTCTTGAAGGGTGCAGGTTGTCATACAGCGCTTTACCTTCTCTTAAGAATTCCGGAGAAAAGATAATGTTCTGAAAATCCAGTTTGTTTTTAAGTCCCTCCGTGAAACCTACGGGAACGGTAGATTTTATAATAACCACTGCATCAGGATTGTATTCTTTAACTTCAAGGACGACCGATTCTACACTGTTGGTATTAAAATAATTTGTTTTAGAATCATAATCAGTTGGCGTTGCGACAATCACATAATCTGCATTCTGGTAGGCCTCTTTTTTGTCTAAAGTTGCTCTGAAATTTAAATCCCGGTTGTTTAAAAAATCAGTAATCTCATGATCTTCAATGGGCGACTTTTTATTGTTGAGCAGGGCGATTTTTTCAGGTACAATATCCAGGGCCACCACTTCATGATGCTGAGCCAGCAAGATTGCATTTGACAGTCCAACATACCCTGTTCCTACTATTGTTATTTTCATTTCATTCATTATTGCTACTGGTGTTCTTGGTGTAATCAAAATATAAACTCAAGTTATAATTTTGAATCATAATGTTCTAAAATTCCTTTTACATCGTAAACTATTGCCTGTTCTTTTTTAAATTTCTCTAAATCAAGGTCTAAAAATTCCTGATGCGCCACCCCTAAAATAATGGCGTCAAACTTTTCCACCGGTATTTCAGAAGTGCTTTCAATGCCATACTCATGGTTCACCTCTGCCGCATTCGCCCAGGGATCATACGTTGTGACTCTTGCGCCATAATCTTCTAAAGCCAATATTACATCCACAATCTTCGTATTCCGAACGTCCGGACAGTTTTCTTTGAAGGTAATTCCGAGCATTAAGATTTTCGAATTTTTGACAGAAATCTCTTTCTTAATCATGGTCTTCACCACCCGCGTGGCCACGTATTGTCCCATGGAATCATTCAGCCTTCTTCCAGCTAAAATGATTTCCGGATGGTAACCATATTCCTGGGCTTTCTGGGCCAGATAGTAAGGATCTACACCGATACAGTGTCCACCCACCAATCCAGGTTTAAAAGGAAGGAAATTCCATTTGGTACCCGCAGCTTCCAGGACATCATGCGTATTGATCTCCATTAAATTGAAAATTTTCGCCAATTCATTGACAAAGGCAATATTGATATCGCGCTGTGAGTTTTCAATGACTTTCGCCGCTTCAGCGACTTTAATGGTCGGTGCTAAATGGGTTCCCGCAGTAATCACTGATTTGTAAATATCATTTACGATCACTCCAATTTCCGGCGTAGAACCCGAAGTTACTTTCAGGATTTTTTCTACGGTATGTTCTTTATCCCCCGGATTAATTCTTTCCGGTGAATAACCGGCAAAGAAATCGACATTGAATTTTAAACCGGAAACTTTTTCTACTACAGGAATACAGTCTTCTTCGGTAGCGCCGGGGTACACCGTGGATTCATAAATCACGATATCGCCTTTGTTGATCACTTTTCCTACCGTTTCACTCGCTTTAATTAAAGGGGTCAAATCTGGGCGGTTGTTTTTATCCACTGGTGTTGGTACCGTGATGATGTAGATGTTGGAATCTGTAATATCTTTTAAGTCAAAAGAACAGTACAGGCCTTTTTCCTCTTTTGAAGGATTATCCGCTATCAGCACCGATTTTAAAAGTTGATCAGAAATCTCCAGTGTATTGTCTTTCCCATCATTAATCTGTTGGACACGGTTTTGATTAATATCAAATCCAACCACCGGATATTTCGTCGCGAAAAGTCTTGCCAATGGCAAACCGACATATCCTAAGCCTACAATGGTCACTTTATACTTCATCCTGTTGTTTTAAATTATTCCAATACCAGGTCACGGCTTCTTTCAGACCGTCTTTCATGGAAAACTGAGGATTGTAATTCAATAAGTTTTTAGCTTTATCGATGCTGGCTAAAGAGTGGGGGACATCACCTTTCCGGTAGTCGCCATACTTCACTTCAATATCCGCGATTTTGGGATCAAATTCCGCTAAATACTCTTTAAGATATTTGACCAGATCATTCAAAGTCGTTCTTTCGCCAAAAGCGGTATTATAGACCTGATTTTGCGCTTCGGGATTTTCAGAAGTCAGCGCCAGAAGGTTCATTAAAACCACATTGTCAATATAGGTAAAGTCTCTTGAGTACTCACCGTCCCCGTTAATGGTTGGGGATTCGTGCGCCATGAACTGCATCACGAATTTTGGGATCACCGCGGCATATGCACCGTTGGGATCCTGCCGGCGGCCGAAGACATTAAAATAACGGAGGCCGATCGTATCGAAATCGTAGGTTCTTTTAAAGACGTCGGCATAGAGCTCATCCACATATTTGGTGATGGCATAAGGAGACAAAGGTTTGCCGATGACATCTTCCACTTTCGGTAAAGATGTGGAATCTCCATAGGTAGAAGAACTTGCCGCATAGACAAATCTCTGAACACCGGCATCTTTTGCCGCCACCAACATTTTCAGAAAACCGCCTACATTCACTTCATTGCTGGTGATGGGATCATTGATGGAACGGGGCACAGACCCTAAGGCAGCCTGGTGAAGGACGAAATCCTGACTGGCGCAGGCTTGATGACAGGTGTCTAAGTCCCTGATATCGCCTTCGATTAAAGTAAATTTTCTGTCTGACAGAAATGGTTCGATATTTTCGCGTTTGCCCGTGGCAAAATTATCCAGACAGGTCACTACCGAGCCATGTTCAAGCAAAGCCTCACAAAGGTTGGACCCAATAAAACCGGCACCGCCAGTGACGAGTACTTTTTTATCTGTTAAATTTGAAAAATCGGACATGAACTGTTTTTTTATAATGAGGCTGTCTCTTTTTTCAGGACTGCTTTATTTGTGAGGCAAGACATGAACTGTAATTTAAAACCTGTCCTGTAAACGCTTCCAGAAAGTTTTCTTACCGTCTGTATAATAGCCGTAGCCATATTTTCCACCATAGCCATAGCGAAGTTCATCTTTATCAACATCATTCAAAACGATCCCTATTTTTTTAACATTCTCATCTGCTTCCACTACTTTTACATAATTGAGGAGCTGTTTTTCGGTGTATTTCGCCCGGGTCACATAGACCAACACATCTGCAAGCGATAAAATATGGAAAGAATCACTCACCATCATCATGGGTGCGGAATCGATTAACACATAATCGTAGCGGGTCACCAATTCATCGATCAGCAGTTTTAAACGGCCATCCTCCAACAGGTCCGTAGGATTGGGCGGAATAGAACCCGAATCAATGATATCTAAATTGGAGGTGAGTCCCGAGGTATTGATAATGTCCTTTACGGAAATGTTACCATCTGAAAGATAATCGGACAATCCCAGGACCGCTGCCGGAATATACCTCTTTAACTGCGGATTCCGAAGGTCGGCTCCAATGAGCACCACCTTTTTGTTGGAACTTAAAATTAAGGCGGAATTCATCGAAACCGTCGTTTTCCCTTCTCCTTTTACCGAGGAGGTGACCAGGATGACGGGGGCCCTATCCTTGATCCTGGTGAGCATGAATTTCAAATTCGTGGTCAGGATCCGGAACGCTTCCGCATAAATTGAAAGATCATTTTTTACCACAAGATCACCTGCCTCTTTATCTGCTGTGGGAATTTCTGCCAATAAAGGGACATTAGGCAAAACACGGGATATATCGCTTTTATTCGAAATTTTAGTATCAAAAAAGGAGTAGAGGTAAAATAACGCAGCTGGTACGAGTAAACCTAAAATGAATGCCGCTAAATATGAAATTTGCGTTTTGGGTGAGACCGGCATTATATTAGTGTAGGCCGGATTTACGACCCTTGCTTTTGGCGTGGTTACAGCTAATGAGATGGAGGTTTCTTCTCTTTTTTGAAGCAGGAATAAATAGAGCGCTTCTTTAATATTCTGTTGCCTGTCGATGTTTCTGAAAATCTTTTCCTGCTCGGGGAATTGTGCCACTGCGGATTTGTTTTCGTTCACTTTTTGTTGCAGTGCCGCCATATTCGACTGCAAGGACATGCGTGATTTTTGAAGGTTTTCTTTAATGACCGAGCGCATGGAGGAAATGTCGCGGTTGAACTGAATCACTGCGGGGTTAGAATTCGTCGCCTGCCGTAAGGTTTTATTGCGCGTTAACACCAATTGATTGTATTCGTTGATCACATTGTCCAGGCCCGAAGGCATCCCTAAATTACTGGGAAGCAACTGTTCGTTATTCGCGGAGTTAGCATAACTTAAGACCGAATTCACCATTTCCAACTGGGTACCCACGTCCATTATTTTTTTAGTGGCTTCATTGGCATTCTGTACAGACAATTGGGCCTGAGTCACCAAATCGGTAATCTGGTTGTTTCTTTTAAAGGTCGCTTTCTGATTTTCGATATTTCCCAACTCTTTGGTGATCAAATCTAATCGACTGTCAATAAAAGATGCGGTATTCTGCGATTCTAAGTTTTTATTGTCAGTAGCGTCTTTATTATAGAGCCTGATCAGTTCATTGAGAATGTTTTCTGATTTTTGGGGAATTTTACCTACTCGAGTGAGCGTGATGATGCTGGATTTATTTTTTGAATCCTCTTTTGCGGTTATATTTTGTTCCAGATCATTTACGACTTCATCAGGCCGAATAAGTATAATCTTTAATGGGTTTTCAAAAGCTACCAATGGTTGACGGTAAATTGTAAGCACAGCATGATCCAGTCGAATCTGTTGTCCATACTTATACGTTTTTTCAAAATGATCTTCCTGTTTTAGCTTAAATTGCTGTGCATTAACAGGAGAAAAAGAGAAGGATTGTGACTGAAATTTTTTTGAATTTAAAATATCAATATTGCCAAAAATAGGGGTGTCATCATAAATAGCTTTGCTAACCACTCTTCCTTCAGAGGCTATTACAACATCTAAATTCAGTTTTTTAACCAAATCGAAGAGAAGTGGTTTCGATTTCATGATCGCGATCTCATCCTGTAGATTGTTCCCACCAAAACCTCCCCCAAGAGAAAGGTTGGCGAAATCCTCCATGCTGACAGACGTGTTTTTCTTATCTGACGTAGAGACCAAGATGGAGGCGTTAGTAGAATATTGTTTCGGTGTGTACCGAAGATAAAGCCAGGCAAGAAAAAAAGCAACTATTACTGAAAGTAGGAACCAAGGCCATTTTTTTAAATATTTACTCAGTTCTGTCTGCAAATCAAAGGAATTGGTATCCTCCTGTTCATTGAATTCGTTCATAACTTATTTAAATCGGATAATGATTGAGAGTAATGCAATTGCGCTTCCAATAATCGAAAAAGTGAGCGCGCGGTTTGGATTGGTGCCTGCGATGATTTTCTTATTTTCATCTGGCTGCACATATAAGACATCATTCTGCTGCATATAATAATAAGGGGAAGAAGTGATGTTTTTATCGGTGAAATCGATGACATGGGTTTGGTCGATGCCATTTTCATGCCGTACGAGTTTTACCTGGGTCCGGTCGCCGTTGTCGGTCATGTCGCCCGCCATTCCCAAAGCCTGAAGAAGGGTTACTTTATCGGAGGGACTGGTATATTGTCCGGGTTTCTTTACTTCGCCCAGAACGGTAATATTGAAGTTCAACTGTCGGATGGACACCAAAGGATCGGTTAGGTATTCCAAAAGTCTTGTTTCAAGATTTTCCCTAAGCTGAGACATGGTCATATTCTGGACCATTATTTTTCCCAAAACAGGAAAGACGATATAGCCTTCGTTACTCACTAAATATCCAACTGGCCCTGTCTGCGCTGTTTGGTTGGGTAAGAATTCACTACTGTTACCTGCCTGATTCATCGTATTAATGTTGAACGGCCTAACCGCATTGTCGTCAAAAGCGGTCACTTTGATATCCAAAAGATCTCCGGGTTGTAGATGGCTTCCTTCAAACACCGCCTGCTTCACTTCCTGATCCAGTTCTGTCGTTTGTTTTTCCATATAAACCATATTTTCTTTGGGTTTACAGGAAAAAGCCATAGCGATAAGCGTGGCCGCCAGAAAAATATTTTTGATCTTTGTCATGTTATACTTAAAGTTCGCAAAAATAGTAAAAATAAAGTACTTTCACAGGGTAGTGAGGTGCGAATTTCGCTGGGTGTTGGTTTGTTTTCTTGAATATTTTGCGTTCAAAAGGATTGTTATTTAATGATTTTCGGCTTTTAAAGCTTTTTTTTATGAGAATAGTTCATTGGAGAAAAAATAATACAGTAAAGTGGGAAGGCGGGTGAAAATACTGTTTTGCAGTGATTTTTTTTATGGGGTAGAGAGTTACGGGGTACGAGGTTCTAGGTGCGGGTTGCGGGTTCGGCCTCTGGGAGCTGTTAGGTTCAGGCGGAATGTTTAGAATTCCAAGGATTTTTTTACGGTATATTAAATTTGCTTAAAAAAAGAAATTTTCTTTTGCTCCGACCCTAAAATGGTGGAACATTTCTTAAATTTATCAAAATTATACCCTTTAGGGATTGGGGAAATTGATTTTGATGAATTTTATCACAGACTCTAAGACAAAAATAATAGATTCATCAGGATAAAAAATATTCCTTTAAGTAAACTGATTCCTTTGCTTTTTTTTACTTTTTACCTGGCTTCTTTTAAGTAAATAATCAGTAATGGTCGCCATTCTTTATTTTTACCATTAAGGGATTAAGGTGAATTAAGAGCTGTTTAAATTTGCTCAAAAAGAGAAATTTTCTTTTTCTCCGATCCTAAAATGGTGGAAAATTCTTCAAAAATACACTCTTCAGGGATTGGGGAAATTAATTTTGATGAATTTTGACCGGAAAATAATTTCATCAGGACGAAAAAAATAGTCCTTTAGGCCAAAAAATAAATTCATCAGGGCAAAAAAAAATTCCGTAAGTACGAAATTTGATAATAATGCTTAACTTTATAGCCACAAAAAACTCCCGGATGGCAGTCCGGGAGCTTCAAAAGCGGTTCAGGGTTTTTAGGAGGCCTGAATTTTTTTGACCACGGCAGTCGCCACGGTATGTTTAAGAATCGGAGAAGGGGAGAAAATAATCCGGATCTTCTTTACACTCGAAGCGGTTAATTCATCGGCAGTCTCAGCGCCGGTGCCCCGCAATGAAGGACGGAAAGTTCCCAGGTCTCCAAATTTAACAATATATCCTTCCCGCAGGTATTTGAGGAGGGATTTTTCAAGACCGAACAATACGGCCCGGATGTCTACACTGTTTAGCGTGGAGGCATCTGAGAGTTCTTCAGAAATCATTCTGATGTCGACTACCCCTGTACTTTTTACCTGGGGGTAGAACTTTTTAGGATCATCCGGCAGTAGCGGATTTCGCCGTTCAACGGCTTTAAAATTAATCATATTCTTTTGTTTTAAAAATTAATGTTTAGCCGCGCCTTTGCCATTGGGGAGCGGAGCAGTTTGCTGATTGTTGAACCTGGAATGGTGGTCGGTTCGTCTTTTTTTTAGGTCATGTCTGTTATTTTAAGGTTAAATATTTTGTGTGAAAAAAAATAGTCTGTATCTTTACAGCTGTACAAATATAGTAAATTGTTTTTAAATCGATACAAAAATTAAAATAAAGTTTTTAAATGGAAACAAACGAGAAGATCAAACACATCCGCTTAGAGCATGACATGACGCAGAACGAGTTTGCAGCGTCGCTGGGAATCAGCCGCAGTGCCCTGACGCAGATGGAGGCCGGCCATACCAAACCTTCTTTTGATGTGCTTGAAAAATTGATCGACCTTTATGATATCGACGTTACTATTTTCTTTAATGCTGCGGTCCCACAAAAGAAAAAACTCGATAATGTATTGGAAGTCGGACAAAAAGTGCAGAAAATTTTGGCTTTTTATGACGGTTATTATGGCCTGCGTTATAATCAACTGCTCGTTGACCGTCTTGTGCAGCAGGTTACGGATGGTTATCATGACCGGGAGAAAGCGAATGCCATGAAACAGACTTATGAAGCCTATTCCATGGTTAAAGGGGTGGCGCAGGAACTGGAGGTACTGCTGGTCGACCCGCTGAAAAGATACGCCAACAAAGTCAGGAAGCAAAGGATCACCGATGATGAAAATGATGATGAACTGATTCTTTCCCCCGATTCTGAAGAGGTGCAGGCTCACCTTGATCATATCATGAATGAGGTTTCCAACTATCTTGAAAATGGCGGAGGCGCCATTCTGGATTGGTATGCCGCCGCAAAAGAGGATGGACTGGTTTTGGGCGAAATCTATTTTACATCGCCTCTCAGTAAGGTGCTTTACAGTTCGCTGGAGGAGTTTCTGCATCATTTCGAAATCCTGCTGAAGAATGCGGATGCTTTGTCAGATGTGGAACATTATTATCAGACCGAGCATCACTTCTTCGGCAAGCTGTAAATGACGGGGCCGCGTTGCGGAAAAGGGAGACGAATAAGGTCATCTATAGCTGAAAGCCGCTCTGATAAATTTTCAGACCGCAGTTTTTTTAATAAAACAGAGTGGATTTTAGAGCCTGTTTACATTTGTTTTGAAAACCACAAAAGGTGCAAAAGCGGTATTTTTTTAAGTCTTTCAAAAGATTAAATAAGAACCTGTCGTAAAATGTTGCCTTGTTTGCTCTATTGGCGTTCTCTTTTTAAACTTTTTTTTCGATTCAGGTTTAGTTGAAAAATCAAATGCACTCCCTTTTTTATGCTGAGCGAAGCCGAAGTAAGGGTTGGGGCAAATGAGTTTGATTTTCTTTATTCTTTACTTTTTGTCTTGACACAAAAAGTAACAAAAAAGTCAAGACTGGATCTTTTTGCCTCACCGATTTCTATTGTTTTTAATGGAATCGGCGAACCTCCTTCGTCGGTTTGCTAAAAAATGAAGATTTCTTCTTAGAAAATCCCCAAAATTTATCTCGTCCCTAAGACGAGACTCGGGCGGAAACAAGATTTGTTATCGATTAAAAGTTTTTGCCGCCCTCGAACAGTGGGGATTTTTAGGCGGTATGCTCGTTTAAAGATTTGGATGGGAAGAAATCTTCATTTGCCTCCTCTTTTTTTATTTTTTAATGGAATCAGCGAACCTCTTCGAGGTTTTTCTTAATGCAAAAATCTCCTAAGTCGTTTTAAATTCAGGTTTTGTTGAAAAATCAAATGCACTCCCTTTTTTATGCTGAGCGAAGCCGAAGTAAGGGTTGGGGCAAATGAGTTTGTTTTTCTTTATTCTTTTAATTTTTGTCTTGACACAAAAAGTAACAAAAAAGTCAAAACTGGATCTTTTTGCCTCACCGATTTCTATTGTTTTTAATGGAATCGGCGAACCTCCTTAGTCGGTTTGCTACAATATGAAGATTTCTTCTTAGAAAATCCCCAAAATTTATCTCGTCCCTAAGACGAGACTCGGGCGGAAACAAGATTTGTTATCGATTAAAAGTTTTTGCCGCCCTCGAACAGTGGGGATTTTTAGGTGGTATGCTCGTTTGAAAACTGGATGGGAAGAAATCTTCATTTGCCTCCACTTTTTTTATTTTTTAATGGAATCGGCTAACCTCTTCGAGGTTTTTCTTAACGCAAAAATCTCCTATGTCATTTTAAATTCAGGTTTTGTTGAAAAATCAAATGCACTCTGGCGCGGATTTGCAATCCGATACCGCAGTGCAAGAAACTATGTGATGATTATCAAAAGATTTTAGAAATTGATGTGAATTTATAATTATTATGGGTACGAGCGAGACGCTCGGACCAGTGTGGGATTTATTCTTTTACTTTTTGTCTTGACACAAAAAGTAACAAAAAGGTCAAGACTGGATCTTTTTGCTAAAAAATGAAGATTTCTTCCAAGAAAATCCCCAAACTTGCACGGGAAGAGAGTATCGTTGAGAAACGAGATTATTGCCGTGCTTCGGACAAAGGGGATTTTTAGGCATTGATAGTTGATGGATTTGGAGGGGAAGAAATTTTCATTTTTCTTAACGCAAAAATCTCCTAAGTCGTTTTAAATTCAGGTTTTGTTGAAAAATCAAATGCACTCTGGCGCGGATTTGCAATCCAATACCGCAGTGCAAGAAACTATTGTGATGATTAACAAAAAATTTTAGAAATTGATGTAAATTTATAATTATTATGGGTACGAGCGAGACGCTCGGACCAGTGTGGGAAAAGGAGGCGAATGAGGTCATCTGTAACTGAAAGCCGCTCTGAGAAATTTTCAGACCGCAGTTTTTTTAATAAAACAGAGCGAATTTTAGAGCCTGTTTACATTTGTTTTGAAAACCATAAAAGGTACAAAAGCGGTATTTTTTTAAGTCTATCAAAAGATTAAATAAGAACCTGTCCTAAAATGTTGCCTTGTTTGCTCTATGGTGTTCTCTTTTTGAATTCGTTTGGTGGCTTCGTGGCTTAACTGTTTTATTGCATTTAAACTGGGCTCTCAGAAGTTCTTCGGTTTTTACGCAGTCAGCCCTAATGTTACCTTTCATTCAGGATGGTCAATTTTTGTGGTTGATTTTGAAGGTCAAAACTTTTTTAAATTGTATTTTTGCGCAAACAAGAAATTTATGCAGTTTTTAGATGAGTATCAGGGGATGGTTGCCAGTGCAATCACGAAATATGTCTTCAAGGATAAACCTGAGGAACTTTATGCTCCCATGAATTATATTATCTCGCACGGCGGAAAAAGACTTCGCCCCATGATGGTTTTGATGGCGTGTGAAATGTTTGACGGTGATTTAAAGAAAGCCCTTAAACCCGCTTTGGCCATCGAATTCTTTCACAATTTCACGCTGATTCATGATGATATTATGGATGAAGCTCCTCTGCGACGGGGAAAGGCCACCATTCATACCCTGCACGGAATCAATACGGGAATTCTTTCCGGAGATGCCCTGATGTTCAAAGCCCTTAAGTTTTTTGAAAATTTAGAACCCAACTTATACAAAGCGTGTGTGCGCGTTTTCATTCATACCGGCTTACTGTTGTGCGAAGGCCAGCAGTATGATATCAATTTTGAAACTCAGGAAGAAGTGACTTTCAATGATTATATCAGAATGATTACCTATAAAACGGGGGTGTTGAGTGCGTCATCGTTTGAGATCGGTGCCTTAATCGCCGGGGCAGATTTTAAAGATGCCAAAGCGATATTCAATTTCGGGAAACACGTGGGAATCGCTTTCCAGATTATGGATGATTATCTGGATGTTTTCGGAAACCAGGAACAGTTTGGTAAGAAACACGCCGGCGATATCTATGAAAATAAAAAAACGGTACTGTATCTTTTAGCGAAAGAACATGCCACCGAGGAAGAACGAAAAGAACTCGAATTCTGGTATTCCAAAAAAACCGATAATGTGGATAAAGTCTATAGTGTAGAAAAGATTTTCCGCCGTACCAAAGTGGATGAGAAGACCCTGCATCTGATCCAGGAACACAATGAGCTGGCACAGCAGTATCTGAATAAAATAAGTGTTTCCGACGAAAAGAAAAAACCGTTTATTGAGCTGGCGAACTATTTATTGAGAAGAGAATCTTAGCGCATTATTTAAATCAAAGAAATGAAAGCAGCTGGCTTTTGCTGGGAATCTGTTCAGGTGAATATTTTAACGCAGAGGGGGTTTCAGAACTTTAATTTTTGTCTTTTTTTAACCATTAAGGGATGAAGGGGAATTAAGGTTTCTTCGGAAATTATTTTTAAAAACCTTACTGGAACGTGAAAAGGAATTGCTTAAATGATTATTAAATAAAACAGACCGTTTATTTTTAACATTAAGGGATGAAGGGAAATTAAGATTTCTTTTTGGACGGTATATTAAAATGGTTATTATAGACAGGAAAAAAAGAAGTAAAATATCACCTCAAATTTTGCGGTTATTTTGTTTTAAATAAACAGGTGAGTGGAGTGCATATCTTTTAGATTAAAAGTTAACCTTTATATACCGTATGCATTTTGCAGACTTTTGACTTGCTGTTAAAATAAAACTTTTGTGACTTTTGCGGTAAAAAAATCTTTGAAAATCATATCATCCCATCACCTTAATATCACATCACCCCATCATCAAATCATCAAATCACCACATCATCCCATTAACCAATGAAATTTAGAACAGAAGTAGAAATTCCAAATTCCGAGATTAAAATTGAAGTTGAAGACCAGATCTTTTCCATCGGTTCCTGCTTTGCCACTGAAATGAGTGATCTGCTTCAGAGCGGACAGTTACAAACTTTTAATAATCCTTTCGGGACCATTTTTAACCCGTTCTCCATTAATCATGCGGTCAAAAAATTACACGATGCCCGATGGTATGAAGAGTCTGATCTGATCAGTTTCAATGAAGAAGTGATTTCACTGGACCATCACAGCTCCTTTAATTCCCGGTTTCTTCACCAGACTTTAGAAAAAATAAATTCGCAAATCGAGACCGGCAACCGGTTTTTACAAAATACGAACTGGATTTTAATTACGTACGGAACTTCCTTTATTTATGAATTTTTGCCGAAGAAAAAACCCGTGGCGAACTGTCATAAAATTCCGGCAAAGTATTTTGAAAAAAGACTGCTGACGAATCTTGAACTGACGGATGCGATGTATGAAACCATCGTTAATCTTAAAGATATTGCGAAACCAAACGTTCAGATTTTATTTACGGTTTCGCCCGTCCGTCACACCAAAGACGGAATGGTGGAAAATAATCTGAGCAAATCGAAATTGATTACCGCCATTCACGAGATGTTGCCACAATTTGAAAACTGCCATTACCTGCCGGTTTATGAAATTTTAATGGACGATTTGCGCGATTACCGTTTTTACAAAGAAGATTTAATTCATCCCAATAATCAGGCGGTCAGGTATATCTGGGAGAAATTCGGGAATGCTTATTTTTCTGATGAGACCATGGATTTCATCGAGGAGAATTTAAAAATCGCCAAATCCTTAGACCATAAAACCTCTGATGAAAAAAATCCGAAATACCAGGAGTTTTTAGAAAAGCTGAAAGCAAGGATTTCAATACAGCAGGCGAAAGTGAAACATAAAATATTTTGAAAACCGTAATAGATGTAAAATAAAAAACCAAAGAGACAAAACCACAAAAGTCACAAAAGTTTAAAGGAAATAGAGGATGAATAAAAGTTCACAAAGATTTTCAGATTTCGGTATTCTTCTTTTGTGACTTTTGTGGTTAAAAAAAATTGCCTAAACTAGTAAAGAATCAGTTTGAATGAAATTTAAAAAGGCTCTAATTAAATCCGAAACATTTTTAAACTTAATGATCTTAATTCCTTCCTCTTTCTTAATGGTTCAAATTTTCATTTAAAAAATTAATATTTTTCTGTTTTTAACCCGAAACATGTAACTCAGACCCCAATGATCGATACCCACACCCATTTATATTCCGAAGAATTCGATAACGACCGAAAAGAAATGATCGACAGAGCTCTTGCAAAAGGAGTTTCCAAATTCTATCTGCCCGCCATCAATTCTGAAACGCATGAAAAGATGCTCGCCTTGGAAAGTGAATATCCAGATCAGATCATTTCAATGATGGGATTGCATCCATGTTATGTAAAGCAGGAATCCTGGCTACAGGAACTGAAACTGGTTGAAGAATATTTAAATAAAAGGCCGTTTGCCGCGATCGGAGAGATTGGTATTGATCTGTATTGGGATAAAACGACTTTGGAAATTCAGGTGAAAGCATTCGAACAGCAGATCGACTGGGCGGTTGAAAGAGATCTGCCGATTGTGATTCACACCAGAGAAAGTTTCGACGAGACATTTGAAGTTTTAGACCGCAAAAAACATCCCAAATTACGCGGTATTTTCCACTGTTTTTCCGGAGATCTGGATCAGGCAAAAAGAGCCATGGATTTGAATTTCATTTTAGGAATCGGTGGAGTAGTCACCTTTAAAAACGGAAAAATCGATCAGTTTTTAGATCAGATTCCTTTAGATAAAATAGTCCTGGAAACCGATTCGCCTTATCTGGCGCCGGTTCCGCACCGTGGCAAAAGGAATGAAAGTTCTTATCTGGATCTGGTCGTGGGAAAACTGGTCAATATTTATAACAAAGATTTTTCGGAGATCGACCGAATTACTACAGATAACGCAAACCGGATTTTTAATAGGTAAAGAAAGATCATGAAAGAGAAATTCGACAGCATAAGATTTTATCATCCCGAAGAAGTGAATCCTGCAATACGCTTTATAATGCGCCATCCTATGATGAAACTTCTTCTGCATTATAGTCTTCCCAATATTTCAGATGAAGAAATACAGCAGATTGTTGGCGATATTCATTCGATCGAAGATTTTCAGAAAGCCATTATTTACCCAAGCATCAAGAATGTTTTGAAAGCAAGTTCTGACGGATTTACGATTTCCGGAGCAGAAAATTTGAATAAAAATGAATCGTATCTTTTTATTTCCAATCACCGGGATATTCTTTTAGACACCTGTTTGTTAAATTTTGCTTTGTTAGAGAAAGGTTTAAACCTTACAGCATCGGTCATTGGAGATAATTTGGTGCAAAGAGATTTGTACCTTATTTTGGCAAAACTAAACCGTAATTTTTTTGTAAAACGGAGTGCAGCGCCAAGGGAACTTTTAGAAAATAGCAAACTTTTATCTGAATATATTTTCCGATTATTAACCAGTGAACATCGCTCGGTTTGGATTGCGCAGCGGGAAGGTCGTGCTAAAGACGGTAATGATTTCACCCAGGTTGGTGTTTTGAAAATGATTTCGATGTTTGATGCGCAAAGTAAACCTTGTTCCTATTTTAAAAAATTAAAAGTAGTACCTGTTTCTATTTCGTATGAGTTAGACCCGACAGACAAATTGAAAGTTGAAAAAATGTGCGCAGATCAACTGAATCAGAAAAAGCACAAAAACGAAGATTTTCTCAATATTATGACGGGCGTCTCTGGCCAAAAGAAAAGAATTCACCTGCATTTTGGCAAGATAGAAGATGAGATTTATATGGATATTGAAAACGCGGTTTCCAATTCTAATAAGCAAATACAGCAGTTGGCAGAGGTTTTAACCCAAAAAATTATAGAGGGTTACCACCTTTGGCCAAGTAATTATATTGCTGCAGATGTACTGAAAAACAGCACCCTATATTCGAAATATTATACTGAAAAGGAAAAGCAATTCTTTATCAAAAGAATGAATTTAAGCATTGTTAAAAATAATCATTGTATGAAGCAAGCGTTTTTGGAAATGTATGCAAATCCCGTTTTTAACAAACGAAATCTATAAAAAATGCCACGAATTCACAAATAATTAATTCGCGGGTTCGTGGCATATGTTTTTTTTAGCGAAAAGCTATTTTCCTCTCGAAAAATTACTTTTATTATTCGGCTTTTTACCACCAGGATCCTGGTTTTTCCGGACTTGAAGTTGGAAAGTGCATTCTGTCTTGCATTTTGGGACTTGTTTCCGTGAATGGCTTCTGCGGAAATTTTGTGACTATGTAGTTTTCTGGCGATCTGGATCAGGCAAAACGGGCAGTTGATTTTCAGTTTATTTTGGGAATCGGTGGAGTAGCCACCTTTAAAAACGGAAAGATCGATCAGTTTTTAGATCAGATTCCTTTAGATAAAATAGTCCTGGAAACCGATTCGCCTTATCTGGCGCCGGTTCCGCACCGTGGCAAAAGGAATGAAATTTCGTATCTGGATCTCGTTGTCGGAAGACTGGTGAATATTTACGGCAAAGATTTTTCTGAAATTAATAGGATTACGACGGAAAATGCGTTAAGAATGTTTTATAGGTAAATTGCGCAAAATACAGTCAACCAGTTCCATCGGATAAGATAAATTTTAGTACATTTGAAAGTATAAATACACCAGAGAAATGGAAACTACATTGGATATTAGAAAAAAAATTCATGAATTTATTGATCATGCCGATGAAAGAATTTTAAGGATTATCAATGCAATCATCTTAACTGAGCAAGAAACAGCGCCAATGAATCCCGACTCTTTTTATGAAGAATTGGACAACAGGAAAGAAAGACATTTAAAAGGGGAATCAAAATCCTATACCTGGGAAGAAGTAAAAACCAAAGCAAGAGCAGCCGTAAAATGATTTACGAACTGGAAATTGTAGAAGAAGCAGATTTAGAGATTATTGATGCTTATTTGTATTACGAAAGTAAACAGTTTGGATTAGGCGAGAAATTTTTGAAAGAACTGGATCAATATTTTGAAAGAATTTGTGAAAGCCCCAAACACTTCGAAGTTAAGTATAAAAGTTATCGTGAAGCCTACATTCGAAAGTTCCCATATCTGATTATTTTTGAAATTGAAGAACAAAAAGTTGTTGTTTATTCGGTTTTTAATACCCCACAAAATCCTGAAAAGAAGCCCAAATAAAAAAGACCGCAAGTATCAATTGCGGTCTTTTCGTTTTGTTCAGTCCCATTATTAAAACGGGATGAAAAAAACTATCTATTTCTCGTGAAATTACTTTTATTATTCGGCTTTTTACTGTGACCGCTCGCAGAATTTCCTTGGGGTGGTCTTGGGCGGAAAGGCTTATTGTTCGAATCTCTTTTCTCAGCAACCAAATTCTCAGTATGGAAAGGATGCTCCTTCTCAACCGGAATTTTCTTACCGATCAGTTTCTCTGTATTCTTTAAATTGACAAGATCCAACCCATCAACAAAAGAAATCGAACTTCCTTCTGCACCGGCTCTTCCGGTTCTTCCGATACGGTGAACATAGGTTTCAGAAACGTCGGACAATTCGAAGTTAACGACATATTTCAGTTCATCGATATCGATTCCTCTGGCTGCAATATCTGTTGCCACCAGGATTCTTGTTTTTCCGGACTTGAAGTTGGAAAGTGCATTCTGTCTTGCATTTTGGGACTTGTTTCCGTGAATGGCTTCTGCGGAAATTTTATGACTTTGCAACTTTCTTGCGATTTTATCAGCGCCGTGTTTTGTTCTTGAAAATACCAAAACAGATTCGCGGATGTCATTTTGTAAAATGTGGGTTAACAAATCGAGTTTGTTGTCTTTATCTACAAAATATACTTTCTGCTGAATGGTATCTGCGGTTGCAGAAACGGGTGCTACTTCCACTTTTACAGGATTGGTAAGCATGGAACTCGCCAGTTTATTAATTTCTTCCGGGAACGTGGCCGAGAAGAAAAGGGTTTGTCTTTTTGGGGGAAGTAATTTGATGATTCTCTTCACATCGTGCACAAATCCCATATCGAGCATTCTGTCTGCCTCGTCTAAAACGAAGACTTCCAGATGCTTCAGTGAAATAATTCCCTGTGAAATAAAATCCAGTAACCTTCCTGGTGTGGCTACTAAAATATCAACGCCTCTTTTCAGGGCATTTTCCTGTGCGGCCTGTTTTACACCACCGAAAACCACGAGATTTCTCAGTCTCAAATGTCTTCCGTACGATTTAAAACTCTCATCAATCTGAATGGCTAATTCCCGGGTTGGGGTTAGGATCAAAACTTTGACGTGATTGCTTTTAACGTTTTTGGTGGCTAAATTCTGGAGGATCGGAATGGCAAATGCTGCTGTTTTTCCGGTTCCGGTCTGTGCGGTTCCCAGTAAATCTCTGCCTTGTAAAATGTGGGGAATCGATTTTTGCTGAATAGGTGTTGGTTGGGTGTAACCCTCTTCCTTAAGCGCTTTTGCGATAGGATCAATTAAGTTTAAGTCGGTAAAATTCAAATGAAATATTTTTTAATTAAAATGAAACTCGTGTCATTCTATAGTATATGTAACGAAGAAAAATGAAGTAAAAAAACTTTTTGGGTTTTCAGTTCCGCAGGAAAGCGGATTCATCTAGAATGACTACGTCCATAAAAAATCCTTCCAAAGAAGGAATTTAGTGATGCAAAGATAGTTTTTTTATTTTTAACAGATCATTTTTAATAACGGTTTAAGTTTTTTTACCGCAAAAGGCACAAAGTTTTATTCAGAGGTGGAACTGTTGCCTTTAATTAGTTCACCGGGGAGGTGACTGCCCTTTTTTTTAAGCACGAATTCTCAATTTTATTTCAACAGTTTTGCAGAATTTCAAATGATAAGATTTAAACAAATTTTTCCTTAGGGTGGTTTATTTAATTTTTGTCCAGGTTTGATTCGTCTTTAATTCTTCAAAAAATTGATATAGTTTTACCAGTTCCGGCGTTCCGTGTTTTCCGTAATCCTGAATTTTTTTGAAGCTTCCGTCCTGATAACTGATGGTTAAATACGAGGTTGGTAAATCGGTCACATTTTTATTTCCGTAATCCTCTTTTAAATTTTTAAGTTGCAAAGCATTTAATAAAGCGGTTAATTCATCGTATTTCTGCTGATCGATCTTCCCTTTAAAAGTTCCTTCACTTTCCTGAGACTGCGTATCCCGTGAAAAATTAAAACGTTCTGCTTCGAAAACTGTGGTGCGGTCTTTATTAATCGTCATTTTAAAAATGGGGCAGAAACCAAAACAGGCACCGGCCTCATACTGAATGGTTGCATACTCCGCCGGACCTCTGTTGGTGGAACAGTTGAGCAGGAGGGTTAATACTAATAAAGAGAAAAGGTATTTCATACGTTTATTTTAAATAGAGGGTTTCAACTATTGTTCCAAAAAAAATAGGTCTGGAAAATCCAAACCTACTGTGTGAAAAAAAATTATTAATTATCCGTGTAACTGTTTCCAAATGGCATCTTTTAACTCCATTAAACCTTCCTGGGTAACGGCTGAAAAGAAGATAGGCTGTTTGTTTTCCGGGAATTCTTTCGAGATTTCCGCTTTCAGTTCATCATCTAATAAATCTGCCTTAGAGATCGAAATAATATAATCTTTATCCAAAAGTTCCGGATTGTATTCCTTTAATTCGTTTTCTAAAATTTTAAACTCCTGAAAATGACTTTCGGAATCGGCAGGAATTAAGAACAGAAGAATGGAGTTTCTTTCAATATGTCTCAAGAACCGGTGCCCCAGCCCTTTTCCTTCTGCTGCGCCTTCGATGATGCCGGGAATATCTGCCATCACGAATGATTTGTAATTCCGGTAATCTACAATACCTAAATTGGGCGTTAAGGTCGTAAAAGCGTAGTTCGCAATTTTCGGTTTAGCTGCAGAAACGGCGGCCAGTAAAGTCGATTTTCCGGCATTGGGAAAACCTACCAGACCTACATCGGCAAGTAGTTTTAATTCAAAAGTAATATACCCTTCTTCACCGGGAAGTCCTGGTTGCGCATATCTTGGCGTTTGATTGGTCGAAGATTTAAAATGCTCATTGCCTTTACCGCCTTTTCCACCATGTTTAATGATGATTTCCTGGCCGTGTTCTAAAATTTCAGCAACGATTTCTCCCTCTTCATTTTTTGCAATGGTTCCCAGCGGAACATCGATGTAAACATCTTCACCGTAAGCGCCGGTTAACTGGTTTTTGCTCCCGTTTTTACCGCGTTCTGCCTTGATATGGCGCGTGTAACGCAAAGGAAGCAAAGTCCATTCATGTGAATCTCCTCTTAAAATTACGTGACCTCCACGGCCACCGTCGCCACCATCGGGACCCCCTTTGGGAACATATTTTTCACGGTTAAGGTGTGCAGATCCTGCACCGCCATGACCACTTGTACAATGGATTTTTACGTAATCTACGAAATTTGACATAATTGGTTTCTTAGTCATTACAAGAGAAAACGACAAAGCAATCCAATTCAACAGATTGCTTTACTGCACTCGCAATAACGGTTTTTTATTTTATTTTTTCTACTTCCGCAAAAAGCTTTTCAGAGATTTCATCGATGGCTCCAACTCCGTTTACTTCTACATATTTTCCCTGTTGTTTGTACAATTCGGCAACTTCTGCAGTTTTTGCGTAATATTCTTTAATTCTGTTGCTGATGATTTCCTGATTGGAATCATCTGTTCTTCCACTGGTTTCCCCTCTTTTCAGAAGCCGTTCAACCAAAACTTTATCCTCTACAATTAAAGAAAGACAGATATTGATATCGCTGTTTAGAATTTCTTTAACAATTTTTTCCAAAGCTTCTGTTTGGGTGGCTGTTCTTGGGAAACCGTCGAAAATAAATCCCTGTGCGTCACATGGTTTTTTCAATTCATCGGTCAGCATATCGATGGTCACTTGGTCCGGAACCAATTCGCCTCTGTCGATATATGATTTTGCCAATTCACCCAATTCGGTGTTGTTTTTCATATTGTAGCGGAATAAGTCGCCGGTAGAAATTTGTTTTAAATTGAATTTCTCAATCAAATTCTGCGCCTGCGTACCTTTTCCGCTTCCTGGAGGACCGAATAGAACGATATTTATCATATTACTTATCAGATTTATTTTTTTAGTGATTTATTCTTCCTTCAGACAATTGGTATAAATCCGGAAGATTTCTTCCTAATTCATCATAATCAAGTCCGTAACCTAAGACAAACTTATTCGGGATTTCTTTGGCGACATAATCGATTTTGAATTCTTTTTTGTAAACATCCGGCTTTAATAATAAAGAGGCTACTCTTAAAGATTTCGGACGCTGGGTGTTTTTAAAGTATTCAAACAGGCTTTCAATGGTGTTTCCTGTATCGATGATGTCTTCCATCAGGATGATGTGGCGGCCTTCTACTTCCTTAGTCAGGTCCATTTTCTTATAGACAATTCCTGTCGACTGTAATCCGCCGGAATAAGAGCTCATCTGAATAAAAGCGATCTCGCACTCTCCCGGATAATGTTTCAGGAAATCAGAAAAAAACATAATTACTCCGTTGAGAACCCCTATAAAAACCGGGACTTCATCTTTGTAATCTTCATATACTTTTAGGGCAAGTTCTTTAATGATGGACTGAATTTCGTCGTTTTTTAAGTAGGGGACGAATTCTTTATCGTGAATTTTAACTATATTCATATGTTTTTTCTAAAGTGCAAATTTAAGGAAATAATTTGAAAGAGAATGGTGTAAATCCAGAGCATCTATAAAGGCGGTGAATATTTCATGTCTAAATTTTGTTCAAGATTATTATAAAAACTATTTTTGTAGAAATCTAAATAAAAAGTAAAATATGGCAACTTACGTTGTAGTTGGTCTTCAGTATGGCGACGAAGGCAAAGGAAAAATCACAGACGTTTTATCAGCAAAATCGGACTATGTAGTGCGTTTTCAGGGAGGAGACAATGCCGGACACACCGTATATGCGGGCGAAGAAAAATTTGTTCTGCACCTGCTTCCATCGGGAGTTTTGCAGTGCAAAGGAAAATGTATTATTGCCAACGGAGTCGTGGTCAACCCGAAAGCATTTTTGAGTGAAATCGCTCAGATCGAAGAAAAAGGCATGCGTACCGATCACGTTTTTATCAGCAGAAGAGCGCATGTGATCATGCCATATCATATTTTGCTCGATACGTACCGTGAAGAGGAAACAGGCGGAACGTACATCGGTACGACCAAGAAAGGAATCGGCCCCTGTTATGAGGATAAAATTGCAAGAGTGGGCATCCGGATGATTGATCTTTTGAATCCTGAAGTTCTGGCGGAGAAGATCAGAAAAAATTTAAAAATTAAAAACTCGCTTTTCGAGAAATATTTTGAAAAACCAACTTTAGAATTTGAAGAAATCTATAATGAGTTTTTAGAATTGGGAGAAAAGCTGAAACACCGAATCGTTGATACCGAAGTTGAATTAAATCAGGCGATCCACGACGGAAAGAATATTCTGTTCGAAGGTGCACAGGCTGCAATGTTGGATATTGATTTCGGAACGTATCCGTACGTCACCTCTTCATCGCCAACAACGGGAGGAGTCTGTTCAGGCGCAGGAGTGCCGCCAACAAGTCTTCAGAATTTAATCGGAGTAGCAAAGGCGTATACCACAAGAGTTGGCGAAGGACCTTTCCCAACGGAACTTGATAATGAATTGGGTAAAAAAATCAGACAGATTGGTTTCGAATTTGGGGCGACCACAGGAAGACCGAGAAGAACGGGCTGGCTCGATCTGGTTTCACTGAAACACGCCACCATGATTAATGGGATCAATAATCTGGTGATTACCAAACTGGATGTTCTTTCCGGGATTTCACCAATAAAAATTGCAACGAAGTACAAAACCGAAGACGGAAAAATCATCGATTATTTTACTTCTTCCACCACGAAGCTGTACAATTATGAACCGATGTACGAAGAACTGGAGGGTTGGGACGAAGATATTACCAAAGTCCGCAGTTACGATGAGCTGCCGGAAAATGCCAAAAAGTATATTAAATTCATTGAAAACTATTTGGGAATCAATGTTTATCTTGTTTCAGTCGGTCCTGAAAGAAGTCAGAATATTATCCGGAAAGAATTATTTTAAGGGCATTAAAGAAATTTCTGAAAAATATAAAGTAAAAACCACTCTGCAAAGGGTGGTTTTGCTGTTGGTGGGTTAAAATTATACATCTGTTATGTTTTGAATGGTTTCTTTTATTTATTGTTAAAAAATTGGCTTGTATTTTGATAAAAACTAATCATTGAATACGATAATATATTAAACTAATAATCATCAGTTGATTTTTACCTTTAACCCATTAAAATAATATTGTGATGAGAAATTTACTCCAAAACAAAGAGTTTCAACTGGATGAAATTCTTTTCGAACACCGAAACAAGAACTATGGCGCTTATGTTTTAAGAAATGAAGCAGATCATATTTTAACAAAATCGATGTTGATCGGAATAGGCGTTTTTGCGATGATGGCGATCTCCCCTTTAGTGGTCAATGCTTTTAAATCAACAGGGAAAATAATCACTGATGAAATCCCGCCACCTTATATCATGAGAGAGGTGGAAAGAGCAGAAAAACCTCCTGAACCTGTACACACAACTCCTCCGGTTCAAACTCCGGTGAATACGTTAGATTCGAAAGTTCCGACTCCGGCAAAAAATCCGCCGGTGGAGAAAGTAATGCCTAAGCAATCAGACTATATCAATGCCGTGCCGGGCACTCAGGACATTATTGGTGATCCGCCTGTCACTACTTATACACCGCCTGCAGTTCAGGATGTTCCGGTGAAAAATCCGGAAACCGGTATTCCAAAACCGGTCGATAATTCACCAAAAACAACGGTTGATGTGGAAGCCAATTTTATGGGTGGAATCAATGTCTTCAGAAATAAAGTGGTGAACCAGTTTGACGGTTCTGCGATCGACGGAACTGGTGAAGTTTTAAAAACAACCATCGTTTTCATTGTTGAAAAAGACGGTTCTATCAGCGAAGTGAAAGCGACCGGACCCAACGCGGATTTCAACCGCGAAGCAATAAAAACCATTAAATCCGTGAAAGGAAAATGGGTGCCTGCAAAGTTAAATGGCGAGAATGTGAGAAGTTATTTCAAGTTCCCAATCTCTATGCAGTTCGAATAAACAGGCAGTTACCGAAAAAAAGATCTGACTTATCCACAAAATACCTTGTTTTGTGGATAATTTTATTTAGGGCTAAACCATTAATTTATAATACTTTAACTTTATTCAGGGGTTTGGGAATCATTTAAAAATCAGAAAAAAGTGTATTTTTGGACATTAAATTTTTATATAATGGCTAAAATCATAGGGATCGCTAATCAAAAAGGCGGCGTAGGTAAAACCACGACTGCGGTAAATCTCGCTGCAGCACTGGGAGTTTTGGAAAAGAAAATTCTGATTATCGATGCAGATCCTCAAGCAAATGCAACTTCAGGATTAGGGATTGAAGATGCAACTTTTTCTACCTATCACCTGTTGGAACACAGCGTAGAAGTTGAAAAATGCATTCAGAAAACAGCTTCTCCCAATTTGGATATTATTCCGTCGCATATTGATTTGGTGGCTGCTGAGATTGAGTTGGTCGACCGTGAAAACCGGGAGTATATGCTCAAAAAAGCATTACAGTCGATCAAAGCGAATTATGATTATATTATTATCGACTGCGCACCAAGTTTAGGATTGATTACTGTAAATGCTCTCACAGCGGCAGATTCGGTGATTATCCCCATTCAGTGCGAATACTTTGCGCTGGAAGGTTTGGGTAAATTACTTAATACCATAAAAAACGTTCAGAATATTCATAACAAAGATTTGGATATTGAAGGTTTGCTGCTCACCATGTTTGATTCCCGTTTAAGATTGTCCAATCAGGTAGTAGAAGAAGTTCACCTGCATTTCCCGGAAATGGTTTTTGAAACAATTATCAGCAGAAATGTCCGTTTAAGTGAAGCACCGAGTTTCGGCGAAAGCATTTTGAATTATGATGCAGAAAGCAAAGGCGCCATCCAGTATCTTCAGTTGGCTGAGGAAGTTTTACTGAAAAACGAAAATTTAATAAGTAACTAAGCAATGATTTTTAAGGGTTGATTTAAACTTTAAAAATCAAGAAAATATTTTAACAATGAAAGACAAGAAAAGAGCAATGGGACGTGGATTGGGTGCGATTTTGAGCGCCGAGTCGAAAGCCACGGTCAACTCCGCTACCGATGAAGGTGCAGACAAATTTGTCGGCAATATTATGGAGGTCTTTTTAGAAGATATTGATCCGAATACCACGCAGCCACGGACTTACTTTGATGAAAAGGCACTGAATGATCTGGCGCAGTCTATCAAAACTTTGGGCGTCATTCAGCCGATTACTTTAAGAAAAGAAGGCAACAGGTTTGAAATCATTTCTGGGGAAAGACGTTTCCGGGCCAGTAAAATTGCCGGTTTAAAAAGCGTTCCGGCTTATATCCGTCTGGTCAATGATCAGGAACTGCTCGAAATGGCTTTGGTTGAAAACATTCAGAGAGAAGATTTAGATGCCATCGAAATTGCGCTCACCTACCAAAGATTGCTGGAGGAAATCGGAATGACTCAGGAGAATTTAAGCCAGAGAGTGGGCAAGGAAAGAAGTACGATTACCAATTCCATCCGTTTGCTGCGTTTGAATCCTGACTTTCAGAACGCCATCCGGAGTGGTGAGATTTCTGCGGGACATGGTAGAGCGATTATCAGTGTAGAAGAGGAGGAAAAACAAAAGGAACTTTTTGATAAGATTTTAAAAAATAACTTAAGTGTCCGCCAAACCGAGCAGGAAGCCAATTTGCTGAAAAATCCCAAGGAGGAAGTTAAGAAACCGAAAACACAGCTGCCGAATCATTTCAAAAAAGTAGAGAAGAATTTAGCCGATATTCTGGAAGTTAAAGTAGAAATAAAAACCGCTGCCAACGGCAAAAAAGGAAAAATCGTTCTCGATTTCAAAAATGAAGAAGAGTTAGAACAAATTCTGGCACACTTTAAATAATGCAAAAACTTAAGGTACTATTTTTGGTTTTATTTTCAATGATGACTTTCGCACAGATCAGTCCGAAAGATACCATCCGTGTTGAAAATTATCCAACAGATTCGGTTTCTGCAAAACAGGTACCTTCTGAAATAGAGGTGCTTACCAATATTGAAAAGGCCAATGCGCCTGCGGGTGTAATGAAATTTAATCCTACCAAAGCAGGTCTGTATTCCGCAATCCTTCCGGGATTAGGGCAGTATTACAATAAGAAATACTGGAAAATTCCCATCGTTTGGGGCGGCATCGGCACCGGAGTTGGGATTACGCTTTGGAATCAAAAACAGTATAACCGTTACAGAGATGCTTTTGTCGCGGAATTAAACGGGCAAAAGCATGAATTCTCGGATATTCCCGGCGTTACCAAAGAAGTTTTGGGCAGAACCCAGGACCGGGCAAAAAGACAGCGTGATTACGCAATCGCCATTACCGGTTTGGTGTATATCCTGAATATTGTAGATGCAGTCGTAGATGCACACTTGTATGAAGGAAGACATGATCCGGATCTGGCCTTAAAACCCACCGTGATTTTTGACGAATTCGGAAAGATGAATTCTAAAGCCGGTTTGAGTTTAAGTTATAATTTTTAATTAAAGGTAAATTACACCATTATAAAATAGGAGGTAACTGAAAATAAAAGTTTTTTAAACCACAAAGTCATAAAAGATTTTAGGGAAAAGAACTGGAAGTAAAAACGTAATTTATGAAGACCCATAGAGGAGGGAAATCTGTAGATTTTCATTTGGTGAACTTTTATTAACTCTTTTCTTAAGAAATCTTTTGTGACGGGGTGGTGGAAAACATCAACCGTTGATTAAAGTAAAATAAGGTTTGATCTACAACAGATCATTCATTTAATAACAAACGCACTGCGATAAATAAATATGAAAATAGCACTTGTTGGTTACGGAAAAATGGGCCATATCATTGATGAGATTGCCACCAAAAGAGGTCACGAAATTGTAGCGAGATTAAGCGAAACTCCTACTGCCGAAAACCTGAATAATCCTGATGTGGTCATCGAATTTTCTCATCCGGAAGCCGCCTTTAATAATATTAAAATCTGCCTGGAAAATAAAATTCCTGTGATTTGCGGAACAACCGGCTGGCTCGATCAAAAACCGGAAATCGAGAAAATTGCGCTTCAGAATGATACGGCTTTTTTGTACGGATCTAATTTCTCGTTGGGTGTTAATTTGTTTTTTGCGCTGAACGAAAAACTGGCCAACCTGATGAAGGATTTTTCCGAATACAAGGTGCAGCTGGAAGAAATTCATCATACCCACAAAAAAGATGCACCTAGTGGAACTGCTATTTCCCTCGCCGAAGGAATCATTAAAAATGACCAAAGATTTGATGCCTGGAAACTCGATGAAACCCAAAACAAAGAACTCGGTATTTTTGCCATTCGTCAGGATGAAGTTCCCGGTACACACAGCGTTTACTACAAAAGCGATGTTGATGAAATCGAAATCAAGCACACTGCTTTCAACCGGAATGGTTTTGCAGTAGGAGCTGTAGTTGCCGCTGAATGGATTATCGGTAAAACGGGAAATTTCACCATGAACGATGTGCTTTTTAATAAATAATAAGTAATAAGCAATAAGCAATAAGCAATAAGCAATTACTCATTACTTTTCACTCATTATTCATGAACCTGTAACAATTTTGAAATACACTAAACTAATAGTGATAAGCAATAAACTATGAATTACTTTCTTACCTATTCGATTTACGTTGTCATCCTTTCTTTACTGATGGGGATTTCTACGTGGAAACTTTTTAAGAAAATGGGTTACAATCCGCTTTTTGCGTTTGTTCCGTTTTATAATTACTTCATTATCTTAAAAGAAACTGAACATTCAAAATGGTGGGTGGTTTTATCGTATGTTCCGATTGTCGGACCGATTATGATGACGGCTTTCCATTTGTTTTTAATGAGGCATTTCGGCAAAAAGTCTTTTGTACAGACTTTGTTGACGATCCTGCTTCCGTTTATTTATTTGGCGGCGGTTAATTATTCGAAAGATCCCGAAGTGGAGAAAGAAGACGATCTGTATTTGACAGAAGAAGAATTAGCATCTAAAAAGAAAGATACTTTTACCGGTTCTATTACCTTTGCGGTTGTTTTTGCCACCATTATTCACGTCTTCTTTACCCAGCCGTTCGGGATTCCGACCGGTTCTATGGAGAGAACACTTTTGGTGGGAGATTTCTTATTTGTAAATAAATGGTCCTACGGTTTCAGAATGCCGATGCGGCCGGTAGCATTGCCATTCCTGCAGGGAACCATTATGGATACGGGACAAAAAGGAAATCCGAAAGACGATCCCAAATCGTATGTTGATGCCATCAAACTTCCTTACAGCAGGATTTTGCAGTTAAAGAAACCGCAGAGACACGATATCGTAGTGTTCAATTATCCCCAGGATTCTGTGCACACAGCCATTGACCGGAAAGATCCTTACGTGAAAAGATGTGTCGCCGTCGCCGGAGATGTGTTGGAGATGAGAGCCGGCCGACTTTTCATTAATGGAAAACCGGAAGTGGTTTTAGGAGATCAACAGTTGCAGCATAAGTACATCGCGACGACAGGCAGCCAGTTGGATATTCCGGCACTGTATAAAACGTATGGCTTTTTACCGGTTCAGGAAATCCAGACGCAGAACGGTTTCATGTATGATTTCCAGGGATTAACCGATCAGACTGCGAGAGAAATAAAAGCCCTTCCACAGATTATCGACCTCAAAGAACATATTTGGGAAAAAGATTCCGCAGCGGTTTCTTATAAAGCAAATGCGGCCAGAGATGCCTATACCAAAAACATCGATACCACCCAATCGATTTTCCCCATTAATAAAAAGTGGAATCAGGATTGGTACGGTCCGCTGAGAATCCCGAAAAAAGGCGATGTCGTAACTGTAAATCAGGACACTTTACCCGAATATCAGTGGATTATTTCAGAATATGAACACCATCATTTAGAAAATAAAAACGGAAAAATCTTTATCGACGGCAAAGAAGCCACCCAATATACCATTCAGCAGGATTATTACATGATGATCGGTGATAACCGGGATGCGTCTCTGGATGCACGGTTTTTCGGCTTTGTTCCGGAAGAGAATATCGTGGGATCACCCATGTTTACCTGGCTGAGTGTGCAGGGACTGTTCAAGGACAGCGGCTCTTCTTATCAGGCAGACACCAAAATCCGCTGGGACAGAATGTTCAAAGCGACCAATACCGGCGAGCTGCACAAAACCTCTTACTGGTGGGTTGCGGCCTTAATTCTTGGATTGTTTTTCGGCTGGGATTTCATTGTGAAACTCTTTAAAAAGAAAAAAGAAGAGCAGTAATGTTTTTGGGAGCTGTTTCCCGCTGTCCGCTGTATCCCCTCACTGCTGCCGCAGATTCGGGGGATGCCGCTTCCATCGGGGCTAGGGGTTCCGTTTCCGATCAGAAATTTGTACATCGTAGAAATAGACTTCGATTTTAAAGAAGTACGTTTAATTTTTCGAATCATCGTTTTGTCTTTTATCAGGAAGCGAAGCGGCCTTTCATGTTTCATCTAAAATTTAGTATTGAGCAATGCCTATTTTATTACCGATATTTTACCTTCCTCCAATTTCATGGTTTTCTGTTTTTTTGCAGGAAGATGCCAAGATCATTTTCGAACAGTATGAACATTTTCCAAAGCAGACTTACCGCAACAGAGCCAATATATATGGCGCCAACGGAAAACTGTCTCTGATTATTCCGATGAATCACAACGGAACAAGGGTATTAAAGGATATACAGACTTCTTCCCGGGAAAAATGGCAGCAGCTTCACTGGAAATCCATAAAAACCGCTTACCAGACTTCTCCTTATTTTGACTACTATGAAGATCAGCTTGAAGAAATCTTTAAGTTCCGGTCAACTTCATTGATAGAATTTAATCTTAATGCTTTAAAAGTGATTCAGAAAATTCTGAAAACAGAAAAGGCATATTCTTTGAATAGTGAGTTCTTCAAAGAACCTTTGGTGCTCAGTTACAGAGATCAGTTTTCAGCAAAATCAGAAACCGCTTATCACATGGAAGACTACTATCAGTCTTTTTCAGATAAATATGGTTTTTTAGAAGACCTGTCAATCATTGATCTTATTTGTAACAAAGGCCCGGAATCGATGACTTATATCAGAACCATTCAACAGAAATAATATGAAAAAAATAGTAATCGCGGCTTGTTTTATAACAGGCGTTGTATCATTTGCACAGCAGGCAGCTGCTCCTCTAGATCCGATCAAGGATAAAAATCTGATGACCTGGTATCATCAGGATATTGCCTCAGGCAATATTTATGGGGTCAATACCCAAAACGCATACAAGTATTTAGAATCCAAAGGTTTAAAACCAAAAACAGTAATCGTTGGGGTTTTAGACAGCGGAGTAGATGTTGAACATCCCGGTCTGATCAAAAACAGGTGGGTTAACATCAACGAAGTTCCGGGAAATGGAATCGATGATGACGGAAACGGATATATCGATGACATCTACGGCTGGAATTTCATCGGAGGAAAAAACGGAGATACCGATGTCGATAATATGGAAGTAACCCGTTTGGTTAAAAAATACCAGCCGATTTTCGAAGGTGCGAATTCTGTAGAAAACAAAGCCAATCAGGCGAAAATGCCGGCGGACTTTGATATGTACATGAAGTCGAAAGAAATTTTCACCAAAAAGAGCATTGAAGCAAAGCAGAATTACGAAACCTATAAGAGAATCTCCGACATGATTCCGTCGATGATTGCAATGCTCAACGGTCAGAATCTTACCCAGGAAGCTGTGGCAGCAATTAAACCGGCTACTCCCGAGCAGTCAATGGCGGTTTCTGTTTTAGCGCAGGTCAGCAGAGATCCTTCTGTTACCGGTAAATCTCCGGCTGAAGTACAGAAATTTTTAACTGCTCAAATGAAGGAAGCATTGGATTACTACGAACCACAGGCCCTGAAACAGTATAATTTGGATTATGATCCCAGAGCTTCAATTGTTGGAGATAAGTACGACGATTATTCAGAAAAAAAATATGGGAATAATCACTACAAAGGTCCTGATGCACAGCACGGAACCCACGTTGCCGGAATTATTGCGGGTATGCCGCAGGGCAGTGAAGTGCAGTATGGAGTAGGCTATAAAACGGCGAAAATCATGACTGTACGTGCAGTTCCAAATGGAGATGAAAGAGATAAAGATGTTGCCAATGCAATCCGCTATGCTGTAGACAACGGTGCAAAAATATTAAATATGAGTTTCGGAAAACCGGTTTCTCCGGGGAAAGAGTTCGTGTGGGATGCCTTTAAATATGCCGAATCAAAAGGAGTTCTTTTGGTGAAAGCCGCAGGAAATGAAAATGAGAATATTGCGGAGCATGTTTATTTTCCGACAAATTTTAAGAACGCAGATGATGCCCAGCCATTCATTAGCAATATGATTGTTGTGGGAGCTTCTACCAACGATAACGAGTTCCTGAGAGCCGACTTCTCCAATTACAATAAAAAAATGGTCAATGTATTCGCACCAGGCGACAAGATTTACTCTACCGTTCCGGATGGTAAGTACGAATATCTGCAGGGTACTTCTATGGCATCGCCGGTTGTGGCAGGTGCTGCCTCTATTTTACTTGCGTATATGCCGAATCTGACTCCTGCACAGATGATCGAAGCATTGGTGAAAACTTCAAATAAATCGTCGGTAAATGCCATGATTAATTCTAACACCAATAACAGATTTGATCTTATTTCTGAAGCGGGCGGTGTCATCGATGTAAGAAAAGCAGCCGAGTATGCCTATTCGAATTTTTATAAACCGTCGCCTCATTCAGCTCCTGCAAAAGTGAAACCTTCTGCAGTAAAGAAAAAGAAGGTTAAACGGTAATTCGTTGATTAAATAAGACTTTATTTAAATAGTAAAAAAAAACCCGTTAATTCGGGTTTTTTGGTTTTTGATGTTTACTTGGCACGGTTTTTTGTAGTGTTAAACTAATTAATTGTAACTACTATGAAAAATTTATTATTAGCAGGAATTATCGGAGCAGCATTTACTGTCTCATGTTCCACCGCAAAAACTGCGCAGTCCAGCCGTGCAGAATTTTTGAAACTGAAAGGCGACTGGGAGATTACCAGCGTAAACTATGACAAGAACTACAAAGTAAAACCTTTTGATGAAGGTGCTGATGCGCAATGCTTTGTTGGAAGTCACTGGAGACTGATCCCAAATAACTGGACCGGTTCTTATACCATCAATGGTGGTGGAAGCTGCCCAAGTGTTATTCAGCCTATTAAATTTGAGGTAACTAATGGTAATGAATTTAAATTCAAGAAACTGTTGGAAGGCTCAAAAGCCAAAGCAGTTACGGTAGGTTATTCATTAAATTTAATCAGCCAGACCGCGGATCAATTTAGTTTAGAGCAAAATATTCCTTCGGGTGGAGAAAATGTAAGAGTGGTTTACAATTTCGAAAGAACAGGAATGAAATAAAAATATTAAAATAAACATTATGAAAATTTTCAACAAAACAAATATTGCAGCACTATTTATCTCCGCATCAATGGTGATGACCAGTTGTGAGGCTGTAAAAAACTCAAACAATCAACAAAAAGGAACGGTAATCGGTGCTGCTGCAGGAGCGGTCTTAGGTGGCGTTCTCGGTAATAATTTAGGTAAGGGTAAAAACGCACCGTTAGGGGCTGTGCTTGGTGGTGTTATTGGTGGAGTAGCCGGTAATGTTATCGGTAACAAAATGGATAAACAAGCCAAAGAAATCAAGGAAACTTTACCTGGTGCCGAAGTCGAAAGAGTTGGTGAGGGAATTAAAGTAACCATGAAAGAAAATATGGTCAACTTCGGATTTGACTCCTCTAATCTTACTTCAGACGCTAAAATAAACCTTGATAAATTAGCAACTATTCTGGCAAATAATCCTGATACCAATATCAATATCTACGGTTATACCGACAGCAAAGGAACAGACTCTTATAACCTTGCCCTTTCCGACAGAAGAGCGGCAGCGGTTAAAAGTTATTTATCTTCCAAAGGTGTTTCTTCAATGAGAATGAATACCATGGGAATGGGTGAAGCTGATCCAATTGCTTCCAATGATACCGAAGCAGGCAGAGCACAGAACAGAAGAGTGGAATTTGCCATTACCGCAAATGAAAATATGATTAATGATGCTAAATCAGGACAATAAGCTCATCTTAAAATACTGATATATAATCCGCTCCGGCGGATTTTTTTTTATTTAAAATTCACTAATTTCGCAATAGAATTTTAGATGAATGAAGAAATACTTAAAACTGCTTCGCATAGAGCAGTGGGTCAAAAATAGTTTTGTTTTTTTGCCGCTCTTTTTTTCGGGCAATATTACCCATTTTGATTTGTTAGTCAGAAGTATTTTTGCTTTTATCATGTTTTCCTTGGTCGCCAGCAGCATTTATATCATTAATGATTATTCTGATATCGAATCCGACCGAAAGCATCCTGACAAAAAAGACCGTCCGCTGGCAAGTGGCGCCATCTCAAAATCAACTGCCAGGATTATTTTAATCATCCTTCTGTCTTTGATAGCTGTTTTAATGTTCCTAAGCCGGGATTTTTTATTGGATAACTTCTGGAAATTCGCAAGTATTATCGGTTTTTATTTCGTGATGAATTTGGCATATACGTTTAAACTAAAGCACGTTGCGATTGTAGATGTCATGATTATTTCCATTGGTTTTGTACTCCGGGTATTAGCCGGCGGTTATGCTACCGGAATTTTAATTTCGCAGTGGGCCATTTTGCTTACTTTTGTTTTGGCCTTGGTTTTAGCAATCGGAAAACGGAGAGGTGAACTGATCAACGCTCAAATATCGGGGAGAACAAGAAAATCGCTGGACGGCTACAATGTTCAGTTTGCCGACATCGCACTTTCAATAAGTTGTGCTTTGGCAATCGTCTGTTATCTCATGTTTACCCTTTCGCCGGAAGTTCAGCAGCGGTTCCATCCCAGAGTTTTTTATACGGTCATCTTTGTTGTTTTTGCTTTTTTACGTTATTTACAGCAGACTCTGGTTTATAACAAAACCGAATCACCGACCAAAATTATTTATAAAGACCGATACATCCAGGTTACTTTGATGCTTTGGTTGGCGGCGTTTTTATTACAAATTTATTTCAAAAAATGAAACCAGATTACAAACAGACCGTGACGAACTGGGGGAATTTTCCCGTGGTGGAAAAAGAAATGAAGTCCGAAGATTCGCCTGCTAAAATTAAAGAATATGTCCGCGATAATCACGACATCATCGCCAGAGGAAATGGCAGATGTTACGGTGACGCAGCACTTTCTGAAAATATATTTTCTACCAAAAGACTGAATAAGTTCATCAGTTTCGACCGTTTGAACGGAATCATCGAATGTGAATCCGGCGTGCTGCTTTCCGACGTTTTAGAAGTCATTGTTCCGCAAGGTTACTTTCTTTTTGTAACGCCGGGCACTAAATTTATTACGGTTGGTGGAGCAATTGCTTCTGATGTTCACGGTAAAAACCATCATGCAGAAGGCTGTTTCTCAGAATATGTAATTGAATTTTCTTTAATGAACGAAAAAGAAGAAATCCTCAATTGCTCGAGAAGTGAAAATCCCGGGAAATTCTGGGCAACAATAGGCGGAATGGGATTAACGGGAATTATCCTTTCTGCTAAATTTAAATTGAAAAATATTGAAAGTTCTTATATCCGCCAGGAAAGCATTAAGGCAGAAAATTTAGATGAAATTTTTAAATTATTTGACGAAAGTGAATCCTGGACTTATAACGTGGCCTGGATTGACTGTCTCCAAAAAGATAAAAACTTGGGCAGAAGTGTGATGATGCGCGGCGAACACGCTTTTAAACATGAACTGCCAAAGAAATTACAGGACAATCCTTTAAAACTGAAGAAAATCAGCAGCCCGTCAGTTCCGTTCTACTTTCCCAATTTTGTGCTGAATCGCCTTACCGTGAAGTTCTTTAACTTTTTGTATTACAGTAAACAGAAGAAAAAAGACGTTAAAAATTTCGTGCATTATGAACGATTTTTTTATCCTCTGGATATCGTGAGCGACTGGAACCGGATCTATGGAAAAAAAGGATTTATCCAGTATCAATTGGTGATCCCCAAAGAAAGAGGAAAAGAAGGAATGAAGAAAATTCTGGAAACCATCGCCAAAAGTGGAAACGGATCTTTTCTCGCAGTTTTAAAATTATTTGGAAAAGATCAGCCGGAAGCCTATAATTCGTTTCCGATGGAAGGTTATACTTTGGCTTTGGATTTTAAAGTCAATTCGAAACTGAAGAAACTGGTCGCTCAGCTCGATGATATTGTTGAAGAATTTGGCGGCAGAATCTATTTAACCAAAGATTCGATGAGCAAATCATCGCTGACCAATTATCTGCAAAATGTTCAGAATCCGAAATTTGTTTCCATGCAGCAAAAGAGAATTCACAATCAATAATCTTCGGAATTAAGTAAGTTTAAAAAGCATTCAGACTCCACATCCAGAAATTACACAATAAACTATGATCGTTTTAGGAAGCAATTCAGAAGTTGCCCAGGCCTTTGTTGAGAAAACTTTAAGTGCGGGTGAAAAATTTGCGAAAATATTTCTCTTTACTTCTGATAAAGAAACCACCGAGAAATTTGCCAAACATCTTGAGGTAAAATATGTTCAGCAGTCAGAGATTATCGAACTCGATTTGCTGCGGCCAGTGGATTATACCACTTTTGATGAAATCACTTCGGATCTGCTCTTTTGCGCAACCGGATATCTCGGCGAAGGAACAGAAGAAGGGCTGTACGATAACAGGAATACGGAGAAAATCATCGATATCAATTATGCGAAATTGATTCCTGTTCTTAATTTTTTCGCGAGTAAAATGGAGCGGCAGAGATCCGGAACCATGATCGTTCTTTCATCGGTCGCAGGAGAACGCGGGCGGCAAAGCAACTTTATTTACGGAAGTGCAAAAGCCGGTTTAACGGCCTATTTAAGTGGATT
The DNA here is from genome assembly GCF_030815285.1 of Chryseobacterium sp. MDT2-18. Taxonomy (NCBI): domain Bacteria; kingdom Pseudomonadati; phylum Bacteroidota; class Flavobacteriia; order Flavobacteriales; family Weeksellaceae; genus Chryseobacterium; species Chryseobacterium sp. MDT2-18. The sequence goes on along the minus strand of NZ_JAUSWQ010000003.1, from coordinate 140,266 downwards.
GAGAAATTACCTGTTCAGCAAGAAAGTTCATGTTCTTACCGTAAAGCCCGGTTTTATGGCCACGAAAATGACCGAAGGACTGCCGCTGAATCCTAAACTGACTGCAAGCCCAAAACAGGCAGCGGAAGAAATTTACAGCGCCTATAAAAATAAAAAAAATGAGGTCTATGTTCTGCCGGTTTGGAGTATTATCATGGTAATCATCAAAAATATTCCGGAGTTTATTTTTAAGAAATTAAAACTTTAGTACGATAAAAAACAGTCCGGAATTTTAGGAGAGAATTAACTGAAACGTATTTTTAAAAACAAATGAAAAAATTATATTGCTTTGATTTTGACGGAACATTAACGTATAAAGACACCATGTTTCTGTATCTCAAATTCTATAATGCTTCAAAATTCAGAAGACAGTTTATTAAACATATTCCGCTTTTTACTTTGTTGAAATTAAATCTTTTAGAGGCAGAAAAAGTGAAAAAGAGTTTTATTTCTTCAGTTCTCAAAGGAGAGAAGCGGGAGGAAATTGAAAAAAAATCACAGCAGTTTTTTGATCAGTATTATCCTGAAATCTTTAGGGAGAATGCATTGGAATTCATTGAAAATATCGATCATTCACAAACAGACTGTTATATCGTTTCTGCTTCACTCGATATTTGGGTGAAACCTTTTGCAGAAAAATTCAACATGAATCTGCTGTCCACACAGGCAGAGTTTAAAGATGAAATCTTCACCGGAGATTTTGTAGGAAGCAACTGCAATGGCAAAGAAAAAGTAAACCGAATAGAAAAAGCAATATCAGACAAAAAATACGATAAAACCATCGCTTTCGGTGATACTTCCGGTGATCAGGAAATGATGGATTGGGCAAATGAAGCTCAGTTTAAATTTTTTCATTAATTTTAAAGTCTGAAAAATCTAAAAAAAAGGAAAAGTAAAAATGAATAAAATTTATTTGGATAATGCTGCGACAACGCCGCTCTCAGAAGAGGTTATCGATGCAATGGTGTCTGTTTTGAAAAACAATTATGGGAATCCATCATCCACCCACAGTTTTGGTCAGGAAGCCAAAATACTCATCGAAAACGTGAGAAGAGAGATTGCAGATTATCTGAAAGTGAGTCCGGCAGAAATAATTTTCACTTCCTGCGGGACAGAATCCAATAACATGATTATAAAATCGTGTGTCGATCATTTGGGAGTAGAGCGGATTATTACCTCGCCTCTGGAGCACAAATGCGTGGCAGAAACGGTCTTAGATATGAAGAAAAGAAGAGGAGTGGAAGTGGCTTATCTCCGTCCTGATAAAAAAGGAGATGTGAGTTTGGAGCAGCTGGAAAATCTACTGAAAAGTTCTGACAAGAAAACTTTGGTCACCTTGATGCATGCCAATAACGAAATAGGAAATCTGCTTGACATCAAAAAAGTAGCGCAGCTTTGCAAGGAAAACAACGCGTTATTCCATTCGGACACGGTGCAGTCGATGGCACACATGGATTTGGATTTCTCCGATATTCCTGTAGATTTTGCTTCATGCAGCGCTCATAAATTCCATGGACCCAAAGGAAGTGGTTTTGCATTCATCAGAAAAGCTTCAGGCTTAAAAGGAATTATCACCGGTGGTCCCCAGGAAAGAAGCTTACGGGCAGGAACAGAAAACGTCTGCGGAATCGTAGGTCTGGGAAAAGCCCTGGAGATTTACCTGAAAAATATGGACAGTTACGCCAATCATATCAAAGAAATTAAACAATATACCATCGATCAGCTTTCTCAGAAAATCGAAGGCGTAAAATTCAACGGCAGAAGCGCAGAAATGGACAACAGTTTATATACGGTGCTCAGTGTACTGCTGCCTTTCAAAGATCCGATGATCGGGTTAAAATTGGATATGAAGGGAATTGCAATTTCCCAGGGGAGCGCATGTTCTTCGGGAGCGGCAAAACCTTCTATGGTGATGATGATGGTGGTAGATGAAGAAGAGATGGATCATACAACGCCTTTAAGGGTTTCTTTCAGCCATCTTACCACCAAAGAAGAGATCGACGCTTTGGTTGATGCTTTAGTAGAAATCGCAAAAAGTTTTCAAATAGAAAAAGCAAATATTGAACATAGATAAACGAAGACTTGAATTAACAGGAATATCGTAAATTTGTACACTGATAAATTAATTTAAAATAGATAAAAAAATGGCATTAGAAATTACAGATCAATCATTTCAGGAAATGGTTTTGAATTCAGATAAACCGGTATTGGTAGATTTTTGGGCAGTATGGTGTGGACCGTGTAGAACACTGGGCCCGATTATCGAAGAAGTAGCGGCTGATTTCGAAGGAAAAGCAGTAGTAGGAAAAGTAGATGTAGATAACAACCAACAGGTTTCTGTAGACTACGGAATCAGAAATATTCCTACGGTTTTGATTTTCAAAAATGGAGAAGTGGTTGATAAAATTGTAGGAGTAGCTTCAAAAGAAGTAATCTCTGAAAAATTATCAGCACATTTATAAAAAATAAATTGCTTGAAAATGAGTGCTTTCCTTATCAGGAGAGCATTTTTTTTAAAAAACATTTGCAGGCTGTAATAAAAGTTGTACTTTTGCAGTCATCAAAAAGAAAGGAGTTCTTACAAACAAAGATAATACGGTCATTCAAGTGGTAGAAACGCCAGTCATCCCGATAAGGTTGGCAGGACGCATTCAAATCACAACTGATTGATCAGTGCATAAAAAAGATCCGGTAGTTCAGCTGGTTAGAATGCCGCCCTGTCACGGCGGAGGTCGCGGGTTCGAATCCCGTCCGGATCGCTTTTTATAAATACATTTTATTTATAAAAATTTTAATAAAAGTTTATCATTACTTTAAAAAATGATCCGGTAGTTCAGCTGGTTAGAATGCCGCCCTGTCACGGCGGAGGTCGCGGGTTCGAATCCCGTCCGGATCGCAAATCTCTCAAATTATTTTTGGGAGATTTTTTTTTGATGGAATATTTCGTTTACATACTTTACTCCGCCAGTTTGGATGTTTATTACAAAGGTTTTTCAACCGATGTGAATAAACGTCTTGAATATCATTTAGATTCCCAACATAAATTTACTTCGCAGGCTAAAGATTGGATTATCGTTTACGTTCAGGAATTTGATGAAAAGAAAGAAGCTTTAAAAGAAGAGAAACGTTTGAAGAAATTAAATCGGAAATCCATCGAGAAGCTGATAGGTTAGCATGCTGCCCTGTCATCTCGTCAGCAGCTGACGAGACGGGTTCGAATCCCGTCCGGATCGCAAATCTCTCAAATTATTTTTGGGAGATTTTTTTTTGATGGAATATTTCGTTTACATACTTTACTCCGCCAGTTTGGATGTTTATTACAAAGATTTTTCAACCGATGTGAATAAACGTCTTGAATATCATTTAGATTCCCAACATAAATTTACTTCGCAGGCTAAAGATTGGATTATCGTTTACGTTCAGGAATTTGATGAAAAGAAAGAAGCTTTAAAAGAAGAGAAACGTTTGAAGAAATTAAACCGGAAATCCATCGAGAAGCTGATAGGTTAGCATGCCGATCTGTCATCTCGTCAGCAGCTGACGAGACGGGTTCGAATACGTCCCATTGCAAGCATAAACTGAAAAACAAAAACCATTCAAATCATGTGATTTGAATGGTTTTTGTTTTTCAGTTTATGAGCTCAGTATTAATTTTTCCCTCCACCACTTTCCTTTTCTACATTCCTTTTGGTGCTTTCTTTTACTTTTTGGTTCCCAAAGCGTTTTACGAATGAGAGGTTGACACCATACCAGTCCCATTGGTTTACATTTCTAAAGGTTCCGATTGGTGAATAAGTAATATAGTCGTTTCCTGGTCTCTGGAAGATATTATTGAAACGGATTCCCGTTTCCATCTGCCTTTCTGGGAAAAGTTTTGTCGCACCGAAGCTGTGGAAGAAATTCATTTTGTTACCCACAGAATTGCCCCAGTTTTGCGAGTGCAGGCCAAACCAGCCATTGAGATTGATGTTTTTATTAAAAAGGTTTGTGTAGGAAAAGTTCGTTGAACCACTGAAATTAATGATATTATCTTTCATCCCTACAAAATTGTTCCGTTGTTTAAAGTCGCTGTTATCGACATAGCTGACTCCCAAGTTAAGGTTGATGTTGAGTTTGTTTTTCAGAAAATTCTGATTCGTATTGGCATAAAGAGAGTAGTTATTGATTCTGCCGTAATAAGTGGTAGGCATCATAATCGTTTTGTCATCTTCTATGAGATAAGAGGTCCAGTAATCCTGATTGGTAGTAGAGAAGTTTGCCGAAATGAAATATTTCTTGTAAAGTCCTAATTTTAATCCGAATCTGTCATTAGGGTTGGGTTGCAAGTCCATATTCCCGCGCCGGTAAGTTCCGTTTTCTGTCGGCATTAAAAAAGGATTGAATTCTGTGTACCAGGGACGCCATAGACTGTGTTTGTAGGTTGCAGTTAAGTTATAGTTGTCATTAAAAGAATATTTTACAAGCAAATCAGGCATCAGTGTTCCGTATGAATCACGTTTTTCAACAGTTCCCACCTCCTGTTTTACCGTGAAATTGATGTATTCGTACCTTAAACCGATTCGTGTCTCCAGCTTTTTGAAAAAGGTTCTGCTGAAATTAGCGTATAGAGAATTCAGGTTTTCATCATACCGAAAGGTATTGCTTCTCGAGCCGTCCAGTGCCCAGGTATTATTTTGATAATTAAAATAATAAAATGGCATCACATTATTCCGGAAATTCATTTTACCGCCAAACTCTAGTTGATTGCCATCTTTACCTATGGGTTGCGAGTAATCGACTTTTAAATAATATTCACGGTTTTTGTTATCCGCCATTGTTCTTATTCCTTCGAAAGCTGATGCATCCCATACAGTCGAGTGAATACTGTTATTATGGTTGCTGTCGTAATTAATTCCTGCATTGAGGTCCAGTATTCTGTTCTTCTCTTTATCATAGTATTTATAAAAAATATTGCTGCCTACAAACCTATTTTTACCGTCTGAATCAACCGTTTTGGTATAATATTTTTGCAGAATATCATTAAGGAAATAATCTCCTCTTGCATCGGAAACCGCACTGTTATTTGAACCGTAATATTCCACGACTATTCCCACATTATTCTTATCGTCCAGCTCAAATTCTGTAGATGAGGAAGCGGAGGGTGATTTCCAGTTACTGTTGTTTTCAGAGGTTATTTTGGTCAGGGAGTTGTCTGCATAAATCAGGTTTTCGTTATAGCTTTTCATTACATTATTGTTGTTGCCGAAACTCCCGCTGAGTGACTGTGTAAATCTTTTGCTGTGGTAATTGAGGTTGAGGCTCGAGGATTGTGAGTTTTTATAACTTTGGGAATTATTCATTGAAACGCTTCCTTTTAGTCCCTCATTATCATTTTTTTTAAGAACGATGTTAATGACGGCTCCGGAAGTTTCGTATTTTGCAGAAGGACTGGTGATTACCTCTATCTTCAAGAGATTATCTGCAACGATGGTTTTTAAATATTCTTTCAGTTCCTTTCCTGTGAATACAGATTTTCTGTCATTGATGTATACGGTAACATTGCTGCCTTCTGCCTGAACATTATCATTGTTGTCGATATTGACCAAAGGGGTCATCCGGAGGACGTCCCAGGTAGTGTTTCCGGTAAGAATGGCGCTGTTCGCCACGTTGAAAACCGTTCGGTCTGCCTTGCTTTCTATAGTGGGTTTGCGGGCAATTAAAACGACCTCTTTTATATTTTCGGTTTTGGCTGAATCCGCATTTGCCTCCTGTGCGAAGGAAAAGCCGCCACAAAACATGACCGCTGCAGTAAAATTTTTCATCATAGTTTTCACTTAATATTAATTAGACAACAAAAGATACAGTTATGTTACATTGGCTGAAGTTTATTTAAAAATGGGTTTTTTCGGAAGTTTGCGACTTTGAGGTAAAAAACGTCTTTGTATTGAGACGGCTTCCTTTGTTTAATCCTGTCCGAAGTTCTTTGTAAGGAATTAATTCTAAATATTCCCCTTAGGTTGTCTTTTAGCTTTTGGTCTGAAATTTGAAATAATATTTTTTAAGCCCGCTTTTTACAATTTCAAATTTCCCTTCTCATGACCTTGTTGGTTTTAAGTTTATTATTCAAATATAATAGGAATAATAGCGTTAATCATGCTGTTTTATTTTGATTAGTACAGGAAAAATGGTAATATTGTTAAGCAACATTATTATTAATCTATTAAAATAAAAGTATATGAAACCCAGTGTTATTTCAATTGTCCTAGGTGGTGGCAGAGGGACGAGGTTGTCGCCTTTAACCCATAGCCGCTCAAAACCGGCGGTTCCTATTGCCGGAAAGTACAGGTTGGTGGATATTCCTATTTCCAATTGTCTTAACTCGGGTTTTAACCGGATGTTGGTGCTGACTCAATTTAATTCAGCTTCACTGAACTCACACATCAAGAACTCATACCATTTCGATACTTTCAGCAAAGGTTTTGTAGATATTTTGGCAGCAGAGCAAAATATTGAAAGCGATGCTTGGTATCAGGGTACAGCAGATGCCGTGCGTCAGTCGATGAAGCATCTGGATAAATATGATTATGACTATATCCTCATTCTTTCGGGTGATCAGCTTTATCAAATGGATTTTCGGGAAATGATCGACTTTCACTGCCGGAATAAAGGAGATATTACCATCGCAACGATTCCTGTAAATTCTAAGGATGCGCCTGGATTTGGTATTTTGAAATCTGACGAAGAAGGAAATATTACTTCATTTATAGAAAAACCTTCCGGCGACTTATTGCATGACTGGAAATCTGAAGTATCAGACAAGAATAAAGCAGAAGGTAAAGAATATCTGGCCTCAATGGGGATCTACGTTTTCAATAAAAACGGGTTGAAGAAAATGTTTGATGAAGACGCCGGTGATGATTTCGGTGGCGAATTAATTCCCAACGGTATTGGCAAATATAAAACACTGAGTTTTCAATATGATGGCTATTGGACTGACATTGGAACCATACAGTCGTTCTTTGATGCAAATTTGGATTTAACCACCGATTTTCCGAAATTTAACTTATTCAGCAAATCGCCCATTTATACGAGAGCCAGAATGTTGCCACCATCCAAAATTTTAGGATCTTATGTGAGTAAAGCGGTTTTCGGCGATGGATGTATTGTGATGGCAGATAAAATAGAAAATTCAATTGTGGGGAACAGAAGCCGCATTGACAAAGGAAGTACCATCATGAATTCCTATATGATGGGTGCTGATTTTTATCAGGATACTCAGGAAATTGTTTCAAATGATAGAGACGGGATTCCTAATCTGGGTGTGGGGAAATACTGTTATATCGAGCAGGCGATTCTTGACAAGAATTGCAGGATCGGTGATAATGTCAGAATAATTGGAGGCAAGCATTTGCCTGATGGTGATTTTGAAAACCATTCCATTAAGGATGGAATTGTCATTGTTAAAAAGAATGCAGTGATTGCGCCCGGAATTCAAATTTCTTAAGAAAGTTCATTTTTAAATAAAACGACACGGCACTATTTTGGTGACCGTGTTTTTTTTGCGCGTCTTTTTGCCTATTTTTGCCCCATGCGTTGGTTAAAATTCGGAATTATTATCGTTGTGTTTTTTGGAGCAGTTTATGCTGTCTCAATGACTTTTGTGGATGAAAGCAAAAATTTCACCCTTGAAAAAGAAATAAATTATCCTGTAGATAAAGTGTTTCCGCAATTTAATAATTTGCAGAATTTCACCAGATGGAATTCTTTTTTTGCAGATCATAAAAATTTGTCGGTACAATACTTTACGCCCTATGAAGGGAAAGGAAGTGCAATGAGTTTCCGTGACCGAAAAGATGAGGCTGTCTTCGGAGATTTTTTTATCCGGTATGAAAATCCCGGGCAAACTCTTAAATACCAATTATTCGAAGGCCGAAAAAATACGCCCTACGAAATCGACCTTAAGTTTATTCCTGAAAAAGATAAAACCAGAATTATTTGGTACGTGCGTACTCCAAAACAATCTTTTTTAAAGAGATCTTTGAATTTGATTTCAGAAGATTTTTGGGTAAGCAATATTGATAAAAGCATGAAAAATCTTTATCAGATTTTAGGAAATAAAGTAAATAAAGAAACTCAGCTCGAAAGTTTAAAATTCGACAGCCTAATGGTTGAGCAGCAGGAAAATCAATTACTTTTGGGAATTAATGTGACGACGAAAAATGTAAAAGATGCGCTTTTCAAAAACATTGTTATCAATCACAACAAGGTGATGAACTATGTGAAAATGGATTTGGGTAAAAAAGAGGATGAATATGGCGAGCCGATCTTAATTAATGATGCGGATAATTATAAAGATAAAGAAGTCTCTTATTTTTACGGAATTCCGGTTTCAAAAAAAGAAGCGGTTACCGATAATAATTTTAGTTTTAGAACTTTAAAAAAAGGCACGTATTACGTAATCTTCTATAAGGGAAATTACGAAGGCAGAATAAGGGCAATTCAGCAACTTTTAACAAAAGCAAAACAGGATACCATGCGAATTGGTGATTTGCAGCAGACTTTTTTAGAAGAGCCAGTTGTTGATAATAAAACGGTTATGAAGTTATCTCTGCCGGTTTACAAATAATTTGTCGTTATCCCTTTTTTAACCATTTTTAGGCTTTAGTACTTCACTTATTTTTGTTAAATTTGTTCTTTAAATAAAAATAAACAGATAATTTGTAAATAATGGACAAATTTTCATTCCTAAACGCTGCTCATTCGCAGTTAATAGAAGACTTATACCAACAATATTTAAAGTTTCCTGATTCGTTAGAGCCTTCCTGGAAAGCATTTTTTCAGGGATTCGATTTCGCTTTAGCGGGATATGGTGATGATTTTGGGGGAAATTCGGGCCCGTCACAGGTTTCAACACCAGTGCAGTTTGCTCAGCAAGCTTCTGCAAATGGTCAGATTCCTGCAGATATTCAGAAAGAATTTCAGGTTCTCAATCTGATCGAGGCTTACAGACACCGTGGTCATCTCTTTACCAATACCAATCCGGTGAGACAGAGAAGGCATTACGAACCCACTTTAGCCATTGAAAATTTTGGTCTAACGGCGGCAGACTTATCCCGAAAGTTTAATTCTGCGACGACTACAGGTCTTCCGAATGCGATGACGCTTCAGGAGCTCATTGATCATCTCGAAAAGATTTATTGCAAATCGATCGGCGTGGAATACATGCACATTAATAATATCGCTGAGCGCAAATTTATTAGAGAATGGTTGCAGGTTAATGAAAACCATCCGAAATTAAATGCTGCAGAGAAGATAGAGATTTTAGAAAAACTCAATCAGGCAGTTGCTTTTGAAAATTATCTTCATACCAAATTCGTCGGACAAAAAAGATTCTCTCTGGAAGGAGGGGAATCATTGATTCCGGCATTGGATCAGCTGATTACGCGTTCATCGCAGTTAGGCGTTGATGAAGTGGTTTTAGGAATGGCGCACAGAGGCCGATTAAATGTTTTAACCAATATTTTCGGTAAATCTTACAAGCAGATTTTCTCGGAATTTGAAGGGAAAGAATTTGAAGAAGATGTGTTTTCCGGTGACGTAAAATACCACTTAGGTTCTTCCAAGATTATAAAAACTGAAAATGGGGAGGAGGTAGCGATCAATTTAACACCCAACCCATCGCACTTAGAAACGGTTGCAGCCTTGGTAGAAGGAATTTGCCGTGCAAAAGTAGATAACAAATACAAAGATTTCAAGAAAGTCTTACCGATCATTATTCATGGTGACGGCGCGATTGCCGGACAGGGAATCGTATACGAGGTGGCTCAAATGATGACTTTGGAAGGATACAGAACGGGTGGAACCGTACATGTTGTAGTGAACAATCAAGTTTCATTTACCACGAATTTCTTAGACGCGCGTTCATCCAACTACTGTACTGATGTTGCCAAAGTGACCGAATCACCGGTAATGCACGTGAATGCTGATGATGTAGAAGCGGTTGTACACGCGATCCGCTTCGCAGCAGATTTCCGTGCGCAGTTTGGTAAAGATGTCTATATCGATCTTTTAGGATACAGAAAATACGGGCATAACGAAGGGGATGAACCGAGATTTACACAACCTAATCTGTATAAATCAATTTCAAAACATCCTAACCCGAGGGAGATTTACAAAGAACAGCTGATTAAAGAAGGAATGCTTTCTGATGAGGTTCTGAAGAATATGGAAACTTCTTTCAAGAAACTTTTAGATGCAGATTTTGACGCGTCGAAAGAAATTGAAAAAAACACCATGGATCCTTTTATGTCTGATGATTGGAAGACTTTGCCAATGTCTGGTAAAGGCGCGGTTTACAATACTGTTGATACTAAATTCGATACTAAAGAATTAAAGGATTTAGCCATCAGAATGTCAACTTTACCAGGCGACAAAAAATTCATTAATAAAGTAACGCGTCTTTTTGAGAACCGAATCAAAGCGATCGAAGGAAATACTTTGGACTGGGCAATTGGTGAGTGGTTAGCGTACGCAACATTACTTACAGAAGGTCACAATATCAGAATTTCAGGGGAAGATGTCGAACGGGGAACTTTCTCGCACCGTCACGCTTTAGTGAAAACCGAAGATACCGAAGAAGAATATATTCCATTAAGACACATTTCCGAAAACCGTTTCGATATTTATAACTCGCACCTTTCAGAATACGGAGTGCTTGGTTTCGATTACGGTTATGCAATGGCTTCTCCCAATACCTTAACGGTTTGGGAAGCACAGTTTGGTGACTTTGTTAATGGAGCGCAGATCATTATTGACCAGTATTTGGTGGCAGCAGAAGAAAAATGGAAGATCCAGAACGGTTTGGTCATGCTTCTTCCGCATGGTTACGAGGGGCAGGGTGCAGAGCATTCTTCCGCAAGATTAGAAAGATTCTTAGGACTTTGTGCCAATGAAAATATGGTCGTTGCCAATGCGACAACACCGGCAAATTACTTCCATTTGTTGAGAAGACAGATGAAGTGGAACTTTAGAAAACCTTTGGTAGTAATGACTCCGAAATCGTTATTGCGTCATCCAAAAGTAATTTCAACCATCGAAGATTTAGCCAACGGACAGTTCCAGCCCATCATTGATGATGAAACTGCCAACGCAGAAAAGGTTGAAAAATTAGTCCTCTGTTCAGGTAAAATTTACTATGAACTTTTAGCGAAGAAAGAAGAATTGAACTGCGAAACTATTGCATTGGTGAGAATGGAGCAGTTGTATCCGCTTCAGCAAGACAAAATCGATGAGGTTTTTGCAAAATACAGCAACAGAAAACAGTTACTTTGGGTTCAGGAGGAACCGGAGAATATGGGAGCCTGGGGTTATATTTTAAGAAACTTCCGCGATACAGGAATTCAGGTTGTTGCTGCGGTACCAAGTGGTTCACCAGCGCCGGGAAGCCATAAAATGTTTGAGAAAAATCAAAACAGCGTAATCAACAGAGTTTTTGATAGAAATGATGAGCCGGCAAAAAGGCCGGTAACCGCTTAATTCCGATAATGAAAAAGGTGTTTTTATTTTTATGCTTTTCATTTTCTGTACTGGCTTTTTCGCAGAATATTCAGTCTGATATCGAAAGTCAGTTTAGAGATTACAGTTCTTTAATTGAAAATAAAAACTTTGGTAAAGCCCTTGATATTTACGGTAATGAAGATTTTTTGAAAATTTTTCCAAAAGAACAGGTGATTGCTGTGATGGATCAGATGTTCAATTCTAAAGATTTTGACTTAAAGATTCATCAACCCGAAAATGTGATTGTAAGCACTGAAATCATTAAAGATAAAAATAATACTTTCGTTAAATTAAGTTACAGACAAAACCTGGAGATGAAGTTCAATATGCCCGGTCTAAAATCAGGACAGCTACTTTCGGCATTGCAGGCAGAATTTGGAAACGGACAGGTAGATTATAAAGAAAGTAGCGGACTTTTTGAAGTAAGAACGGTAAGAGAAGCGGTGGCCAATTCTGCCGATTTAAAAAACTGGAAGTTCATCATCATAGAAAAAAAACAAATTCCGATTCTCAAACAGTTTATCCCGGAATCGTTGTTAAGATCATTAAATTAATAAACAAAAAATAAAAAATATATCCGATGTCAATATTAGAAATGAAAGTCCCTTCTCCGGGAGAATCGATCACCGAAGTTGAAATCGCGACGTGGTTAGTAAAAGACGGCGATTATGTAGAGAAGGATCAACCCATCGCAGAAGTAGATTCTGATAAAGCAACCCTTGAATTACCTGCTGAAGAAAGCGGCACCATCACGCTGAAAGCAGAAGAAGGTGAAGTAGTACAAGTTGGTCAGGTCGTATGTTTAATCGATACCTCCGCCGCAAAACCTGAAGGTTCAGCTCCCGCTCAACCGGAAGCAAAAGCAGCAGAGCCGGCAAAAGTGGAGGCCCCGAAAGTGGAAGCAAAACCTGCAGCAACCTATGCAACAGGAACCCCTTCACCAGCGGCTAAGAAAATCTTAGACGAAAAAGGAGTGGAGGCTTCTCAAGTAAGCGGTTCTGGAAAAGACGGTAGAATTACCAAACAGGACGCTGAATTTGCTTCGGTTCCGGCAATGGGATCAATTTCTGCTACCAGCGGTTCCAGAGCATCCAGCACCACTAAACTTTCTGTATTAAGAAGAAAAGTGGCAGCAAGATTGGTGAGCGTGAAAAATGAAACAGCGATGTTGACTACTTTTAACGAAGTGGATATGTCGGAAATTTTCAGAATCAGAAAACAATATAAAGAAGAATTTGCACAGAAACACGGTGTTGGTTTAGGATTTATGTCTTTCTTTACCAAAGCGGTTACCAGAGCATTGAAATTATATCCGGACGTAAACGCTTCTATAGACGGCGATTATAAAATCAATTATGATTTCTGCGATATTTCGGTAGCGGTTTCTGGTCCAAAAGGATTGATGGTGCCGGTCCTGAGAAATGCAGAAGATATGTCTTTCAGAGGGGTGGAAAGTAATATTAAATCTTTGGCAGAAAAAGTGAGAGATGGCAAAATTACCGTTGACGAAATGACCGGCGGTACCTTTACGCTTACCAATGGCGGTACGTTCGGATCGATGATGTCGACGCCGATTATCAACCCGCCACAGTCAGCGATTCTGGGAATGCACAATATCCTTCAAAGACCTATGGCAATTGATGGTCAGGTTGTCATCCGTCCGATGATGTATGTGGCATTGTCTTATGACCACAGAATTATCGATGGCAAAGAATCGGTAGGATTCCTCGTTGCAGTAAAAGAAGCGATAGACAATCCTGTTGAATTCTTATTAGGAGGAGATGAAAGAAAAGGACTGGAACTTTAATTAATTTAAAGATTTTAACGAATTATATAAATCCCGTCTACATAGGCGGGATTTTTGCTTTGTTTCATTTAAAATTTGAATAATGTTTTCAACTACTACTTTCGATATTAAAGTTTCTGTTGTTCCGCAATATGATATCAAAAACAGTTTTCCGGCCGAGAACCGTTTCGTCTTCCGTTATAATATCAGCATCGAAAATTTAGGACGGGACACCATAAAGTTAATGAGTAGAAAATGGCTGATTTTTGATCTGGGCTATGGCTTTACCGAAGTAGCCGGAGAAGGAGTGATCGGTTTAACGCCGATTATTGAACCCGGCGATAATTTCACCTATTTTTCAAATGTTTTACTGCGCTCGGGCGTGGGCAATATGTCCGGTACTTTCTACTGTAAAAATCTGCTGACCGATGAAACATTAGAAGTAGAAGTCCCTAAATTCAATTTGGTTTCAGAAGTTTTGAATAATTAAAATGAAAATAATCTTACAAGATTTTCAGATTTTTCTTCATCACCTCCGTTACTTCATCATTTCTTGTAAGCATTAAATTATCGAATGCCAAAAGCGATATTTTGGCACATACTTCCGCATCGGCACCAGCTCTGTGATGCTTGAACTGAATATTATGCTGTTCCGCTAAATTTTTCAATCCGTATCTCGGTAGATTTTTCCACGATTTTTTGGCTAATGAAATACTGCATAAGTAATTCAGTTTTGGTTTAAAGAAACCATAATAATCCAGACAGGAACGCAAAACTCCGGCATCGAAACCGGCATTGTGAGCGATCATCAGATTGCCGTACATCAAACTTTCCGCTTCATGCCAAATCTCATCAAAGGTCGGCGCATCTTGAACTTCTTTTGGCGTAATTCCGTGAACGTCGATATTCCTGGGATGAAAATAAGGGTAGCTTGGCGGTTTGATGAGCCACGTTTTGGTAGAAACGATTTCGCCATTCTCCACTATACAGATTCCCATTTCACATGCAGAATTTCTTTCGTGAGTTGCAGTTTCAAAATCAATGGCGCAGAAATCGATCATAAGAAGGTATTTTATTTTAAAGGATTCAGATTTTTATCAAAAATTTCAGTCACCTAATATTTTTTTCATTTCCGTCAAAAATAAGTCATAATTAATTAAATTGTCGTGATTTCCGCCAGGAATTTCAATAAATTTTTTTTCAACCTCAGGTTGCGCTTTTTTAAAGACCTCAAACAGTTTTTTACCGGATGTAAAAGGAACGACCTTATCTTTTGTCCCGTGAAACTGATAGAGCGGGACTTTTACTTTACAGATGTTTTCATTGGATGAAAAATGATACGTCATTCTTGGTGAAACTTTATCGGTTACTTTTTCGGGCAGCCAACGGTTGACAATGTCCTGAATGTTGAAAAATGTCGCTTCTAAAATCACTGCTTTAGGATGATTATCGGAAGCAATTTTTATGGCAAATGCTCCACCTAAACTTCTTCCGTACACCACCGTTTTATTTTCACCATAATGTTCTTTTGCAAAATCATAGCAGAATTGCGCATCAGAATAAAGGAATTCTTCATTTCGCGGCCCCGTACTTTTACCGTAACCGCGATAATCCATGATCAGAACATCATACCCGAACTGCGTGTATTCATGGGCGATTTTTCCCCACCGGTGAATATTGGCAGAATTTCCATGAAAGTAAATGATCACGCCTTTCGGGTTTTCGATTTTAAAATGAAGGACATTTATTTTGCCTTGAAAAGGAGTATCCCAAATGTATTCATCGAATTTTTTCTCAAAAATAAATTCATGAGTCTGTGGCAAAACTATGGGAAAAAAAACTACTTTTTCCTGTAAATATTGTAATAGTTTTCCCATTTAATGATGCGGTAAAGGAGTTGTTCTGGTTATCAGAATTTTATCGACACGCTGCCGGTCCTTGTCGATAATTTCCAACTCGAGATCTTCAATTCTTATTTTGTCTCCCACTTCCGTAGAACCGTTGTGTTGGTTGAGAAAAAAGCCCACCAAGGTGGTATAATTTTCCTTATTTTCAAATTCATAATCCAGATCAAAATATTTTAAGAATTCTATGATAGGAAACTGGGCATCTGCCAACCAGGAATTTTCGCTCCGCTGCGTAATTCTGTAATCAAAATTTTCATTGGTTGTAGTATCTCCCACCAACGCATCCAATACATCATGCATGGTTACGATACCCACTGTATTTCCGTATTCATCGATGACGATTCCGTAATGGTTTTTTTCTTTCTTGAAAATTTCCAGTACTTTGTATGCATAATAATTTTCGTTGAGAAAAATAGGTTGCCGTACATGCTTTCTTAAGTCAAAATGTAAAGGATCCTCAATAGGAAATAAATCTTTCATCAAGACAATTCCGATGATATTATCCAGATTATTTCCCTCTGTAACGGGATATGCATCGTGCTTTTCTTTTTTTATTTTAGTGAGAACATTTTCTAAACTTTCATTGACATTGAAAAAAGTGATGGCTGTTTTATGCGTTAGAAGCGTGTTGATTTTTCGGTCTCCCAGTTCGAAAACCCTTTCTACAATATTGTGTTCTATCTGATCAATTTGCCCTTCCAGAGCACTTTCTTTAACAATCGATTTTATTTCTTCTTCGGTAATGTTGCTTTCTGATGTATTCTTTATTCCCAACATTTTCAATAATAAATTATTCGACAGGGTTAACAATAAAACAAAGGGTGAGGCGATTTTAGATAAAATGTCCATCGGTTTTGCGAGCAGGGTAATAATGCGCTCTGGAAAAGTCATAGCGATTCTTTTCGGTAACAGTTCTCCGAGAAGAATTGACAGATAAGTAATGAAAATAACGATTGCCATCGTTGCCAATGTTTTCGAATAAGGCTGGATAACCGCAAACTGATCCAGAAAACTTTTAAAATCACTGCTGAGATTTGCACCGGAATAAACCCCCAGTAGAACGCCGATCAATGTAATGCCGATTTGTACCGTCGATAAAAATCGGGTAGGATTTTCTGAAAGTTCAAGCGCTTTCTTGGCTCCTTCACTTCCTTTCCTGCCGGCATTTTCCAATTTAAATTTTCGGGACGAGACAAGTGACATTTCCGACATGGCAAAAACTCCGTTAAGTAAAACAAGTAAAATAATGATAAGTAATTCCATTAAATTTTAATATTTATTACAAAGTTAATTTTTTTGATTGTAGGACTGTATTTTTTATTTCCGGTGCGAATAACCCAGACTTGTCTTTGCCGAATCGATGACAATCTTTTTTTCTTCGAAAATTTCTTCCATCACGCGGTGGTACTCTTCAAACTGATGAATATTAATATGTCCCGCTCCTAGAATAACATACAGTCTTGTCCGTTCAGGATTTATTTCCGACAGATCGACCGCTGTGCGGAGTGGAACCAATCGGTCATCGCTCCCATGAATAATTTTAATCGGACAGCGTACATTTTTTAAATATTGAAAAGTCGGAATATTATAACGTAGAAAGGGTTTCGCCGGCATAAAGGGGAGATAACGGTGAATGGTCCGCAACAGGGAATAAAGTGGTGAGGTCAGAATTAACAGCCGTGGATTATTTTTCGACGCAAGCCGTGCTGCAAAACCAGAACCCAGTGAGCGGCCGTACACCACAATTTTATCTTCGCTGAATTGTTGTTTAGCAATATTATAAATGAACTGAGAGTCCCGTTTCATCGCTTCTACAGTCCTTTTTCCTGTGCTTTTTCCGAAACCGCGATAATCCATCATGATGACTTCGTAACCCAATCTGGTGAAATCGATAGCGAATTTTCCCCAACCTTTGATGCTTTTTGTATTTCCTTTCAGATAAAGAACAACGCCTTTGGGCGAATCAACCTGAAAATGCAGGTAATTAATTTTGGCACCGGGCTCGGGTTCTACCGTCTTTTCTTCTGCCTTTAAATTGTCGTAGGCAAATTTAAAATCGGGAGGAAGTTTTTCAGGCTGAAAGAAAAATTTATGTTGAAAAAAATAAATAAAAATCCCGAGTACGAGAATAACCACCGCAATGATGGCAACAGCCAGGTAGATATCTATTTTTATATTCATAACATAAAAGTAGATAAATTTAATTCAAAAAACAGAAAAGAAAGTGGTAAAAAATTAAAGAAAGTTTTTAAATACCAACCATTTATCCTGATAAAATTTAGAAATCTGGCTGTTCTGGCGGAGTTTTACCGTTTGGGGAATCTGGGCATAAAATGAAAAATGTGCCCTGATTACCGCCCAGAAATGCGATATTCCGTTTTTGTAACCCAGGTAAATCCCGGCAAATCCGTCTAAAACCAAACGGAATGGAATCAGCCAAAGTAAGGTAGAAAGTGGAGTGTTCTTCAAAATCATCGAAAAATTATTCCGGATATTTAAAAAAGTTTTCTGCGGACTTTGTTTATTTAATGTTCCGCCGCCGACATGGTAAACCGTTGATTTTCCTGTATAGAAAATTTTCCTGCCAGAGTTTTTTAAACGCCAGCACAAGTCAATTTCTTCCTGATGCGCAAAGAATCTTGCATCGAAACCATTTTGTGACCAGAAATCTTTTGACCGAATAAAAAAGCAACATCCGGAAGCCCAGAAGATTTCAACTTCGTCATTATATTGTCCGTGATCTTCCTCGATATTTTCAAAAATTCTGCCCCGGCAGTATGGATAGCCGAGATTATCGATCAAACCGCCGCCCGCTCCTGCAAATTCAAAATAATTTCTTCGGTTATAGTCAAGGATTTTCGGTTGAACGGCCGCAATATTTTCATCATTTTTAAAAATAGTTAAAACCGGGATTATCCAGTTTTCAGTCACTTCGACATCAGAATTTAAAAGACAATAAAACTCGTGGTCAATATGTTTTAATCCTTCATTATAGCCTCCTGCAAAACCGTAATTTTTTTCGTTCTGTATGATGGTAACCCGCGGAAAATTTTTCTTTAAAAAAGACACGGAATCATCGCCCGAAGCGTTGTCGATGACATAAATATCAGCGTTTTCAGAATGCCGGATGACGTTGGGAAGAAACTGTTCTAACCAATTTTTACCGTTCCAGTTGAGTATGACGATTGCTAAATCCAATTGATAAAGGCTAATAATTTTAAAGAATTTGAAATTTATTCCTCCATGACTTTTATGGCTTGCTGGTATTTCCATTTTCTGTGGGACCAGAGATAATTGTCGGGTCTTTTATTAATGGTGTTTTCCAACAGATGATGAAATTTTTTCACGACTTCATGCTCAACGAATTTTTCTCCGTCAGGCCTAATCCGGTAATAATTAACCTGATAGAATCCGCGCTTTACTTTTTTCATTTCACAATACACAAAAGCCAGATCCATTCTCAGTGAAAGTTTATCATAACCTACAAAAACGGGCGTTTTCTGATTCAGGAAATTTAAACCGTAGGTTATTTCTGAAACATGGGGTGTTTGGTCTGCAACAAACATATAAACCGAATTGCCGTCATTAGGATTTCTGAAAATATGACGAATAACTTCTTTCGCTTCTAAAGGTTGATTTCCGAACCGGTTCCGAAGACCTTTTATTTTATCTTCCCAAAAGCCGCTCTGCACTTTACGGTAAACAGGAAAACTGTTTTCTTGGGGAATGATGGTCGCCAGTACATTGAACCATTCCCAATTAAAAACATGGCCGGCCAATAGAATAACGTTTTTATTTTCGGATTTGGCTTCATTAAAAACATCCTGATTAAGATGCTGAATCCGTACCCGCAATTCATTAGAAGAAATGGTAAATGATTTAAAGGTTTCTACGATATAATCACAGAAATTGAAGTAAAATTTTTTCTCTATTTTTTTAAGTTCTTCCGGTGATTTTGTGGGAAAAGAATTATGTAGATTTTCCAGTACTGCTTTTCGTCTATAGCCCACAACATAGTAGATCACAAAAAACATGAAATCTGAAAACACATACAAAACCCGGAGCGGAAGTTTTGAAAAAAGCAGGATTATTTTAAAAATAAAATTCATAAAGATTTGCAAATTTAGCGATAATAAACTTTATGATTGGTTCTGTTTTTGTTAATTTGCAGGGAATAAAAATTTAAATACAATGATTAATGTTAATTTGAAGATTTTTGCAGTGGCATCATTACTGATTACTTCCTTGGCATTTTCTCAGAAAACTGAAAATGTTAAGGTAAAAGAAGTTGCTTCTGACAAGACGCTTCTTGTAGAATCAGACAGTACGGCCATTCTGGAAGCCAAGAAAAAAGCTGCAGCCGCAGAAAAAGCAAAACTTCCAAAACCTTATAATGATAAGGAAAATGCAGAAGCTAAAATTGCCGAGTTGGTAAAACAGGCTCAGGCAGAGAACAAAAACATTATTTTGCAGGCCGGTGGAAACTGGTGTATTTGGTGCTTAAGGTTCAATCAGTTTGTACAAACAACGCCGGAACTGAAAAATATTGTCGATGAAAATTATCTCTATTATCATTTGAATTACTCGCCGGAAAATAAAAATGAAAAAGTTTTTGCCCAGTATGGCAAGCCGGGCGAAAAATTCGGTTATCCGGTTTTCGTGGTTTTAGATAAGGATGGTAAACAGATTCATACACAGGACAGTGCAGTATTAGAAGAGGGAAAAGGGTATAGCTTAGAAAAAGTAAAAGCGTTTTTTACCGAATGGGCGCCAAAATCATAAAATAAGAAAGTCCTGTCAAAATGACGGGACTTTTTTACTGCATTATTAAAAATTAATTTTTACTGTAAAAGAGGCAAAAATGCATTTAGAAAAAGAAAGAATTCCTAAATCAAATGCTTATGTAAACTGCTTTTGCAAAGTTTTCAAGTACTTAGGGAAGTGTTTTTTCTTTTATCATTTCTGTGCTAGAAATTACGGTGATTAATGCTATAAAAGTTTCTTAATCCAGGTCAGTTTTTTATCGGTGTATGGTGGATATTTTAAGTCCGGTTCGCCCCAGGTTGCTCTGTTTAGAATGGCTTTCTGGTGAGAAAATGCTTCAAAACCGAATTTGCCGTGATAGTTTCCGATTCCCGAATTTCCGACGCCGCCAAAAGGCAGATAATCATTGCTTAAATGCATTACGACATCATTGATGCAACCACCACCGAAAGATATTTTGGAAATAAAATGTTCCTTCTCCTCAGAATTGTCCGTAAACAGATAGGCAGAAAGCGGTTTTTCGTGCGCAGCGATTTGAAGCAGAGCCTCATTGAAATTTTTAAAAGTTAAAACGGGAAGGATGGGTCCGAAAATTTCCTCCTTCATTACGGCGTCGTCCCATGTAACATTGTGCATGATGGTAGGCTCAATAAATTTTTGCGCTGAGTCCGAATTACCACCGAAAAATACTTTTTCTTTATCAATTAATTTCACCAATCGGTCGAAATTCTTTTCGTTAATGATTCTGGTATAATGTTCAGATTCGGGTTGATAATTAAATTTTTGGATATATGATTTTAAAGAATCCAGGAAGCTGTCTTTTACTTTTTCATCGACTAAAATATAATCGGGTGCGACACAGGTTTGCCCTGCATTCAGGAATTTTCCCCAAACGATTCTTTTGGCCGCCACTTCGAAATTAGTACTGGAAGTCACAATGGCCGGACTTTTTCCGCCCAGCTCCAAAGTTACGGGAGTTAAATGCCTGGCTGCAGCTTCGTAAACGATTTGCCCGACTTTCGGGCTGCCGGTGAAAAATATCTTATCGAATTTCAGTTTCAGAATTTCCGTAATTTCTTCTACACCACCTTCTACAACATATAAATATTCTTTCGGGAAATTCTCATTAATGATTTGAGCCATCGCATGCATCGAATGTGCTGCTATTTCGCTGGGTTTCAAAATACAGGTGTTACCGGCTGCTAAAGCCGCAACCATCGGTGACAGTGAAAGCTGATATGGATAATTCCATGCGCCAATAACCAAAGTACATCCTAAAGGTTCCGCATACACTTTGCTGGATCCCAGTTGATTGGCGAGATTGGTGTGTACGCTTTTTGGTTTTGCTAAAGAATTCAGATTTGTCAGATAATAATCAATGTCTTTCAAAACGAACGAAATTTCAGTTGAATAAGTGTCAAACCTGGATTTACCGAAATCTTTGTAGATGGCTTCATATAATAAATCCTCATTTTTCAGGATGACTTCTTTTAGTTTCTCCAGATACATTTTTCGGAATTTCAGATTTTTGCTTTTCTGACTGTCAAATAATTCCCGCTGTTCGGTTAAAATATCTTTGAAATTCATTACTTTTAATTATTAATTTAATTGTAGTTTAGATTTTGTTATTGACAGTTTAGGCAATAATCAGTATTTAATGAAATTTAGCAACAATTATCAATCCAAACAAATTTACCTTAAATAAATAATATCTTTAAAAAATGGATTTTAAAAATAAAATAGTTCTCATCACAGGCGGCTGCTCCGGAATCGGAAAGATTATGGCCAGAAAATCATTGGAAAGAGGTTGCTCTAAATTGATAATCTGGGACATTAATGAAGACGGTTTAAGTAGAACAAAAGACGAATTCTCCAAGTTGGGCGGTGAAGTTTTCACTTTTAAAGTTGATGTCTCTAACCTGGATGAAATCAAAATTAATGCTCAAAGGGTAAGAACTGAAGTCGGTTCTGTGGATATTCTGATTAACAATGCAGGAATTGTGGTCGGTAAATATTTTCATGAACACACGCACGATCAGATTCAAAAAAGTATGTTGATTAATTCGAATGCTCTGATGCATATTACGTTAGAATTTCTTCCCGGTATGATATCGAAGAATTCTGGTTCCGTTTGCAATATAGCTTCTTCGGCCGGATTGATTTCCAATCCAAAAATGTCTGTTTATGCTGCTTCAAAATGGGCAGTAATCGGTTGGGGCGACAGCGTACGTTTGGAAATGGAACAGTTAAAGAAAAATGTCAGGGTAACCACGATTATGCCATTCTTTATCAATACAGGAATGTTTGACGGGGTGAAATCCAAAGTACTTCCCATTCTGGAGCCTGAAAAAACTTCAGAAAGGATAATTAAAGCCATTGAAAATGAAACGAAAATGTTGGCAATGCCACTTCCATACTGGTTTATTCGTCTTTCGCAAGGTCTTTTACCAATCCCGGCATTTGACTGGGTGATGGAAAATGTTTTTGGAATTTATGACACGATGAAGGAATTTACAGGCCGAAAATAAGTTTTAGACCTCAATATTTTTTCTTAAATTTGTGCAAGTAAAAAGTAAAAGAAAGAATGAATTCCTACAAAAACCCTCTTGAAGAACGCTATTCAAGTGAGGAAATGCTCTATAATTTCTCGCCGAACAACAAGTTCAGAAACTGGCGGAAATTATGGATTGCCCTTGCCGAAATCGAAAAAGATTTAGGGCTTGACATTTCCGATGAGCAGATCGCTCAACTTAAAGAAAATTCCGAAGAAATCGACTACGAAAAAGCAGCGATATACGAGAAGAAATTCCGTCATGACGTGATGGCGCATGTTCACACGTATGGCGATGTTGCTCCTTTAGCAAAAGGAATTATTCACCTTGGTGCCACTTCGGCTTTTGTTGGTGATAATACCGATTTAATTCAGATGCGAGATGGACTTTTGTTGATCAGAAAACAATTGGTCAATGTGATGAAAAATCTGGCTGATTTTGCCATTCAATATAAGGATCTGCCGACTTTAGGATTTACTCATTACCAACCGGCTCAATTGACTACCGTTGGAAAACGGGCGACTTTATGGCTGCAGTCTTTAATTTTAGATTTCGAAGAATTAGAATTTTTCTTAGAAACTTTAAGATTTCGTGGCGTTAAAGGAACAACCGGAACTGCCGCAAGTTTCTTAGAGTTATTTAATGGTGATTATTCCAAAGTAAAGCATCTGGATAAAGAACTTTCAAAGCGTTTTGGTTTTGACAAGGTTTTCGGCGTTTCCGGACAGACTTACGACCGAAAAATTGATGCAAAAGTTGTTGCCTTACTTTCAAATATTGCACAATCTGCCCATAAATTCACCAATGATTTACGTTTGCTTCAGAATTTAAAAGAAATTGAAGAACCTTTCGAGAAAAACCAGATTGGTTCGTCTGCGATGGCATATAAAAGAAATCCGATGCGTTCCGAAAGGATCGGAGCTTTGGCAAAATTCGTGATGTCATTGTCTACAAGTTCAGCAATGGTCGCTTCTACACAATGGTTTGAAAGAACTTTGGATGATTCTGCGAACAAGAGATTGACTATTCCACAAGCGTTTCTTTCAGTTGATGCGATTCTGATGATTTGGAACAATATCATGAACGGAATTGTGGTTTACGAAAACAGAATCCAGAAACATATTATGGAAGAACTTCCGTTTATGGCCACCGAATATATTATTATGGAAGAAGTGAAAGCCGGCGGTGACCGTCAGGAAATTCACGAAACGATTCGGGTTCATTCCATGGAAGCCTCAAAAAAGGTAAAAGAAGAAGGAAAAGAAAATGATCTGCTCGAAAGAATTTTAAATGATCATTCCTTAAAACTGGATAAATCGAAATTAATGGAAGTGCTCGATCCGAAAAACTTCATTGGTTTCGCGCCAATCCAAACCGAGGAATTTATTGAAAATGAGGTAAAGCCGATCTTAGAAAAGTACGCCGAATTAATCGGGTTAAAAGCCGACCTTAAAGTATAAAAATTAATGCAGTCTTTCTTGGCTGCATTTTTTTTAGTGATTTTTTCCAATAAATTGAAATTGACAAAGTCCCATCGGGACGATTTAATAAAGGATAGGATGTAATCCTGTTATAAAAAATGAAAAAAAGAATCTTCGTAGAAAAAAAAGGAATTTTTGATGTTGAAAGTCCACAGGTTTTTAATGAAATCAAAAATATCGTACCGACCATTAAAGATGTTAAAGTCTATAATGTGTACGATGTTTTCGGTGTTAATGACAATGAATTCTCGAAAGTCATCAACAGTACTTTTGTAGATCCCGTGACCGATATTTTGCATGAAGTGAATCCTGCGGAAAGCCTTCATTTCGCCACCGAATTTTTGCCCGGTCAATATGACCAGCGTGCAGATTCGGCACAACAGTGTATTGCTTTACTCACTGAAAATGAAAATGGAAAAGTAAGAAGCGGGAAACTCATCGAATTGTTTGGGGTTGCTGAATCAGATGTTGAAACCATTAAAAATCATTTCATTAATAAAGTTGAATCGCAGGTTAAGGATTTGTCGAAATTCGAAATTCCGGCAGAAGAAACGCCGGATCCTGTTATTGTTCATGAAGGTTTCAATGATTTTTCTGCAGAAGAATTAAAAGAATTTTATGACCATCACGGTTTTGCTTTAGATATTGACGATTTAGAATTTATTCAAACTTATTTTAAATCAGAAAACAGGAATCCTACTGAAACGGAACTTAAAGTTCTGGATACGTATTGGAGTGACCATTGCCGGCATACCACTTTCGAAACAGAACTGACTGATATTCAGTTTAATGATTCTTTTGAATCGACTTTGCAGACTATTTTTAATGATTATATTGAGAAAAGAAAATTCTTAGGCAGGGAATTGAAACCTATTTCACTAATGGATTTGGCTACGGTTTGCGCCAGGTATTTCCACAAAACCGGGAAACTGGAGAATCTGGTAGTTTCCGATGAAATAAATGCCTGTACCATTGAAATCGAAGCCGAATTCGACGGAAAAAAAGAGCCATGGTATTTGCTGTTTAAAAATGAAACACATAATCATCCGACCGAAATTGAACCTTTTGGTGGTGCTTCAACCTGTTTAGGTGGCGCAATCCGTGATCCTTTGTCTGGGCGTGCTTTCGTTTATCAGGCGATGCGTTTATCCGGAGCGGCCAATGTTTTAGAACCGATTTCTGAAACTTTAGCAGGGAAACTTCCGCAAAGAACGATTACGAAACAGGCTGCGAACGGTTATTCTTCTTACGGAAACCAAATTGGTTTAGCCACAACCTCGGTGAATGAAATTTACCACGACGGTTACAAAGCAAAACGGATGGAAGTTGGTTTCGTCGTCGGTGCCGTGAAAAAAGATTGGGTCAAAAGAGAACAGCCTCAAAATGGAAATCTCGTGATTTTATTAGGTGGCGCAACCGGTAGAGACGGAGTTGGCGGTGCAAGCGGAAGTTCAAAAGTTCAGGACGAAACCTCAATTCATACTTTATCCACTGAAGTTCAGAAAGGAAACGCGGTTGAAGAACGTAAAATTCAGAGACTTTTCAGAAATCCTGAAGTCACGACTTTAATTAAAAAATCAAACGATTTTGGTGCTGGCGGAGTTTCGGTTGCGATTGGTGAAATTGCTGATTCACTGGAAATTAACCTCGATATTCTCCCTTTAAAATATGAAGGTTTAAATGGAACTGAACTCGCGATTTCTGAATCTCAGGAAAGAATGGCGGTCGTTATTGAAGCAAAAGACAAAGAAAGATTCATCAGTTTCTGTGAAAAGGAAAATATAAAAGCCGTAGAAGTTGCGAAAGTAACCGATTCCGGCAGAATGCAGATGTTCTGGCAGGGAAATAAAATTGTTGATTTAAGCCGCGAATTTTTAGATACCAATGGTTGTGCGAAAACACAGGATGCTGAAGTGTCGCATCTTCAACCGATTGAAAATGAGAGGATAGAATTTAACGAAGAAAACTTTTTGAAGATTCTTTCCGGCAAAAATGTTGCTTCCCAAAAAGGTTTGGCAGAAATGTTCGATGCTTCAGTTGGCGGGACGACGGTTGCGATGCCCTTTGGCGGAAAACACCAGTTGACTGAAATGGAAGGAAGTGTACAGACTTTACCGATTTTAAACGCTAAAAACATCGAAACCGTCTCATTGGCAAGTTGGGGATTCGATGCCGATATATCATCTCAGAACTCCCTGGTTGGCGCTGCAAATGCTGTCGTTGAAAGTGTTGCCAAGATCGTCGCCATGGGTGGAGATTACAAAAATATCCGTTTGAGTTTTCAGGAGTATTTTGAAAAGCTCGGAAACAATCCAGAGAAGTGGGGGAAACCTTTGGCTTCTTTGCTTGGCGCGTACGATGCGCAGATGAATTTCGAACTGGCTGCGATTGGAGGTAAAGATTCCATGAGTGGAAGTTTCCAGGATATTCACGTTCCTCCGACCTTGATTTCTTTTGCCTGTGCGAACGGAGAAAAGGCAACTATCATTTCACCTGAGTTTAAAAAAGCGGGAAATAAACTGTATTTATTCCAACATATTTCGCAAGAAAATGGAATGCCGAATTATGGAGATTTGAAACGTATTTTTGATTTCATATTTGAAAATATCAAGGCCAAAAAGATTGTTTCAGTGAAGACCATTAAAGAAGGTGGAGTTGCGGTTGCGTTGGCAAAAATGAGTTTTGGAAATCAACTTGGAGCAGAAATTAAAGCAGATGAAAATTTGCTTTTAACCAAGAATATCGGAAGTTTAATTATAGAAAGTTCGGAGGTTTTAGAAAGTGATTTACTTCAAGTTATCGGTGAAGTTAATTGTTCTGATAGTTTGAAAATCAGTAGTTTTAACTTCAATATCAAAAAATTACTTGAAGTATGGAAAGGAACTTTTGAAGAACTTTTTCCAACAACGGAAAAAAATAAAACGGTGGTTGAAATTGATTCAGAACTGAATTCTATTCAGCCAAGAACGATTCATATCCTCAAACATCAATTGGCAAAACCGAAAGTTTTTGCACCGATTTTTCCGGGAACGAATTGCGAATATGAAACTCAAAATGCCTTTAGAAAAGAAGGTGCTGAAGTTTCAGGTTTGCCGTTAATCAATCTGAATCATCAGCTTTTAAATGAAAGTTTAGAGGCATGGATTTCTGAAATTAACCGGTCTCAGATTTTGGTTTTATCCGGAGGTTTTTCAGCCGGCGATGAACCAGATGGCTCTGCAAAATTCATTGTCAATGTTTTGAAAAATGAGAAAATGAAAAACGCAGTTCATCAATTATTGGAGAGAGACGGAATGATTCTCGGAATCTGTAACGGTTTCCAGGCATTGGTGAAATCAGGTTTGTTGCCTTACGGTGAGATTCGGGATTTAGATGCAGATTCGCCGACTTTAGCA
This sequence comes from Chryseobacterium sp. MDT2-18, assembly GCF_030815285.1. Lineage (NCBI taxonomy): Bacteria > Pseudomonadati > Bacteroidota > Flavobacteriia > Flavobacteriales > Weeksellaceae > Chryseobacterium > Chryseobacterium sp. MDT2-18. The sequence continues at coordinate 112,807 of NZ_JAUSWQ010000003.1, read as the reverse complement.
CATAACGCAATTGGTCGTCATATTTCTCAAATGATCGATGTGAAAGTGATCAATGATGATTCTCCATGGTTAAAAGGAATGAAAGATCAGGTATTTACGATTCCGATTTCGCACGGTGAAGGTCGGTTTATGGCATCGGAAAATGTCATTAAAGAATTATACGAAAACGGTCAGATTGCTACACAATACATTGATTTTGATGGAAACATTGCCCACGGAATGCCGTTTAACCCAAATAATTCACTGTTCGGAATTGAAGGTTTAACTTCTAAGTCCGGGAAAATATTCGGAAGAATGGGACATCCGGAGCGTTTTTCTGAAGGTTTGATGAAAAATATTCCAACTGCGAATTATCATAATATTTTTAAAAATGGAGTTGAATACTTTAAATAGTTTTCTGAAAATGTAAGTTTTTAACCGCAAAAGGCAAAAGAGAAATCAAAAAATGGATTCTCAAAATAATGCGAAAAGTAAAAAATGTAATCCATAAGCATTTTGCATTCTTTTGAATTGGTTTTTAAAATGAAACTTTTGCATCTTTTGCGGTTAAAAAAAATTGAGCAGGGTTTGAAATAGCTTCAACTATTATTATTATTATTTAAGAAAAGCAGTTTTTAATTATAAGTCATTTTGCTTATATTGAATACATATTAGTGAATTAGCTTATATTCTGAACTCAGTTTTAACAAAACATTATAAGGTGTTTGCCTTATAATTTGAATTTATAAGGAATAATGCTTATATTTGAATCATGATTGCAATTATTACCGGTGATATTATTAATTCTCAAAAGTCCGATTCTGAGTTGTGGCTCCCAAAACTGAAGGAGTTGTTGGAATCATGGTCAGCGGCGCCTGAGAACTGGGAAATATACCGGGGTGATGAATTTCAGTTAAAATGCAGCGTTGATGAAGTATTTCGCAAGGCGTTACTGTTAAAGTCGCTTATCAGAACTTTTGAAAATTTAGATGTGCGTCTGGCAATCGGCATCGGAAACGAAGTATTTCGGTCTGAAAAAATTACAGAATCAAACGGTTCGGCTTATGTGAATTCGGGAAGATTACTCACTGAAATAAAATCTCAGGGAAAAACACTGTCGATACAAACCGAAAATGACAAAGTAAACCGCGATTTAAATATTCTTTTCAAATGGGCTTCCCTCGATTTTGACAGTTGGACTGCAGCAACTGCGGAGATTATTCATCAGCTTCTCCGAAATTCAGAGTTGACTCAGGAAGAGCTCGCAAGAGAATTAAATATCACGCAGTCATCAGTAAGTCAAAGGGTTAAAAGAGCTAATTTCGAATTATTACAGGAAACCGATCAATTCTTCAGAAAGAAAATATCAGAATTATAAATGATTTTCATTCCTCTCATATTGGCCCATTTATTAGGAGATTTTATTCTTCAGCCTAATTTTTGGGTGGCCGATAAAGAGAAAAAAAAGGGTAGAAGTTTTTATTTATATATCCATGTTTTATTGCATGCAGTTCTCGCCCTGATTTTTTTATGGGATTTGAATCTTTGGTGGATTGCTGTAATGATTGGCGTTACCCATTTTTTGATCGATTGGGCAAAACTGCAGTTTCAAAATGCGAAGACCAAAAGAACCTGGTTTTTTATCGATCAGGCTGCCCATCTCTCAGTCATCGGAATACTGTCGGTTTTTTATTTTCCTTATTTCAGATGGGAAGATTTCTTCAACCACGAAACTTTAAAATTGCTTACCGCCTTGGTTTTTCTCACTGTTCCATCTTCGATATTGATTAAAATAATCATATCAATTTGGACGCCGGTTACCATAGAACACAGCAAATTACAAACAGAATCTCTGGTCAATGCCGGAAAATATATTGGTATTCTCGAGCGGCTTTTGGTCTTCGTATTCATTTTGGTCAATCATTGGGAAGGCGTAGGTTTTATGATCGCCGCAAAGTCGGTTTTCAGGTTCAGTGATTTGGCCGAAGCAAAACAGAGAAAACTCACAGAGTATGTATTAATAGGGACTTTGCTGAGTTTTGGCATCGCAGTTCTTACGGGAATTTTGATAAAAATTTAAAATAAAAAGTATATTAATTAGGTGGTTTTTAACCGCAAAAGAAACAAAAGATTTCAAGGTTATAAGTTGTTCAAAAGCGGACAAAATATAAGTTTAACATTTTGCAATCTTTTGTAATTTTTTTTCAAACATCTCTTTTGTGGCTTTTGCGGTAATAAAAGAAGGGTTTTGTTCAAGACTAAAAAGTAAAAAATAAATCAATAAAAAGTAAAAAATGACAAAAGGAGCAATGCTTTATGAAGGAAAGGCAAAGCAGGTTTTCGAAACCGATAATCCAAACGAGGTGATTGTCCGTTTCAAAGATGATGCAACCGCTTTCAATGCACAGAAAAAAGGGAGTGTGGACTTAAAAGGTGAAATGAACAACGCGATTACCACGTTGATTTTCGATTATTTAAACCACAAAGGAATTCCGACTCACTTTATTAAAAAATTAGACGAGAGAGAACAGCTCGTAAAGAAAGTACACATCATTCCCCTGGAAATGGTGGTTCGCAATTACTCTGCCGGAAGTATGGCACAGAGATTAGGCGTGGAAGAAGGAATTAAATCCCCAGTGACCATTTTCGATATCTGTTATAAAAGAGATGATCTTGGAGATCCTTTAATAAACGACCATCACGCGGTTTTTCTCGGTGCTGCGACTTACGATGAACTCGATGAAATGTATGAACTGTCGTCAGATATTAATGATATTCTGATTGAACTTTTTGATCAAATGAACATCATACTGGTAGATTTCAAAATTGAACTGGGAAAAGATTCCCATGGCAAAATAATTTTAGCCGACGAAATCTCACCGGATACCTGCAGGCTTTGGGATAAAGATACGATGAAGAAACTCGACAAAGACCGTTTCAGACGTGATTTGGGAGAAGTAACCGAAGCGTATGTGGAGATCTATGAAAGATTAAAAAAAGTATTAAACAAATAAAAATCATTGAAACACGAAGTCGTGTTTTATTAATAAATCCAGCTTCCTCTTCTTCGGAGAGGGTTGGGGTGAGGATAAAATGAAAGATTTACAACAATACAGAGAGGATTATTTAAATCAGTTTAAGGAAAATACGTACGGCAGAAATCTGCTCAAATCAGATGAGCCGTTTGACGCACCTGCTGAGGAATGCGGTATTTTCGGATTGTATTCCGACCATAATGTCGATACCTTTTCGCTTTCGCAGTTTGGTCTTTTTGCTTTGCAGCATCGTGGTCAGGAAGCGTGCGGCATTTCGGTGATGAAAAGCGGAAGAATTTTCAATATTAAAGATGAAGGACTGGTTTTAGATGTATTTAAAGAAATCCGCGAACCGGAAACCTTCATGGGCAATTCAGCCATCGGACATACACGGTATACGACGGCTGGCGACAAAAAGAAATATAATTTCCAGCCATTTTTTGCCAAGAACGAATATGATCAAATTATTCTTTCGATTGCACACAACGGAAATTTAACCAATGCTGCGGAATTAAAAAGAGAACTGGAAGCAGAAGGAGTTGTATTCAGGGCCACCTCAGACTCTGAAGTTATTCTGAGATTAATTCAGAAACACCTGGATTTAGGCCTGCGTGCAGCCATCAAAACCACCATGGAAAAAATTGAAGGAGCATATTCCGTCGTCGGAATGACCAGAAATAAATTCTTTGCATTCCGTGATTTTCATGGAATCCGCCCGTTGGTTTTAGGAGCGATTGATGAGAAAACGTATGTTGTCGCTTCCGAATCCGTAGCTTTAGATGCGGTGGGTGCGCAATATGTTAGGGATATTTTGCCTGGAGAAATTATTTATACCAATGAAAATGAAACCGGTTTACAAAGTTTTATGGTTAAAGAAAACTGTGAAAAAAGAACCTGCGCTTTCGAATATATTTATTTTGCCAGACCGGATTCCATCATGGAGGGCCTTAATGTGCACGAAATAAGAGAAAAATCAGGGAAGAAAATTTGGGAGCAGGCGCCTGTAGAAGCAGATATCGTCATCGGAGTTCCGGATTCGGGAGTTCCTGCGGCCATTGGTTTTTCAATCGCTTCCGGTATACCGTTCCGTCCGGTTTTGATTAAGAACAGATACATCGGTAGAAGTTTTATCGTGCCGACTCAGGAAATGCGTGAGCGGATTGTCAACCTGAAACTCAATCCTATTATTTCTGAAATTAAAGGAAAAAGGGTAGTCATCATCGATGATTCAATTGTTCGCGGTACGACTTCCAAGCGGTTGGTAAAAATTCTGAAAGATGCGGGTGTAAGGGAAATTCACTTCCGCAGTGTTTCGCCGCCGATTATTGCACCGTGCTATCTAGGAATCGATACGCCAACAAAAGACGATCTGATTTCGGCCAATATGAGTGTAGAAGAATTACGGAAATATCTAGGAGTTGATTCCCTGGAATTTTTGAGCATGGCTAATCTCAAAGATATCCTCGGCAGTTCAGACCATTGTTTTGGTTGCTTCACTGAAAAATATCCCGTTCCGGTAGGGCCAAATCCAGATTTTAAAGATGAATAAAAAAAAGGTTGGGAATTATTTCTCAACCTTTCTTAATAATATGTATAAAATGTGTTCTTAGAATTTATAAGCCAAACCTACTTGGAATACGTTGTTTCTAACTGCGCTTGACCCACTAGGTCTTTCTTTTGCAATATCTGTTACACCAGCGACATATCTTGCAGTTAAACCTACATTCGGAGTGAAGTAGTAACCTGCACCAAGACCTACACCGAAGTTAAATGCATTCAAATCATCTTTGTAGTTTGCAGATTCTCCAATAGTGGTGTTGGCTGATTCGTTTGTGAATTTGTTTTTAGCACTTACCAACAAACCGAATTCCGGACCTGCCTCTAAATAAAACGAAGGTGTTGCATTGTACTGGAACATTACCGGTAAAGTAACATAATCTAAATGTTTTGATCTGGCGTATGTAGTTCCTGAAATGGTTTGATTGTATTTTTCACCCATTTGTGAATACAAAAGCTCTGGCTGAATACTGAAGTTTTCTGCTAAAGGAGCGTTCATGAATACCCCTGCATTGAATCCAATTTTAGAACCTTGATCGCTTAAACCTTCTTCAGTAGAAAGTGATGATACGTTCATGCCTGCTTTAATACCAAACTGTTGTGCGAATGTCAATGAACTTATTGCAATTGCTGCACTTAATACTAACTTTTTCATAATGTTAAATTTTTCTGATTAATTTTACGTTTTTGATAATAGGATTTTATTTTGTTCAAAAAATTAATGTTTTAATTTCTAAAATAAGTAAATCCTGATTATCATTACATTTTAAATTTTGTTTTACGAGTCAGTACTTTCAAATGGTGTGCCAAAATCAGAATGAATTTATATAAATTAAACGATGGTTTAAATCGTATTTGTCGTAAGTGATTGTTGATTAACAGTTTAAAATTAAAATAAAAGATCCCCAATCTCATTGAGATTAGGGATATTATTTAGTAAAATTTAGGATTTATTCTAATTTTTGATAATAAATTAACGCCTTTTTTATGTTTTCATTAGGAATGGAACAATCAAAAGTTGCATTTCCAATTCTTTTAATTAAAGAAAAATTAATATTTCCGAAAGAATTCTTTTTGTCATTTCTCATTAAATTTACTATTTCTTCCAATGAAAATTCAGTGATATCCAAATGAGGAAAAAATTTCCGAATGTTGGAAATAATGTCATTCGCGGTTTCCTCTGCAATTAAATCTTGAAGCACTGAAATTCTCGTTTCGCAGATCATGCCCATTGCCACGGCCTCACCATGCATGATGGGTTTTCCTTTTAAGAGAAATAAACTTTCAACCGCATGACCTATGGTATGACCGAAATTCAGCGTTTTCCGGATGTTTTGTTCCCTGAAATCCTGTTCCACTACATTCTGCTTAATATTCATCGACCTTTCAATGAAAGGAAATATATTTTCTGCCGTTAGATCTTTAATCGAAATTAAATCTTTCCAATGATTTTGATCTGCAATCAATCCATGTTTCAGCATTTCGGCAAAACCGCTTCTCAGTTGCTCAAAAGGTAAGGTGTTCAGAAATTCCGGAAAGACAAAAATATGTTCCGGATGAGCGAACGTTCCGATAATATTTTTCAGGAACTGATGGTCAATTCCTGTTTTTCCACCAATTGAAGCATCGCACATTCCTAAAAGCGTCGTCGGAATATTGATGAAGGGAATTCCTCTTTTGTAAGTTGAGGCGATAAATCCACCCATATCGGTGATTACGCCGCCGCCCAAATTGATCATCAATGCTTTCCGGTCGGTTTCAAATTCGGTCAAGATTTCCCAAAGCTGGGCTGCCGTTTCCAACGTTTTCAGTTCTTCACCCGCTTCGATTTCAATGATTTCAAAAGGAATTTCGGTTTCCAGATTGCCAAGAAGCGTTGGGAGACAATATTCGTGGGTATTTTCATCCACTAAAATTAAAAGTTGAGTAGGTTGTAAGATAGTGAGAAAATCGTTGAGTTGCGAGAAATCGTGATCTAAAATTGAAATCATTGATACTGAAATTTATCACAAAATTAAACTTTAATTTAGTTTTATCAATCCATTCAGTATTATTAAATTTGCTCTAATTTAAAAAATATGATGAGCGTTTTCAACAATACCCAAATTGCGTTTGCAGACAAAACAGATTCTCAGCTGAAAAAAGCGTATTGGATGTTCAAGGCTATTGAACAACCGGTAATTACGAATATTGGAATTTCTGCGCTGAATTTTACAGTCAAGAATAATTTCCCTTTCGTAACCGATATTGTGAAGCAGACTTTGTTCGAGCAGTTTTGTGGTGGCGAAACCCACGAAGAGAGTATGAAAGTAGTGAAGCAGATGTTTAAGCATCATGTGGGAAGTATTTTCGATTATGCCATTGAAGGAAAAGCAGAAGAAAAAGTTTTTGATGATACGTGTACCGAAATCAAGCAGAACATCAAATTTGCTGAAGGAAACCCAGCGATTCCGTTCGTGGTTTTTAAACCAACAGGTTTTGGCCGCATTGAAATTTACGAAGAAGTAGGGAAAAAAGTAGAATTAACGACTTCACAAAAAGAAGAGTGGGCGAGAGTCGTCAAAAGATATGACGAAGTCTGTCAAATGGCTTTTGACAGAAATGTAATATTGATGATCGATGCCGAAGAAACCTGGATGCAGGATGCTACCGACGCTTTGGTGAATGAAATGATGGAAAAATTCAATAAAGAAAAAGCCATTATCTGGAATACCGTTCAAATGTACCGAACCGGAAGATTAGAATATCTGGCCAAAGATTTGGAAAGAGCCAAAGAGAAAAATTATTTCCTGGGGTACAAATTTGTACGCGGCGCTTATATGGAGAAAGAAAGAGCACGAGCCGCAGCCATGAAATATCCTGATCCGATTCAGCCAACAAAACAGGCTTCTGACGAAAATTATAATGCAGCGGTCGATTTTGTTTTAAATAATCTGAATAAAGTTTCTGCGTTTTTCGGAACGCACAACGAGAAATCAACAGAACTCGTGATGGATAAAATGAAAGCGATGGGCTTGCCTCACGATCATCCACAGATATATTTCGGACAGTTGTACGGAATGAGTGATAATATTACGTATTATTTAGGAGCAGAAAAATACAATGTCTGTAAGTATCTTCCGTATGGTCCCGTAAAAGATGTGGTTCCATATTTAACGAGAAGAGCGCAGGAAAATACTTCCGTTGCCGGACAAACAGGTAGAGAATTAGGTTTGATCCAAAAAGAATTGGACCGAAGAAAAGGCAAATAAATCCATAGTTCCGTAGGAACGACCGATAATCCAGCGTCGTAACTTATTCCGATGCAGCTGAAAAAACATTCGTTCCGATGCAACCAAAAAAAAACGTTGGAATCCGCGCCGACGCAACCGATAAAAGGATTGGAACCTATTCCGATCCTTTTTTATTAAATAAAGTCCATTGGTTTTAGCCGAAATTTATTTCTAAATTTGTCCATTGAATTGTAGAAAATCGTCACATTATCAAATCAACAAATCATCACATCACCAAATCAACACCTCACCAAATCATCACACCAACTTTTGCCCAAGTCATCCTTCCCTTAAATCTAAAAGGAACTTTTACTTACAAAGTTCCCGATGAACTCGTATCTTCCATTCAGATTGGAATGCGGGTTTTGGTTGCTTTTGGCGGAAAAAAAATCTACACCGGAATTGTTTTTGATCTTCATGATCAAGAACCCGAAACATTTGTACCAAAAGAAATTATCAATATTTTAGATGATTCCCCGATTTTACCGAAAGAACAAATCCGGTTTTGGGATTGGCTATCAGGTTATTACCTCTGTAATCTTGGCGAAATTTACCGTTTTTCATTTCCGGGTTCTTTAAAATTGGAAAGTGAAACCTATCTGAAATTAAAACCGAATGTCACCGTTGATTTCGAGAATTTAGATGTGAATGAAATGTATCTTATTCAGGCTTTGGAAGTTCGGCAACTCATAAATTTGACGGAAATTGAAGCTTTTATTCCCAAAAGGGATATTGTAAAAACCATTAAATCATTAATCGATTTACAGTATATCGAAATCGATGAGAAAATTGCGGAAAAATATAAAGCCAAAGAAGTTGCTTATTTAAAGATTAATGAAGAAACAGTAAAAAATGCAAATCTTCCCGAAATACTTTTATCACTGAAACGGTCCGGTAAACAACAGGAATTATTTCTTTTAATTTTAGAAAAACAAACAGAACATCCTGAAAAACTCATTAAAAAATCGGAAGTTTTCCATGAAGGAAACTTTGCCCACGCTCAATTAAAATCGTTGATTGAAAAAGATTTAGTTCAGGAATATTACTTGCAGAAAGACCGTCTGGAAAGTTATGAAGGCGAAACCGAAGATTTAGAAAAACTGAGTGATATTCAACTTCAGGCAAAATCTGAAATTGATGAAGCCTTTGAACAGGGAAAAAATGTTTTGCTTCATGGCGTTACTTCTTCCGGGAAAACCCACGTTTATTTAGAAAAAATTGAAGAAACGGTGGAGGATGGGAAAAACGTTTTATTTCTGCTTCCCGAGATTTCTCTGACCAAACAGATTGTTCAGCGTTTAGAGAAAAAATATGGAAGGCAGTTGGGGTATTACCATCAGAAACTGACCGATTTCGAAAAGGTAGAGGTATGGCGCAGAATTAAAAATAATGATATTAAAATCCTTATCGGAACGAGGAATGCTCTGTTTTTGCCTTATCACAATTTAGGATTAATTGTGGTGGATGAAGAACATGATTCGAGTTATAAACCACGGGAAATTTCTCCGTTTTTTAATGCAAAAGATGCTGCTCAGGTTTTAGCGAAATTTTACAGTGCCAACGTAATATTAGGTTCTGCGACGCCATCTGTAGAATCGTATTACGCCGCAAAAAAAGAAAAACTGACTTATATTTATTTAGGCGAACGTTTTGGGAATGTGAAAATTCCGGAATTTGAACTGATTAATTTTAAAGAAGCGCAGGATACTAAAAAATTAGTCGGAAGTTTTTCTCTTCATTTAATTGATGAAATAAGAAAAGAACTCGATCATAAAAAGCAAACCATGATTCTCCACAATCGCCGTGGTTACGCCAATGTGGTGGAATGTGAAACCTGTGGTTATGTAAATTACTGTTCAAATTGTGATGTCGTGATGACCTATCACAAATATAATAATGAAATGAAATGTCATTATTGCGGGCAAAAAGCGGCGAAACCGAAAGCCTGTCCGAAATGCCATTCTGAGAAATTGAATGTAAGAGGAGTTGGGGTAGAACAGATTCACGAAGAAGTTTCGAAAATTTTTCCCGACGCAGAAGTTGATCGGATGGATGTGGATTCCATGCGCAAAAAATTTGCTTATGAGAAATTATACGAAAAAATAGAAGAAGGCGAAACGGATATTATTGTCGGTACGCAGGTGATTTCCAAAGGGTTAGATTTTGAGAATATTGAACTGGTCGCAATCCCAAAAGCAGACTCCTTATTATATGTACAGGATTTTCGCGCAGAAGAAAGGGCATTTCAGCTGATCACTCAGGTTTCGGGAAGAGCAGGCCGGCTTTCAGGAAACGGTAAGGTTTTAATTCAAACCTATAATCCGCAACATTCGATTTTTCAGTTATTAAAAGAGCACGATTCGCCCAATATTTATAAACATTTGTTGACGGAGCGAAAGAAGTTTCTGTATCCGCCTTTCGTCAAATTAATTATGATTGAACTGAAGCACCGCCGTGAAGATAAGGTCAATCGTGCTTCTCAGTTTTTAGGATCAATTCTCAGGAAATATTTACCGGAAGAATGCATTCTGGGTCCTGAAAAATCACCCATTGGAAAACTGAATTTAATGTATCAATACCAACTTTTACTAAAATTACCGCGCGGTAAAAAATATGCGGAGTATAAAGATTTGGTCAGCAAAAGTTTGGCGGAGTTTGATGAGATTTCCGCTTACCATTCTATAAAAAAGGTGATTTTTGTTGACTTTTAACAAAGTTTAACAGTAGTTACCACCTTTTTAGTACCGTTAAATCACTGTGCTTCAACAATATTTTATACTTTTGAACGTTAAAGAAATGTTTTGCGGCAGAATCGTATTCTTTCATGCAAAAGCATTCATAGATAATCAAATAATAAAATTAAATGATTAACATCAAAAAAATTCTGGTTTCTTCTGCAATCGCAGTTTCTGCATTTGCATTTGGGCAGGGAACCTTCGCTTCTACCAATTATCCTCAATCTTACGACAGTCAAAATTCGAATATTTCTAAAGAGTCCGCTGAAAAACTTCTCAGCGCAAAAGAACTCGTAGATATCAAGCTGAATTCGATGATGAATGATCCTGTTTTGCGAAACGCAAACTGGGGTTTTGTAGTGTATGATCCCAAAACAAAGAAAATTATCAGTTCTTATAATGAGAACGCTTCTCTGATTCCTGCTTCTACTACTAAATTGCTGACCACAGAAACGGCGATGAATCTTTTGGGTGAAAACTTCAGGTGGATCACTCAGCTGGAATATTCCGGTGAAATCGAAGACGGAGTTCTTAAAGGGAATTTGTACATCGTAGGAAGCGGCGATCCTTCGCTGGGAACCAATAAAGCGGGCGCTAGTTCCTATAGTCAGATTATTTCTGAATTTATTTCGGCTGCCAGAGAAAAAGGAATTAAGAAAATCGATGGCGATATTATCATTCAGACCGGTGTTTTTAAATTAAATAAATCCCAGTCATTACCGGAAAATATTGTTTGGCTTGAAAACGGAAATTATTATTTACCCGTTGGAACAACCCACGAAATAAATCCCCAAAATGAAAAACTGATTGCCAAAAAATCAAATCCTTTTTCAGAAAACAAAAACTATTATTATATCTCACCATACATCGGTCAAATGGTGTATGCCGATAAATTTGATGGCGGCTATCTGACGACCAAATTACCGGATGCTCCGGCTTATCTGGCGAACAGCCTGCGTGCAGCCATGCTGAAAAGTGGCTTGTCGGTGGCGGGAAAAGTGGTCACAAAAAGTACAGATCCAAATCCTGAGAAACGGGAAGTAATCACTTCTTATCAATCGCCAACTTTAGCAGAAATCATCATGTATACCAATCAGCACAGCGATAATGCATTGGCAGAAGCAACGTTGAGAATGGTGGGTTTTCAGAAACTGGGTGACCAGACTTTGGAAGCGGGAAGAATGGTGGTGAATAACCACTTAAAATCAGTCGGTTTCGAAACGGATGGTTTAAATTACTTCGATGGAAGCGGACTTTCAAGAGCAAATGTGGTAACTCCAATTTCTCAGGTGAAATTTTTAGCGAATTTGATGAACGAAAAATATTACAAAACCTTCCAGGAAACCTTGCCAATCGGCGGACAGACGGGAACTTTGAAAAGAATGTTCAACACTACCGGAAACGGACAGATCTTTGCCAAAACAGGCACTTTAAATAAAGTAAAAACCTTAGCCGGATATATGAAAACAAATTCCGGTAAAACACTGGTGTTTTCACTGCTCATTAATAATTATGGAGGTTCTGTAGATCAGGTTAAAAGTAAAATGGAGCAAATCCTGGAGCCGACTTTGAATCTCTGATTGTTTATTTGACTAAAATAGCAGCCTTTCAATAATTATTGAAAGGTTTTTTTTACCTTTATCGGTAAATAATTTAATCAATGAAACAGATTTATATGATTGCGTTAATGTTATGTTTTGCACACCTTTTTGCGCAAAACGAAGAGGCAGAAAGAAAAAGCATGATCCGAAATGAAACGCAGCGCTATTCGAAAATGATTAATTACAACGTGAACCCAAACACTTTGAATTATGATTTGAAATATCAAAGACTGGATTTGGATCTTGATCCTGCTCAATATTTTATAAGTGGAACGGTGACCAGTCATTTTGTTCCCAATCAAAACATTACCAGTATTTATTTCGATTTTTCTAATGTGTTGACGGTTTCTGAAGTGAAATACCACGGTACTAACTTGGCCTTTACTCAATTGCCAACGAAGGAAGTAAAAATCGATTTTCCAGCCGCACTCAGCTCGGCTACTTTAGATTCTTTATCGATTAAATATTCCGGCACTCCAGATACTATTGGAAGTGCTGGTGATGCTTTTACAATTTCTACGCAATCTGGAACTCCGGTGCTCTACACGCTTTCTGAGCCTTACGGCGCACAGGAATGGTTTCCCACTAAGCAGAGTATGAATGATAAAATAGAGAAAGTTGATATCAGAATTACAACTCCGGCGCAATATAATGTCGCTTCGAATGGTAAATTGTTTTCCGAAACAATGGTAGCCGGTAATAAAAAACTAACTTTCTGGCAAACGAATTATCCGATTCCGGCGTATTTAGTTGCTTTGGGAATTACGAATTATACCAAGATAAATGATACGATGGGAATACCGCCTTTCCCGTTTGTGAATTACGTTTATCCTTCTACAGCGAATAATAACACCGCAATGGCCAATATCAACTGGACCAAAAATATCATGAATACGTTCGAAGAATTTTTTGGACCTTATCCTTACAGGAATGAGAAATACGGGCACATGCAATTCGGCTGGGGAGGCGGAATGGAGCATTCTACCATGTCGTCAATGGGATCTTTCGGCAAGGGAATTATCGCTCATGAATTAGCCCACCAATGGTTTGGTGATAAAGTAACTTGCGGCGCCTGGAACGATATCTGGCTTAATGAAGGTTTTGCGACTTACGGTGAACATCTCGCCAACGAAAAATTATTAATGACTAACACTGAATTTATGAATTATTTGCAGTCGCAAATGGATTATATTACCCAGTCATCAGGCGGAAGTGTTTATGTTGCTGACGGTAATTTAGGAAATACCAACGCAGTTTTTGACAGTCGGTTGAGTTATTCAAAAGGCGGATATGTTTTAAGAATGATGAAGTGGATTCTAGGTGATTCCGCTTTTTATCAAGCTTTAAAAGAGTATCATTCCCGTCCAAATCTCGCCTATAATTATGTGAGAACAGATGATTTAAAGAATTCATTATTACAATCTACCGGAAAAGATTTTTCCGAATTTTTCAACGACTGGATTTACGGCCAGGGATATCCTTCCTATCAAATAAAATGGAATCAAACTGCGGATAAAATCATTCGTTTTAAAGTGGGCCAGACGCAAAGTCATTCGTCTGTCAGTTTCTTTGAAATGCCTTTGCCAATTAAAGTGACCGGAACTGGTGGGGAAATTGCTTATTTGGTTTTAAATAACGATTCAAATAATCAAAGTTTTGCAGAAGCGCTTACTTTCAATGTCGCTTCAGTACAATTTAATTATGAAAATCAGATTATTACCAAAGGTTCCACAGTAACAAAAGATACTTCGATTCTTTCCATAAATGATACGGCCAAAAATGAAATCAGAATTTATCCAAATCCGGTGAAAGACCAACTTTCAGTAGCGGGAATTACCAAAGATGAATCGTATGAAATTTTCAGCCTCGATGGGAAATGGGTGAAATCAGGAATACTTAGTTCAAAAAAATCAATTGGTGTAAACGCCCTTCCGAAAGGTGTTTATCTTTTAAAAATTGCTGAAAAGAATTTGAAATTTATTAAAGAATAATCAAGGTCCATTTAACTTTATGTTATTAATAACAAAATGATAAAAGCACTCGCAGGAGGGCTTTTTTTCGTATTTTAGCATTTCAAAATAATTAAATATGATTTCTAAAAATTATCTGGAAAATTTACAGAACGAACTTCAAAATATTAAAAATGACGGCTTGTTTAAAACCGAAAGGATCATAACCTCACAGCAATCTGCGGTGATTGAAGCCAACGGGAAAACACTCCTGAATTTCTGTGCCAATAACTATTTGGGATTGTCAAACAATAAAGAAGTGATGAAAGCTTCCCAGGATATGATCGAAAGTCACGGCTACGGAATGTCTTCGGTGCGTTTCATCTGTGGAACTCAGGATATTCATAAAGAATTGGAAGCAAAGATTTCAGCGTTTTTGGGATTGGAGGATACCATTTTATATGCAGCGTGTTTTGATGCCAACGGCGGCGTTTTCGAACCTTTGTTTACCGATCAGGATGCCATTATTTCTGATGAACTGAATCACGCTTCAATTATAGATGGCGTTCGACTTTGTAAAGCAGCGAGATACCGTTACAAAAATAACAATATGGCCGATTTGGAAGAGCAGTTAATCGAGGCTTCCAAAAAGAATCACCGTTTCAAAATCATCGTGACCGATGGTGTTTTCTCAATGGACGGAATTGTGGCCGATTTAAAAGGAGTATGTGATTTGGCAGATAAATACGATGCTTTGGTAATGGTTGACGATTCACACGCCACCGGATTCATCGGTAAAACTGGACGTGGAACGCACGAAGCCAATGAAGTGATGGGAAGAGTTGACATCATTACTTCAACTTTAGGAAAAGCTTTAGGCGGCGCGCTTGGAGGATTTACTTCCGGTAAAAAAGAAATTATCGATATGCTGAGACAGCGTTCAAGACCTTATTTGTTCTCAAATTCTTTGGCTCCGGGAATCGTTGGTGCTGCGATTAAAGTTTTGGATATGATTTCCGACGACACTTCGTTGAGAGATCAGGTAATGGAAAATGCCGAATATTTCAGAAAAGAAATGAAAGCCAAAGGTTTTGATATTCCCAACGGTGATGCGGCGATTGTCCCGGTGATGCTGTACGATGCCCCTTTGGCCCAAAAAATGGCCGAAAAATTAATGGATGAAGGAATTTATGTCATCGGATTTTTCTATCCCGTGGTACCAAAAGGAAAAGCGAGAATCCGTGTGCAACTTTCTGCTTCCCATACCAGAGAACACTTAGACAAAGCGATTGCAGCCTTTGAAAAGGTAGGAAAAGATTTGGGAGTGATCTGATGCTATGAAAATCAATTATTTTCTTTTATTAATTACGATTTCTCTGGTATCCTGTGTTCCGGGTAAAATTAATCAATATATAAAGGAAGCTAAGATTCAGAAAAGAAATGGCAAATGGGTAGAAACCAATTCTACCGAACAGGGAGATTTTGTTTCAAAAGGAAAATACAGAAAGGGAGACAAGGTTGGTATCTGGCGTACTTTTATTGATGATAAAATAGATCAGAAGGAGGTTTACCGCAAAGATAAAATTAAGACACAATTTTTTTATCCAAACGGAAAAATCAAGATCAAAGGACAATCTACTACCGAAGTTGCCGATAATTTTATACACTGGTACTATCATGGCGACTGGAAATACTATAATGAAAAAGGAAAATTGATTTACATTAAAAAGTATGATAAAGGAAATAAAACCGACAGCATTGCATTGACTAAAATAAAATGATAAATACAGCGGGCGGGCTTAGCCCGCTTTTTTCTTGCTGCCTAAAGTCTTTTTTTAGAGGCGGAGGCAGAATGTTATTGGAAAATTCAGGCGGTAGACTTTTTATTTTACACGCTTTTCAGCTGTTTTTGGATTTTGTTTCGTGGGTAAAATTGCGTGGATATAAATTGTATTTTCTTCAATGGTGTAATAAATTCCGTAAGAAAATTTCTTTGTAAAAATGATTCTTATTTCGTGATATCTTTTCTGATAATGTTCCGGGTTTTGCTGTATTTTCTCTAAGCTTTCATCGATTTTATCAAGCAATTTTTCGGTAAATTTCCGCCTTCTGCTTTATACCAATCAAGTGCTTTTTTTATATCATTCTGGGCTTTTGGCTTTATAATCAGATCATATTCCATATTCTTTTTTCAGTTCCTGTTTTACTTTTTCCCAAGGTTTTCCCGAAGTTGGATTTTCGTGGTGTTCTTTCAGGCGTTCATCCAAAATTTCTTTGTATTCTGCACTCAATACGTGTTCTTCAACTTCTTCCATAGTAATAATTGCGTGAAAAATACGGAGTATTCTTTCGTCTGCATGATCGATAAATTCGTGGATTTTTTTTCGGATATCTATTGTAGTGTCCATTACTTTAATCATATTTATTATGTTCAAAGTTATAAAATATTTAGTTTAGGTTTCTCTTTGGGAAAGTTATTTATTTTATCGGATGGAACTGATAAATTGATTTTTGCAATGTGTCAATTCTTGTTTTTTGGTGTTTTCCCAGTGGTATCTGCGTGTATTCTACAAAATAAGATTTGCGCCCTGGTCTGATTTCAGTTTGATAACGCGTTGTGTGACGGGCACTAAATAATGAATGTCTTCCGAAGTAATATTTAAAAAAGTGATTTTACAATCGAAATTAAACTCAAAACAATAATAAGAATCCCAATCACCACGAACATTTTTTTAATGGGAATTCTGCTCGTTAACAAAGCAGCAAATGGCGCGGTAACAATTCCGCCAATCAATAGTCCGAGTACAATATTCCAATGCTGAATTCCGATGGTCACTACGAAAGTGATTGCACTGGTAATCGTCAGAATAAATTTCGATAGGGTAGAACTTCCAATCACATATCTTGGAGTTCGTCCGTCTTTTAGTAAACTTCCCGTAACCATTGGTCCCCAACCACCGCCCGTAAAAGAATCGATAAATCCACCGGTCAATCCTAAAATGCTGATATTTCGACCGGATTTTTGAGTGCTTTTTTTGTTTTTTTTGAAGGCATTTCGCAAGATATTAATTCCAAGATATAAAGTATAGCAGGAAATCAACGGTTTTACAATGTGGGCATAATGTTCCCCAAAATAAGTGAGCGATAACGCTCCAATAATTGCCCCGATAATTGCCGGAATAGCCAATGCTTTTACCAGTTTCATGTTTACGTTTTTCAATCGGTAATGACTGATGCTTCCCGCGGCTGAGGTAAATGTTTCGGCAGAGTGAATACTCGCACTGATGATCGGTGGCGCAATATTGAGCATCAAAAGAATCGTGGTACAGATAATCCCATAACCCATTCCGGTACTTCCTACCACCAATTCTGCTACAAAACCGACCGCCAGCATTTTATAGAAAATATGGTTGTCGCGATTCAGGAATTCATTGATGTCCGGAAACAATTGGAATTCGACAAGAATATAAGACAAAACTCCAATTAAAACCATCACGCCGATGATTCCCAGATAAATATTGGCACGGCGCCGAACCGCTTTCGTTATTTTTTCTAAATTTTCAAATTCAGAATCAGCAAGAGGATGTTTTTGTTTTTGATCCAGATATTCCGCGGTAATATTGTCAAGTGTTTGCAGTTCTTCTTCGCGGTTCATTAAAGGGTGCTTGTGGGCGAATTTCAGTTTACCGATAAACTCTTCGATATCGGAAGGAATGCTGTGTTCGATAATTTTATTGATTCTTTTTTGAACTTCCGGCGAATAATCATTTGAAGAAATTCCGAGTTTTATGTTCTCCTTTTTAATAACGGAAACCAACGAAAAATCACTGATTTTTGGTTTGCCGATGACATCAATTAAAATGTTTTTATTTTGAGAAAGATGAATAAGTTGTTCTTCGTATTCGTGATCTTCGGTCGAAATTATTAATAATCCAAAGTTCTCTAAATCCTCTTCTTTAATTTTTTGATAAAAAAGTTTGATATTGGATTTTTCCGCCGAAAATCTGATGATTTCCTCTGACATTTCTTCATCATAAATTTTGATTTTACAATGAGCAGCATTTCGGCAAATCTGCTTTACTGCCCGAAAAATTAAATCGTCGTGTCCCACCAATAACACCGGAATCCGTTCCAGATTCAGAAACAGAGGATGCATATTATTGGGTTGAACTTCGCTCACGGGTTACAGAATCATTACGCCTCCTACGGTTGCATTGCTGGTTTCGTCGATCAAAATGGCACTTCCGGTTCCTTTGTTTTTTTCAAAAGAATCAAAAACCAATGGACTTGCTGTTTTGATGGTCACCCGAACCACTTCATTGAGTTTTACCGAATCGTTGACTGGTGTTTTTTCTAAAGTATTAACGTCTAATTGATAGTCGATTTCTTTAACGATCGCTTTGACCAGTTTGCTTCGGTGCTGAAGAAAATATTTATTCCCCGGAACCAATTCTTTATGATCCATCCAGCAAACCAAAGCCTGAAATTCATTGTCAACAGTGGGAATCTGATCGGTATGAACAAAATAATCGCCCCGCGAAATATCAATATCATCTTCGATATGGATCACCGCAGGTTGTGGTGCAAAAACTTCATCCACTTCTTTTCCGCCGGTTTCCACTTTAGAAATGGTGGTTTCTATATTTTGCGGCAGGATTTTTATGCGGTCTCCTTTTTTATAAATTCCGCTAACGACTTCTCCCGCGTAACCCCGGTAATCGTGGAGTTCATCGGTTTGCGGACGAATGACAAACTGAACTTGAAACCGGGTATCTTTCAGATTAATTTCTTTGTTAATTTCTACCTGTTCCAGATATTCTAACAGCGAATTTTCCTTAAACCAAGGCATTTTGTTGGAGCGATCCACAATATTGTCGCCATCTAAAGCCGAAATAGGAAAGAACTGAATATTGATGAGGTTGAGTTTCTGGGCAATTTCAAGATAACCGGTTTTAATATTTTCAAAAACTTCTTCCGAATAATCCACCAGATCCATTTTATTCACTGCGATTACAATGTGTTTGATTTGCAACAAAGAAGCGATGATACTGTGTCTTCTGGTTTGCTCGATCACGCCTTGTCTTGCATCAATTAAAATAATCATCAAATCGGAATTCGACGCGCCGGTAATCATATTTCGAGTGTATTGAACGTGTCCCGGAGCATCAGCAATAATGAATTTTCTGTTCGGCGTCGAGAAATAGCGGTACGCCACGTCGATGGTGATTCCCTGTTCCCGTTCGGCCCGCAAACCGTCGGTAAGAATTGCCAAATCGATTCCATCGGAATTTTTATTTTTTGACTGTTTTTCCAGTGCTTCCAGCTGATCCACGAGAATACTTTTGCTGTCGTATAAAAGTCGGCCAATTAAGGTACTTTTGCCATCATCAACGCTTCCGGCGGTCATTAATCTTAATATATCCATGTTTTGTTTTTATCAGTACTAAGCAATTGGTAATCAGTAATAAATACATTGCTTATTGCCTATTACTCATTGTTTATTAAAAGTATCCTCCTTTTTTCCGGTCTTCCATGGCGGCTTCGGTGACTTTATCATCGATTCTGGTTTCGCCTCTTTCCGAAATTCTTGACGCGGTAATTTCCTGAACCACTTCATCCAAAGTAGAAGCATTGCTTTCTACGGCTGCCGTACAGGTCATATCACCAACAGTTCTGTATCGAACCGTTTTTGTAGAAATAACATCATCTTCATCAATTTGAATAAAATCGGAAACTGCAATTAACTGACCTTCATATTCCAAAACTTCTCTTTCGTGGGAAAAGTAAATAGAAGGAAGTTGAATCTTTTCTTTTTTAATATAATTCCAGACATCGAGTTCGGTCCAGTTCGAAATTGGGAAGACGCGAACATTTTCGCCTTTATGAATTCTGCCGTTGTAGATTTTCCATAATTCGGGTCTTTGCAGTTTGGGATTCCATTGTCCGAAATCATCACGAACAGAGAAAAACCGTTCTTTGGCTCGGGCTTTTTCTTCATCGCGTCGTGCGCCACCAATGCAGGCATCAAATTGAAATTCTTCAATGGTTTCCAGTAAAGTATGGGTTTGCAGCCAGTTTCTGGAAGCAAATTTTCCTTTAGGTTCCGTCAGTTTCTGTTTGTGAATGGTATCTTCCACTTTCCTGACAATCAATTCGGCACCGATTTCTTTGGCTAAAAAATCTCGGTAAGCCAGTGCTTCAGGGAAGTTATGTCCCGTATCGATATGAACCAAAGGAAAAGGGATTTTCATCGGAGCAAAAGCTTTCATTGCCAAATGAACCAACGTAATCGAATCTTTTCCACCGCTGAATAATAAAGCGGGTTTTTCAAATTGGGCCGCAACTTCCCGCATGATGTAAATGCTTTCTGCTTCTAACTGCTCCAAATCATTTAATTGATATTTTGCCTTCATCGTATTTTACAATTTTTATTTTTCTGAATGCAGACCGCATTCTTTCTGAGATTCTTCCCACCACCATCTTCCGGCACGCGGATTTTCAGCCGGCTCGATTGCTCTCGTACACGGTTTGCAGCCCACGCTGACGAAGCCTTTTTTATGAAGCGGTAAATCCATAATTTGATGGTCTTCGATATATTTTAAAACAGCATCATAATTCCAGTGAAGAAGAGGATTGAATTTATAGAGTTGTCGGGATTCGTCCCAATCCAGCATTTTTAAAGTTTGTCGGTTTTCAGACTGTTCGCTTCTAAGACCGGTAATCCATACTTTGGCGCCTTCCAGCGCACGGTTCAGCGGTTTTACTTTTCGGATGTAGCAGCATTCTTTTCTGTTTTCTACAGAATGAAAAAAGCCGTTAATTCCTTTCTCGTTCACATAATTTTCAACATCAGTGGCTTCGGGAAAATAGACTTCCGTTTTGATTTTGTATTTGGAATTGTTGTTGGAAAGAAGGTCATAATGTTCATAAAATAATCTTCCTGTATCCAGCGTGAAAACCTTAACCGGTAATTTATTTTTAAAAATGACATCGGTAATGATCTGATCTTCCTGCCCTAAAGAAGTTGAAAAGATGATTCCGTCTGGAATAATTTCGCACAGTTTGAAAAGACTTTGTTGGAGATCTAGCGCTTCTAAATGTTGAATTTCTTCTGCTGTAAACATTATTTCATTCATTAATGTCAACAAATTTGCGACAAATTTATTATTCCACCAAATTAGTGGACTAATAAGGCAAATAAAAAGCTAAAGCTTTAATCCACGATATCCAGCAGTGTTTTCTTTTCTAAAATAGCCAGAGAAGCGTCGCGGACTTCGATCAAAACATCGTGCAAACCGCAGTGTTCCTGATTGCAGTTAAGACACTGTTCATGAAAATGAATGCTCACACACGGAATCATCGAGATCGGACCGTTAACCAACCGGATTACCGTCGCAAGCGATATTTCAGCCGGATTTGCACTAAAAAAATAACCGCCGCCTTTTCCTTTTTTACTGTCAAGGATATCGGCTTTTTTCAGCTCCAGCAGAATGTTTTCCAGAAATTTTAACGGGATTTTTTTCGCGGTGGCAATATCTGAAATCAAGACCGGACCTTCATCTTTTTTGCCGACGAGGTAGGAAAGGGCTCTTAGCGCGTACTGTGATTTTTTGGAAAGCATAACGCAAAAATAAGTAAAAAGTTCTTAGAAGCCTTAAAGAGGATCAGATCAAATATAAGTAGATCGAAGAATATAGATGAAAGATAAAAGACTTACAATCAGTCGTCTAAATTCTTACAATATATTGTCAAATATTAGGAAACTTTTCTGCCACGAATGCACGAATAATTTGCCGGCAAAACTGAACTGAAATATTTTTTAAACAGAAAAATCTTTGTAAATCCGTGTAATTGGTAAGCTCCAAAAAAAATAATACACTGTAACTCGATACAATATGATATTTTGATTAGTTTCGCAGTTCTTAAATTATTTCAATGTTTAGTAAAGAAGAAGCACAGCAACTTAGAAAAGAATTCTGGATCGCCTTTGGGAAAAGTTTTCCCAGAAAGTGGATTTTGTATAATACCAAAATTAAAGATTTCGCCTTTAAATTTAATGCTGATCCAAAGAAAGCCGAAGTTTCACTGGATATAGAAATAAACGACGAACTCTTTCGCAATGCTTATTTCGAAAAAATGTGGTCACTGGAATCTATTCTGGAAGAGGAATTAGGTTCAGTTCAAAAAGATGAATTTTACACTTTGGAAAACGGAAAAGTGATTTCCCGGTTTTGGATCACCAAAGAAAATGTTTCGATTTATAATAAAAATACCTGGCAGGAGATTTTCGAGTTTTTTGTCGAAAAAATGGATGGATTCGAGCGGGTGTTTTATGAATATGAGGATTTTATTAAAGATATTTAAGGTTGCCAAGAATTACTAATTTTAAATGACTTCTTGGTTTTAAGAAGGTGTTAAAGACGGCGTCATCTGTAATTTGCGGTATATTTTAGCCAAAAACCTTCAATATTTATTCTTGAAGGTTTTTATTTATCCAAATTTTCTTTTTCTCCACCAGTAAAAGAATCCGCCCAACAATCCAATAATTGCCAATGGAAGCAATAAATTGAACCATTGCCAGTCGGTTTTTTCTTCGTCAATTCTTTGTCGGTCGAGTAATCTTGCTTCGATGTTTCTGTTTCTTAATTCCATTAAATTAGAATCGTCTAAAAGAAAATCGAGGGCATTTCTCAGAAACTGTTCGTTGCCATACGATTGTTTGGTGAGTAAATCTTCACCCAGTGGGAGCGGTTTTCCTTTGTAGATTTGATTTCTTCCAACATCACCGTCGGCAATAATAATCATCTTGTTTTCCGGACTTTGTGCTTTGAAATTAGGATAAATTTTTCTTTCGCTTCGTGTTGCATAAGCGGAACTGAATTTACCTTCTAAACTAACCGCATATATTTTGGGTTGAGCTGGTTTATCAACTTCGCTCAGGGAATCGGTCCGGACGATTTCTGCAAGCGCCACATAATTGGGAACCTGTTTGATATTCGTTCTTTCGCTTGATTCAAACAAAACTTTTGTCTTAATATTTTTGCGTCCTAAGGTATCAATCGAAGTCGGAAATTCAAATTTAACAGGATTGATATTTTTGGTAACCGGGTTTTTATTTTCTGCAATTCCTAAAGGAAAGTAAGGCCATAGAAAACTGCTGTATTGTGGATTCCCGGCAACTTCACCAGATTGAACCCGCAAAAGTGCAGATTTTTTCATATCCTTTACCAAACCTGCATTAAGCCGAATTCCATAATTAAAAAAGAAATCGGTTAAGTTGACATCCATGGGATAAGCCATGATTTTTTTGGCGTGAAAAAGGGTGTCCATTTCAGCATTCACGGCATCGATCATCCAGAGGGTTTTTCCACCGTTCATGATGTATTGATCCAGAATTACCTTTTCATTTTCGGTAAAAGCTTTTCGCGGTTTTGCGATGACCAAAGCATCCATGTGCTGAAGTTGCGGAACATCAGCGTAAGTCAATTCCATTTGATTTTTTGGAATAATCGGTCCGGCATTATAATTTTCCAAAGCCATTTCCATAAACCCACGGAATTCTTCAGGACGAAGTTCATCCTGATTGATGAGAATACCAATGTTTTTTTTATGATCCTGAGTGATGTTTTTAATATTCGAAACAAAATTATATTCCAGGTTTTCAATCGATTTACTCAACTGTTCTGAAGCATCAATTCCGGTTAAATTCACGATTAACGGAATTGAGGTTCCGTGCGAATCATATTTAAGGACCGCATAGGGAAACATGACAATTTCAGAAATCCTGCCTTCTTTCATATCCGGTAAGATGGAAGGTTGCATTCCCATGGCTGCCAAAGTATCTTTCGACATTTTCGTCTTAATGGGATCGATGAACCGGTAATCTATTTTTGGATTCACTTTTCGGAATTCTTCCAGAATGAATTTTGTTTCGTTCTGTAACTGACGGAAACTCGCCGGAAAATCACCTTCCAGATAGACTTCAAATGTCAAAGGTTTGGCAACAGACTTCAAAACTTTAATGGTAGAAGCAGAAAGCGTGTATCTTTTCTCCTGGGTTAAATCGAAACGTTTCGAAAAAATCCCGAAAGTTCCCATTAATAAAAACAGAGCAATTATACTGTAGAGGAGGTTTTTTTTGTTCATTTTTAAAAGCGGTAAATAATTTCAGTTACTTTTTCTTTTCTACAAAAATTTTAGCGAGAAACAGACAACCCGCAATCACCAGAAGGAAGTAAAATAAATCTCTCGTATCGATCAACCCTCTGGTAAAGGCCAGAAAATGTTGATAAAAGCCAATATTAGAAAGGAAATAATCAGCGCCACCCAATATTTTATAACTGGCCAACTGCTCAATCCCGAAATACAAAAAGAAGGACAGGAAAACGCCGAGCAGGTAAGCCATAATTTGGTTTTGCGAGAGCGATGAAGCTAAGATTCCCACTGCGGAAAAAGCGGCAATTAAAATGATTAAACCAAAATAACTTCCGAAAGCGGCTCCTAAATCGATATTCCCTTCCGGAACTCCTAAAACATAAACGGTGTATAAATAAACCAGCGAAGGAAGCAAACATAAAATGCCGACCAACCAAACCGACAGAAATTTACCGATGACGATATCCGATATTGCAAGAGGTTGCGAAAAAAGCCAGTTCAGCGTTCCGGATTGCTGTTCTTCTGCCAGCGTCTTCATAGAAATTGCCGGAATAATGAACATCAAAAGCCAGGGAACGAGCACAAAATAACTCTGTAAAGTCGCCGACCCAATCTCGAAAATATTGGAATCATTATCAAAGAAAAATAAGAAAAGCGTGCCGATTAAACTGAAAGCACCAATAATTAACCAGGCGCTCCAGTTTCCGAAATAAGTCCAAAGTTCTTTTTTAAATATTGCAATCATGTATTACGTTGAGGTTATTGCTAAGTTTGAGGTTGAGTTGCGTGATGCGAGGTTCGAGGCTTTAAAAGTTCACCATTCACGATTGACCATTCACTATTGATTGACTACTCACCATTCACCGTTGTTTATTCTTTTTATTCACCAACTTCACCGTCGTCATAATCAAAAATACCAGAACGGTAAATCCGGCAATTAATTGCCACCAATATTCGATGACCATTGATTTTAAAATTACGGTGAAGACCACTAAAAATAATATAAAAGTAGCAATTTCATTCGCCTGCCGAAGTTTAATATTTTCAATCGGTAGAATATTGCCTTGAAGATTTTTGATTTGTAAAACTTTTTTCCAGCACCAGTAATGATAAACTGCAAGTCCGACTAAGAAAGTCAGTTTCAGATGAAACCACGGAGTTTTCATTAAACCAAAGTTGAGGAAAATCATTGTTAAACCTGTTACCAGCATAATAATTCCGGCCGGAACGGTGATGATATTCCATAATCTGCGCGCCATAAAAACATATTGTTCACGAAGAACCTGTTTTTTATTTTCCTCAAAATCATCGGTATCTTTATAATACACGAAAATGCGGGCGAGATAAAAAATCCCTGCAAAATAACTGACCATAAAAATGATGTGAACAGCTTTGATAACGGTATAAAGCATCTGAAAAATTTAGAGACAAAGATAAAGGAATTATCTTATAAACTGGAAATCCGGTTTTAATAGGTTTTAAAAAAGTGAATTTTCTGTGTCTGGAGCAACCACCGGTTTTCTATTGATATTCGATATAAATGCTTTCACCGACCTGCAAACCGAAAAGCGTTCTGGCACCGCTTTCGCCATTTCCTTTATAGATGGTCAATTCCAGTAAGCCGGCGTCGTTAAATACCGCAGCCGCTTTCCCGTGAAATTCCTGCTCCTTCGTCCAGTCGTGTACCAGATCCGTGTATTGATTATGTATTCTGGACAGCGCTAAGTTTCTGAACTTTAAAATAAAGTTTTCATAACCGATTCCGCTTTTCTCAAAGAATTTTTTAGTAATATTTGAGACTACATTTCCGAAATTATCGATATACATAATTTCACCAATCAGCATTTTTTCACTTTCGATAAAGACCGCACGCGGAAAGGATAGTTGCTTTGGATTTTTATAAGGTCGCCCAATAACTTCGGGCAAACCGCCATTTTGAAGATGCACCGCAACCGGCGCAAAAATATCGGTTGAGGTAAATGAGACTTCATCATCAAAACGGTTATTAAAGGTGATCTCATATACCGCTTCTGGATTGATGTCATAGAAAATCAAACTCAAAACGCCATTATCCGCAGCGATGAAATAATGATCATCTGCTTTATAAAGAATGCATTTTCTTTCTTTGGTGTAGAAACTGTCCACCGAGATAATGTGTACCGTACCTTTTGGAAAATAAGAGTAGGCATTTCTCACAATATACGCGGTCTGCAATAGATTGTATGCCTGTATCTGATGGGTAATGTCGACAATGGTGACGTCTTCCTTTAAATTCAAAATTGTGCCTTTCACAGCAGCAACTCTGTGATCGACCAATCCGTAATCTGAAGTGAAGGTGATAACTGACATGTTTATTTTTAGGAAAGCACAAATTTAGTCTAAAAAAAATATTTAACGCCTTATTGTGGAAAAGTTAGCCCGATATTTGAATAAAAAATAATACTTTTAATAAAAATAAAAATTAAAACTGCTAATCAATGTTTGAACTGAAATACGAGATTGAAGGCATCGATGCCAAAACTTTTTATGGAGTCAATAACCAATATTTTAATTTATTAAAATCAAAATTTCCGACCCTGAAAATTACCGGAAGAGACCAGTCGATCTCCGCGTTGGGAACTCGGGATGCACTCGATGTGCTGAAAACGAAGCTGGATGATGTAGTGAGTTTTATTTCGAAATACAATTCAATTACGTTACAGGATTTTGAAAACATCTTGAGTCTGAAAGATGAAGCCGAAAAGGAAATTGTTTTCGATCAGGATATTATTGTAAAAGGAGTGAATGGTAAAATCATAAAGGCAAAAACCACCAATCTGAAAAAATTGGTAAGAGCCTCTCAGACAAAAGATATGGTATTTGCAATCGGTCCGGCCGGAACAGGAAAAACATATACCAGCGTTGCACTGGCCGTACGGGCTTTGCGGGATAAAGAAGTGAAGAGGATAATTTTGACCAGACCCGCCGTAGAAGCCGGTGAAAGTCTTGGTTTTCTGCCCGGGGATTTAAAAGAAAAATTAGATCCTTATTTGCAGCCGCTTTATGATGCCCTTCGCGATATGATTCCGCATGAAAAGCTGGAGGGTTTTATCGAAAAAAACATTATTGAAGTAGCGCCGCTCGCTTTCATGAGAGGACGGACCCTGGACGAAGCGTTCGTTATTCTGGATGAGGCACAGAACACGACCCATTCCCAAATGAAGATGTTTCTTACCAGGATGGGCATGAATGCTAAATTCATCATCACGGGTGATCCAACGCAGATTGACTTACCGATGCGGCAAAAATCCGGTTTAAAGGAAGCCATGCGAATCCTGAAAGATGTAGGCGAAATTGGCTTCGTGCATCTTACGGACGAAGATGTGGTGAGACATCCGGTCGTACGTAAAATCATCAATGCGTACGTAAAAGAGGAAATAAGACAGCGTGAAGAATAGGGGAGATTTTCCAGATCAATCTCTTTCTTACTTTAAAAAAAAGTAAAATCAGGGAAGATCTCAATAAAATCGCTATGAGTTCTATTTTTATAATTTGGCAACATTAAAAAATACACTACGAATAGAAAAAACTGAAATGCTTGTTTAAATACAATAAAAAATTCCTTTGGAATACAGTGATTGCGTTTTTTCGAGATAAAATTATTTTAATCAGAATATTGTTTACGGTATAAAATATTTGTTAAAGCTTTGTTATTTTTAAAAAATAGTTTTACATTTACTAAACAATTAAAATTAAAAACCATGAAAAAAGTATTGTTAGTGGGTGCTATTGCACTTTTTGGAGCAGTAAATGCTCAGACAGCAGGAAATTTTAAATTGGGTGCCCATATCGGGTTGCCTGTTGGTGATTCCAGTTCTTCGAGTAGTGTATTAATCGGCGTAGATGCAGCTTACCTTTGGCCGGTTGCATCGGAATTTAATTTGGGACTTGCCACAGGATATTCTGCCTGGATTGGTAAAAGTGGTTATGATACTCTAAGTATGATTCCACTTGCGGCAGCAGCAGAATACAAAATCTCACCGCAGTTCAGTTTGGGTGTTGATCTTGGTTATGGTTTTCTCTTTTCAAATGGAGACAGTACAGGTGGATTTTACTTCCAGCCAAAAGCGGCTTACCATTTCGGGCCAAGTGAAGTGTATGTAGGATATTTGGGGGTTTCTAAAACCGGATATAATGCGGGCGCTATTAATTTAGGATATGCATACTCTTTTGGCCAGTAATTTCTTTTAATTTTATAACACCAGCCACTCTGTTGAGTGGCTTTTTTTTTGGCTACCTGATTAATGTTGTGATGGGAAGTGATGAGAAGAAAATTGGTTTTCAGCCCATCTTAAAAGATGGATTATTGAACGTACATTTCTTGGTTTGATCATGGCAGAAGATGGTGTAGAAATTATGAATTCATCATGTAAACCTCTGAAAACAGGGTTAAATTATCCGCTATAAAATTTTTCTTGAATAAAATTTAAATAGGCTCTAAATAAGGGCAATATTACTTTTTAAAGCAGTTAATGCGCAAATATAAATTCCAATGCCTGAAAAAAACTGTTCTTTCATGATAAAACATTCCATTGGTTTATTGAAACAGCATCGAAAATAGCAACTTGAATGATCATACAGGGCTTGATTCTTGCAGCATAATTGAGGTAAGCATAATTTTATTAACGGAAATTTAAATCATAAAAAAAATTATTATGAAAAAAATTTTAATGGCAGGGATGTTTGCTTTTTTAGGAAATCCTGCTCATGCACAGTTACAAAAAGCCAATTGGATGGTCGGTGGTGAAGTGGCCGCCGCAAATTTCGGACTCAATAAGGGAGCGGGTTACAGCTTTCAGGTGACGCCGCAAGTTGCTTTTTTTGTCAAGGATAATTGGGCAGTCGGCCCATACGTTAGATTAGGGGTTTCCGGAGCAAAATCGTCGCCGACTACGTTTACTTATGGGGTAGGGGCGCTGTCCAGGTATTATTTTTCTTCAGGAGAAGAAGGAGTGGACAGTTTAGTGAGACACGGCAGGTTCTTCGTGGAAGGCAATGCGGGAATAGGAGGAACTACGGTTTCAGATGGCGGAGCTTCGGCAAATGGTTTAGACTTAGGAATTGGTCCGGGATATACGTACTTTCTTACCTCTGATATCGGCTTGGATGCCTCGCTGAAACTGAACGGGAATTTAGGTTTTGGAAATAGAGGAACTACTTCTGCGATAGACTTTAGATTAGGTTTAAATATTTTCTTGCCACCAGGCAAGTCGCTGAAAGATTACAAATCTGAATAAAATTCATTTAAAAGTAGAAAAACTGTTTTGACGTTGTGAGACCGTTTTCTTGTTTCATTACCTTGTGAAGTCCGAGACCGGTTCAGTTTTTTAAAGAAGAAATATCTTTTGTCATTATATGGACTGTAATGCAAAAAAAATCCTGTGCGTTATTAACACACAGGATTTTTTTATAGGTAAAGTTTAAATTATCTTCCAAATAAATTACCGCCGCCCATTCCCGGGACTTTCGGCATTCCTTTGCTCATCATTTCCATCATTTGTTTTCCTTGTGGTCCCTGCATCATCTTCATCATTTTGCCCATTTGGTCGAACTGTTTCATCAAAGCATTCACATCCTCGATTTTTCTTCCGGCACCTTTGGCAATTCTGGTTTTTCTCTGGGTATTAATAATAGAAGGTCTTCTTCTTTCTTCCGGCGTCATGGAATGAATGATGGCTTCAATATGTTTAAAGGCGTCATCCTGAATATCGACATCTTTGATGGCTTTGCCCACGCCCGGAATCATCCCCATCAAATCTTTCATATTCCCCATTTTTTTGATCTGATTGATTTGTTTTAAGAAATCATCGAAACCAAATTCATTTTTGGCAATTTTTTTATGAAGCTTTTTGGCTTCTTCTTCGTCAAACTGTTCCTGCGCTCTTTCTACTAATGATACCACGTCACCCATTCCCAGGATTCTGTCGGCCATTCTTTCCGGATAGAAAATATCCAGCGCCTCCATTTTTTCTCCGGTCGAGATAAACTTAATCGGTTTCTCTACGACGGAACGGATGGTCAGAGCAGCACCACCACGCGTATCACCATCTAATTTGGTCAAAACAACACCGTCAAAGTTTAAAGCTTCGTTAAAGGCTTTTGCCGTATTCACCGCATCCTGACCGGTCATGGAATCTACTACGAAAAGCGTTTCATCAGGTTTAATGAAATAATGAACCGATTTTATTTCGTTCATCATCTGCTCATCAATCGCCAAACGGCCTGCCGTATCCACAATGACGACATCGTGGCCATTTTCTTTCGCAAACTTCACCGCATTTTCTGCGATCGACGAAGGATTCAATGCGCCTTCTTCTGTATAAACAGGAATGCCGGTTTGGGAGCCCAATATTTTCAACTGCTCAATTGCGGCCGGACGGTAAACGTCACAAGCCACCAAAAGCGGTTTTTTATTTTTTTTCAGTTTTAAATAGTTCGCTAATTTTCCGGAAAAGGTGGTTTTACCCGATCCCTGTAAACCGGCGATTAAGATCACACTTGGTTTGCCGGAAAGATTAATTCCTTCGTGGGTGCTTCCCATTAATTCTACCAGTTCGTCATGAACGATTTTGGTCATTAACTGTCCCGGCGTTAAACTGGTCAGTACATTTTGCCCGAGTGCTTTGTCCTGAACTCTCTTGGTGAGGTCTTTCGCTACTTTGTAATTAACGTCGGCATCCACCAACGCGCGGCGGATTTCCTTTACCGTTTCTGCAACGTTGATTTCTGAAATTTTCCCGCGCCCTGAAATATTCTGAAGCGCTTTGTCTAATTTATCCTGTAAGCTGTTGAACATAATTTTTCTTTAAGAGTTGCAAAAATACATAAATATTTGCGGAATTGAAATTGAAATTTTAGCAAGGAGAAGTAGAAGAGTTACCAGATTTTTACCCAATGGAAATCGATAGGATTATAGATCCGATTAAAGCATGATTATTTGCGCAATTCTTGCTGTTATTTCGGACGTGCTACCAAGAGGGGTTAGCGAGAAAATGTCTTTTCGCGATACTCCATAGTTCTTCCTGGGATGCTTCATGGATGCTTCATGGATACTTCATGGATAGTTCATGAGGAGTTCATGACAATGAAATTACAGAAAGAAGGATTTTCGTGTCCAAAAATTAGTTTAAAAAATTTAATTAGATCTTAATTTTTAGTGTCTGTTTAAATTTGTTTTAAAAACCGCAAAAACCACAAAGGGCAAAAAAGGGATATTTCTTTTAAGTCTTTCAAAAGAGCAAATAAGGAAACTGATTCCCAGGCTTCCTTAAACTCCGCTTAGATTACCGTTTTTTGAGGTTCCTGCCATCATCCCAGCTTGTTAGTGGGATCCTTGACCTTACAGAGTATCTAAGCCTTAAATTAATATACTGTAAGTTAATGGTTTAACTATAAAATTACTGGTGTGGTTATGGAGTTGCTATGGACTCGCTATGGAGTAGCGCACTTGGAGAGTGGAACGTGACCTGTCGGGAGAACGATACAGATCAGTAAATCGAAATATCACTTACAAATATAAATAATAATTGTGAAAGAACGGCACAAATGCTCAGGTCCAACGCATTAAAATCTCACTGTTTTCTCCATAAACCTTGGATCCAATTGATCTAATATAGAAATGAGGATGTGTGCGGCAGCGGTGTTAGATTGAATTGCTCCTGTAGGTTTTGTTATTATTGCTCAAAGTCGGGGACTTTGCCAGCAGGGAGACAGGGTGAATGTCAGTTTCGTTTTTGTTACTAATTTATTGACATCGCACATTTCGTAATATCGGATTTCGTAGAATTATCGTAAAGTTGCTTATTTTTGCCAGATGAATATCCTGACTATCGCTTTATTATTCCTTTCAGCAGCTTGCTTAAATGTAATTATGTTCTACATTTTCAAAAAATATCTGATGAAAACAGAAAATCCTGCCATGTTATTTTTAATGATCAATATATTTAAAGACATTATTTGGGTAGGGTACTGGTTGATTAATTTAGAGACCGATCAAACCAATTTCTTAGTTCTTATTGGAATCTTTTTGGTGACTTCTTTTGCCTTATATTTCAAAGTAATCCGATTATTAAACCGTTCCTGAAAATAACTGATAAAAATCAATTTTTAATATTGGTGGGTTTTAATAAAATCAATATATTTGCAAACCGATAAATTTGACCTATGAACAAGAGAATTTCTTCTTTATTTTTCGTTTTATTTCTAACGCTTTCAAGTGTTTTCACTTATGCACAGCAAGAAGTTGAAGCCAAGACCCCTGAGAGTTTAGAACAGACAATCGTAGAGGATAATCAAAAATTCGATGCGAAGGAGATGATTATGAGTCACATTAGCGACGCTAATGAGTGGCATATCTTAACTTTGAACGAAGGAACTGCAGAGGAAAAACATATTTCTATTCCTTTACCTGTTATTATCAAAGATAAAAACGGGCTTCACATGTTTATGTCGAGTGCGATTGCTCACGGTCACGAACATGAGGGTTATACTTTAGAAAACGGTATTGTAAAATCTACACAGGGGTTGGAACAGGCCAAATTATTTTCTGTAATGAGCGGAAAGCAAACAGAAGCAAACGCTTTTTATGATTTCTCGATTACGAAAAATGTGGCTGCGATTTTTATCTCCATCTTTTTCATGTTGCTTGTCTTTGTAGGAATGGCAAGAGGATATGGGAAATCTTTAGTTCCCAGCGGATTTGGCAGATTTATGGAGCCGGTTATTCTTTTTATCAGAGACGAAGTAGCGATTCCAAATATTGGTGCGAAAAAGTATAAGAAATACATGCCTTATTTATTAACCGTATTTTTCTTTATCTGGTTTAATAATATGTTTGGTTTGATTCCTTTCGCGCCGTTTGGTTATAACCTGACCGGAAACATTGCGACCACTGCGGTTTTGGCTATTATTACTTTATTAATTACCATCTTCAGTGCCAACAAAGATTACTGGAAACATATTTTTATGCCACCAGTGCCATTATTATTATATCCGATCATGGTGCCGATTGAAATCATCGGGATTTTCACAAAACCATTTGCTTTAATGATGCGTCTCTTTGCGAATATCACTGCAGGTCACATTATGGTATTGGCGATTATGTCACTGATCTTTATCTTTAAAACACCGCTTTTAGGTTTTGCTTCTGTTCCACTTGGATTATTCATCGGAGTATTGGAATTATTGGTAGCAGCTTTACAGGCGTATATTTTTACCGTTCTTTCGGCTTTGTTTATTGGGATCGCAGTACAGGAGCACGAACACGAAGGAGCGCATTAGTATTTAATTTAGAATATTTTTAACCTATATATTTTTTTATTATGGAAATCATTTCACAAGGAACTGGACTTATTTACGTTGGAATCGGATTAGCAGTATTAGGCGTTGGTCTAGGTATTGGTAAAATCGGTGGACATGCAATGGATGCTATTGCAAGACAACCAGAGCAGGCAGGTAAAATCCAGGGAGCAATGCTTATTGCTGCAGGACTTATCGAGGGTGCTGGTTTGATCGCGATCATCTTTGGAGCGTTCGTAAAATAAGAAACCTCAGAAACTAATTCTTAGCAGCGCGGTTGGCTCTGCTAAGAGTTTTTTAAATTCCATATAGAAAAAAAATTACAAAAAAATTACAATTATGATAGAACCGGGAATTGGCTTATTGTTTTGGATGACTTTAACCTTTTTGATCCTTTTGTTTTTATTGGCAAAGTTTGCATGGAAACCAATTTTAACTGCAATTAACGAAAGAGAAGTTACCATTGTAGATTCTTTGAACCAGGCAAAATTGGCGAGACAGGAAGTTGAAAACCTTAAAGCTGAAAACGAAATCATCATCCGTGAGGCAAAAGTTGAACGTGATCAGATTTTAAAAGAAGCCAGAGATATCAGAGACAGAATTGTAGGGGAAGCCAAAGGTCTTGCAAAAGCAGAAGGCGATAAAATGATTGACGCTGCCAGACAGACAATTCAGGCTGAAAAATCAGCTGCTGTTTCAGACATCAAGAACCAAATCGGTACCTTGTCTGTAAACATTGCAGAATCTATTTTGAAACAGAAACTGGATAACGATGGTGCACAGGATGCATTGGTAGCAAACATCCTTAATACTTCTAACTTAAACTAGTATGCGTACAAGTAAAGTTGCAAAAAGGTATGCACAGGGTTTACTGAATTTTACCCAGGAATCAGGAAGTACAGCTTCTGTTTTTGGTGAAATGAAGGACCTGGTAAATACCATAGAGAAATCAAAAGAGTTGCAGAGCTTTTTCCATTCGCCGATTATCGAGGTGAAGAAAAAAATAAGTGTTTCCGAAGAGATTTTTAAGAGCTTTTCTCCTGTGACCAGAAATTTAATCCAATTGGTTATCAAGCATGGCCGGGAAGCACAGTTGATCAATATCGGACAGGAATTTATTAATAAAGTGGATGATATGAACGGCGTACAGAGAATTACGCTGACTTCTGCAACCGCACTTTCTGATGAAAATATTAAAAATATTCTGAAATCTACCAGCCTTGTTAATCATAATAACCAGTTCGATGTAAAATCTATCATCAATCCTGAGCTCTTAGGAGGATATATTTTACGGGTGGGCGATCAGCAGGTAGACGCATCGGTGAAATCAAAATTAAGCCGACTGAAAAAAGAATTTCAATTAAATTAAGACAAAAACAACCATAAAATGGCAGAAATAAATCCGGCAGAAGTATCTGCAATTCTTAAACAGCAGCTAGCCAACTTCGAGACGCAGTCGAATGTAGAAGAAGTAGGAACGGTATTAACCATCGGTGATGGTATCGCTTTAGTGTACGGTTTAGAAAATGTTCAGTACGGTGAATTGGTAAAATTCCAAAGCGGTGTTGAAGGAATCGTTCTTAACCTTGCTGAAGACAACGTTGGGGTCGCTCTTTTGGGGGAATCCAAATTAGTAAAAGAAGGTGACACGGTTAACAGAACTCAAAGAATTTCATCGATTAAAGTTGGTGAGGGAATGTTGGGAAGAGTAGTAGATACCTTAGGGAATCCTATTGACGGTAAAGGACCAATCACTGGTGAAACGTATGAATTGCCATTGGAAAGAAAAGCTCCGGGAGTAATTTTCCGTCAGCCGGTAACTGAACCGTTGCAAACCGGTATCGTTGCGATTGACTCGATGATTCCTGTAGGAAGAGGACAAAGAGAATTAATCATCGGTGACCGTCAGACAGGGAAAACTGTGGTAGCGATTGACACGATTATTAATCAAAGAGAATTTTATGATGCAGGTGAACCTGTATTCTGTATATATGTAGCGATTGGACAAAAAGGTTCGACTGTTGCTCAGATTGTAAAAACATTAGAAGACAAAGGCGCTTTAGCATATACGGTCATCGTAGCAGCGAACGCTTCTGATCCTGCACCGATGCAGGTTTATGCACCAATGGCCGGAGCAGCGATCGGTGAATTCTTCCGTGATACCGGTAGACCGGCATTGATTATCTATGATGATTTATCGAAACAGGCGGTGGCTTACCGTGAACTTTCTCTTTTGTTGAGAAGACCACCGGGCCGTGAAGCTTATCCGGGAGACGTTTTCTACCTTCACTCCAGATTATTGGAGAGAGCAGCAAAAATCATCAAAGATGATACGATTGCAGCACAGATGAATGATTTACCGGATTCATTGAGACCTTTGGTAAAAGGAGGAGGTTCTTTAACCGCACTTCCGATTATCGAAACTCAGGCAGGTGACGTTTCAGCGTATATTCCTACCAACGTAATTTCGATTACAGACGGTCAGATTTTCCTTGAAACCGATTTGTTTAACTCAGGAGTCCGTCCGGCAATTAACGTAGGTATTTCTGTATCGCGTGTTGGAGGTAATGCTCAGATTAAATCAATGAAAAAAGTTTCCGGAACTTTGAAACTGGATCAGGCACAATATAAAGAACTGGAAGCATTTGCTAAATTTGGTTCAGACTTAGATGCTTCCACGCAGGCAGTTATTTCTAAAGGGGAAAGAAACGTAGAAATCCTGAAACAACCGGTAAATTCTCCACTTCCTGTGGATAGCCAGGTTGCGATGATTTATGCTGGAACAGAAAACCTGTTGAGAAATATCCCAATCAATAAAGTGAAAGAATTCCAGATAGAATATGTAGCGTTCCTGAGATCAAAATATCCTGAAACAATGGCAGCCATTAAATCCGGAAAAATTGACAACTCGATTACAGATATTCTGAAACAGGCCGCTGTAGAATTAGCATCGAAATACAACTAAAAAATATTCAATTTTCAGTATTCATGATTTTATTCTTGAATACTGAATTTTAAACATTGACTTCATAGAATGGCAAACTTAAAAGAAATACGAGGAAGAATTACTTCAATCTCTTCGACAATGCAGATTACGAGTGCGATGAAAATGGTTTCGGCAGCGAAACTGAAGAAAGCAACCGATGCAATTGTCATGTTGAGACCTTACTCAGAAAAATTACAGGAAATTATAGAGAATGTAAGTTCCACGGTAGATTTAGAAGGCGTGTCGGGCTACACCGAAGAAAGAGAAGTGAACAAAGTTCTTTACATCGTTGTCACTTCTAATAAAGGTCTTGCCGGCGCATTTAACTCTGCGGTAATCAAAGAATTGAATCTCTCGGTTGCAAATGCAGCGCATGAGATCGAAATTCTTACCATTGGTAAAAAAGTATATGACGCGGTTCGCAGAAGCAGAAAAGTGTACGATAATCAAAGTGCTATTTTCGATGGCATGAGCTTCGAGGTCGTTTCCAATTTTGTAGAAAACGTAATGAAAGATTTCCGTGAAGGAAGTTTTGACAAAGTATATTTGATTTACAATAAGTTCATCAATGCGGCTACACAGGAAGTTATTAAAGAACAGTTGTTGCCGATCGCATTACCGGAAAAAACCGAAGTTTCCAATACCGATTATATCTTTGAGCCTACGGCGAAAGAAATTTTAGAAGTATTAATGCCGAAGTCGATAAAAACTCAGGTTTACAAAGCGATTTTGGATTCGGTAGCTTCAGAACACGGTGCCAGAATGACTGCGATGCACAAAGCGACCGACAACGCAGAAGCATTGAGAAATGATCTTAAAATATTCTATAATAAGGCCCGTCAGGCTGCAATTACCAACGAGATTTTGGAAATTGTAGGAGGTGCAGAAGCATTGAAAAATTCATAACTTCTAAGAAAAGAATAGTTTTCTTTTATAAAACTGAAAAGCACCATCATTGATCGGTGCTTTTTATTTGGAGTAAACTTCAGTTCCTATTCTCAGAATAGTTAATATTAATTATTTTATTTACGTATCTTTGTCGCAATATTTTTAAATTTCTAAATGGATTCTGACATAATTAAGCTTTTTTTAGCTGTATTTTTAGTAGTACTGAATGGTTTTTTTGTAGCCGCAGAATTCTCAATCGTTAAAGTCCGGTACTCTCAGATTCAATTAAAAGCCGCCGAGGGGAACGCCATGGCAAAGCAGGCGGAGCATCTGATAAAGCATCTGGATGAATACCTTTCTGCTACACAGTTAGGAATTACCTTAGCATCCCTTGCTTTAGGTTGGGTGGGTGAAAGTGCGATGCATCACGTGATCGAAAATCTCTTCCACTATTTTAATGTAGCAGTGGCAGACAGTACGATTACCACCATTTCACTTATTCTGAGCTTCCTGATTATTACGATCATGCATATCGTGTTTGGTGAATTAATTCCTAAATCAATTGCAATCCGAAAATCTGAGCAGACCGCTATGTTTATTGCGGTTCCTTTACGGGTTTTCTATACCGTGTTCAAACCGTTTATCTGGTCGATGAATCACATGTCGAATGCTTTTCTGCGTTTGGTGAAAATTCACCCTGCTTCAGAACAGGAAATTCACTCCACTGAAGAATTGCAGTTGCTTGTAAAACAATCTGCTGACTCAGGGGAAATCGAAGAAGAGAATTACGAAATCATTAAAAATGCGTTCGATTTTACAGATCACTCCGCAAAGCAAATCATGATTCCCAGACAGAATATCTCGTCGATTGATATCGAACTGCCAATCGAGGATATCATTAATATCATTATGGAAGGCGGGTATTCCAGACTTCCGGTTTATCAGGATTCTATTGACAATATCATCGGGATATTTTACGCCAAAGAAATTATCCGTGAATATGTGAAGAGAAAAGGTGAAATCGATCATGATGATTTAAAAGATTTGATGCGGGATGCATTCTTTGTGGTCGGGAGTAAAAAGATTTCTGACCTGCTGAAAGTCTTCCAGCAGAAAAAGCAGCATTTAGCCGTAGTTATTGACGAATTTGGAGGTACCGAAGGAATTGTTACTTTGGAAGACATTTTAGAGGAATTGGTCGGCGAAATACAGGATGAAGAAGACGATGAAGAAAGAATTGTTGACAAAGTGGGAGAGAATGTTTTCTGGGTTAAGGCAACACAGCCTTTAGATGAAATCAATGAAAAATTACCCAAAATGTTTCCGTTGTCAGATGACGGCGAATACAACACGTTGGCCGGGTTTATCCTGCATGAACTGGAAGATATTCCAGCTGAAAATGAGGAATTTAATATCAATAACTACCATGTTAAAATTCTGAAAATGCAGAATAAAAGTGTGGATCTGGTGGAATTAACCTACAACGAACCACGCATCATGAATGATTTGTCTAATGAAATAGGAGAAATTTAATGTAAAGAAAAGTGATTTTTAAAATTAAAGAAATGGGTTTACATTATAATATTCCGGCCAATATAAAGGATTACGAAAATCCGAAACGGGAAACCGAAGAAGATATCGCGGTTCTGGAAAGAGAAGACGAAGTTTATAAACTGATTTTGTGGAATGACGATGTCAATACTTTTGATTACGTCATCGAAGCACTGATCGAAATTTGTGGTCATACCCTGGAACAGGCCGAGCAGTGTACCATGCTTGTTCATTACAAAGGCAAATGCACCGTAAAAACCGGGGATTTAGAAAAGCTGAAACCCATGCACGAAAAATTATTAGCAAGAAGTTTAACTTCAGAAATTGTTTAAACCAAAGTTTCGGATTTCGAAACTTTTATTTTATAAAAAAATATGAGTCCAGTTCTTTTGATTATTATTGCAGGCACCGCGATTTTCAGTTATATCGCCTTTAGCAATCAGGCGCTTTTCGAAAAATACAAATTCAATGTCGGGGCCATCCTTCGCAACAAAGAATATGTGCGTTTGATTTCTGCAGGTTTTCTGCACGCCGATCTGATGCATTTGCTGTTCAACATGATGACGCTGTATTTCTTCGGCCCAATTGTGGTTCAGGCATTTGGAGCGTTCGGCTTTCTGCTTGTTTATTTTGGCTCCATTCTTTTGGGAAATATTTTCTCGCTTTATCTGTACAAGAATCAGTCCTGGTATTCTGCGATTGGCGCGAGTGGTGGAGTTTCAGGGATTTTATTTGCCTCCATTGCGATGATTCCCGATTTAGGGATTTACTTTTTCTTTATACCGATTGCCATTCCGGGCTATATTTTCGGATTCGCCTATTTCGCCTATTCCGTTTACATGATGCTGAATCCGAAACAGCATGACAATGTCGGACATGCTGCGCATCTAGGCGGCGCATTTTTCGGTTTGATTTATGCCGTAGCTTTGCAGCCGGAGCGGGCTATCGAGAACGCATTTTACTTAGGAATCATGGCACTTCCGTTGCTGTATATGTCGTATATGGTTTTCGTAAAGAAGAGAATTAACTAGAATTTTCAGGAGCACCGGAATTTCGATTTTTTATAGAAACCCGTCCCGCTGTCCGCTATATCTATTGTTCCCGCTACGCTCCACAATAGGATGCCGCTCCCATCGGGGCTATCATTTCAGGTGGTTTGTTATTTGAGGAAAAAGAAAAAACAACAAAGTAATTTCCCGCAATCAATGTTATTATTTTGCAGGAATGGCAATGTTATTCTGGGCTTGTAGAATGTTTTTCCGCTTTATTAAGTTTATTGCCGGTATAAAATTTTCGTATTTTTAAGCAGTTTTTTCACAATGATACATTTTACATAACATCGATTTTAATTGGTTTGAAAATAAGTGGAAAGCACATTTTTTAAAGTTTTATCAATTTCGATATTTTCATTTTTATCCAAGTATTATTTGTAGTTTTAAAATGACAATAATTGCAAAACAATTGAAAAAAAATGAACAAATTCCCCTTAATATTTCTATTTCTTTCCCTTTTGTATTCCTCTCAATCAAAACAGTTTGTG
This sequence comes from Chryseobacterium sp. MDT2-18, assembly GCF_030815285.1. Lineage (NCBI taxonomy): Bacteria > Pseudomonadati > Bacteroidota > Flavobacteriia > Flavobacteriales > Weeksellaceae > Chryseobacterium > Chryseobacterium sp. MDT2-18. The sequence continues at coordinate 72,223 of NZ_JAUSWQ010000003.1, read as the reverse complement.
TACGAATATAAATTTATACCGGATTCTACAATTGCGGAAAATGTAATAACTGAAATGATGATTCTGGATATTGGAAAAGATCGATCAGAATATTTTAGTTTTGCCCAATATAATTCTGATTCTACCCTTTTAGCAGACAGCAAAAAAGGGCTTATGACGATGCCTCCCAATAAAGAGATGATTTATGATCGGATTATCAAAAGTCCTAATTCGAATCAAATCATGCATATCAAGAGACTTGTCTATGATCGATACAATATAAAACAGGAAATTAACTTTAAGTGGGAACTCATCAACGAGTTTTCAAATATTTTAGATCACAAAGTTCAGAAAGCAACCTCTGAATTTGGCGGACGAAAATGGATTGCCTGGTTTTCGCCGGATATACCCATTCAGGATGGACCCTATAAGTTTAAGGATTTACCTGGACTGATTTTCAAAGTGGAGGATGAAAAGCAAAATCATATTTTCGAATTGAAGGGAATTAAAAATAATGAAACTGCTTTTATTTATCCAGATGTAAAAAATTATAGGGAAGTTAATGTCACTTTCCCCCAATATGTAAAAGTATATCAAAATTATAGAAAGAACCCCGCGAACTTAATTGGAAGAATACCGGATCAAAGAAATGCAGACGGTAAATTTCGAACAGGCACAGAAATCATACGGGAAATAGAGAAAAATCTACTTGAAAGAATCAGAAGAGATAATAATATAATAGAAATTGATTTGTTAAAGTAATTGCTGCTATATGGAACAGAATATTTTTTAGTTTCCAGACATAGGAATTATGATATAATAGTGATAAAAAAGGATTAAATCATTACTTCCAAATTTGGAAAAACTATAAATAATTGGTGAAAAACCGTCTAAAAACTAACGATATGCAAAAAATTATTGTCATTATCTCACTTCTATCCTTTCACTTTGGAATATCGCAAACAATAAGGAATGAATTTGAGTCTAAACAGCCGCAAGATTTAAATGTTCCACCACCACCAAATATTACATTTCCGGCACAATATCCGACAGGAAATAAGAAATTCATTGAGGAAATAAAAGCTAACATTGATAGGACTGGTTTAGAAACAAACAAAACTTATAAAGCCAAAATAATTTTAAAGATTGAAAACGATGGAGAAGTTCTAAATATTTCAATTTATGGAAGTGATGAAAATTTTAATAAAGAATTGAAGAAAACAATTCAGAATATTACACAACAAAAAAAATGGACGGCAGGAAAAAACAAACAAGGAGAAAATGTAATTGATATTGTTGCTTTACCAATAGAAATAAAAAGAAAATAAAGAGCGTTTAAAAATATTTGTGAAAGTAAAAATTGGCGCGATGGTGTCTTATAAAGCGACTGTGAAATATGGAGGTAGAAATTGGATTGCCTGGATTGATCCCAAAATACCGGTTCAAGACGGGACCCTATTCATAATGGTAATACAATGTTCAATCTGAGAAAAGGAAAAGAAATAAGTTGGGAGAACTACAATAAGTTACAAAAAGATTATTATTCACATCCGTTTTCTGAATTAAGAGCAAAGGAATGAAGTACAAAGTAGGTGACGAAAACGGCAATCCTGTTGGCATGAATTTAAAACAGTTAACGGAAAATATTTAAAAGCAGATGAGGGAAAATAACAATCCCATTGAGTTGAATTATAAGATAGAATATTTATAAAAAATTAAATTAAAAATTAGTTAATTGACTTGTTCAATAACTCAAAAACCCAATGACTCGACAACTCAAATACCCAATCACCCAATCACTCAAGAAATTCCCCAGACAAACCTCTCATTCCCCGAAAGATCCTTCATCAACTTCACTTCGGACAAAACATCAGTAAAAAGTTCCAGCGTCTCTTTTCCTAATTTCTGATTGATTTCCAGAAAAACCAAACCATTTTCTGCGAGGTGATTTTTGCAGTCTTCAGCGATTTTTTCATAGAAAATTAATGCGTTTGAAGTTGGAGAAAATAACGCCATTTTCGGTTCAAACTCTTTTACCGAATCTGTGATTTCATCTTCTTCCTCCATCCCGATATAAGGTGGATTCGAAATAATAATGTCATAAATTTCAGTCAAATTTCCGGTCAGATAATCCTGATGGATAAAATGAATTTCAGCCTGATGAAAATCTGCATTTCTCCTGGCCGTTTTCAAAGCGTTTTCAGAATAATCAATAGCCGAAACTTCCGCTTTGGGAAAATGTTTCTTTAAAACAATCGGAATAATCCCGGAACCTGTTCCAATATCCAAAATTTTGAAATCTTTCTTATTTAAACCTGAACTTTTAATCTTCGCAATCGCCAATTCCAGAAGTTCTTCGGTTTCAGGTCTTGGAATGAGAACGTGTTCATCTACGAAAAATGTCAGACCGTAAAATTCGGTTTCACCCAAAATCTGCTGATAAGGTTTTCCCGATTTTAATTCATCAATGATCCTTTGAAAATCTTCTGACTGTTTCTCCTGAACCTCATTATTCATCGCCTTTCGCAGTTCAATCTGATTCAGGTCCATCAGTTTTTGCACGAAAATACCGAATAAAACTGAACTTTCAGAACCGCTGTACAGTTCAGAAACCTGTTCTTTAAAATAGATTTTGTAGTCCTTTAGAGTCATTGTAGGTTTTTCGGAATTTTAAAAATATAAATCCTTTTTTTCAAATGCAAAGATAGACTCTTTAAAAAAAATGAGAAAACGGCTGCCAAAAAGGAAAATGTCTTTAAATTAAAAGAAAGATTTGAATATTTTCACTATTTTTGGGAAAATTGTGATATTAAGAAAATGAAGAAATATTTGATGCTTACTTTTTCCGCATTAGTAATCATTTCCTGCAGTTCTTCCAGGAATGTGGTGGTAAAAAGAGAAATCCCTACAAAGACGGTGAAAAAGGCAGATAATTTGAAAACTTTGGAGTCTAATTATTCGGGGAAAGTCAATGCTGAAATTAAGAAAATTTTAAAAGATGCTGAAAAATATTTGGGTGCACCCTATAAATATGCAGGGAATACCTCCGCCGGTTTCGATTGCTCGGGATTAGTGACCAAAGTTTTTGATGAAAACAGTTACAAACTCCCCAGAAGATCTGAAGAACAGTCAAACCAGGGAATTTCTATTAAAATCAATGAAGCAAAACCCGGTGATTTAGTCTTTTTTGCAACCTCAGGCGGAAATAGAGTTAACCATGTCGGAATCGTTCACGATATCGGAAATGATGGCGAGGTTAAGTTCATTCATTCCTCCACTTCGAAAGGAGTTATTATTTCTTCACTTAACGAAAAATACTGGAACAATGCTTACCTTTTCGCCAGAAGAGTTTTGTAAATTTGCCCTTATTCAAAAATTAAAAATTCAACAATAAATATGTTACAACAAACGATAGAAAATATTTGGGACAACCGGGAACTGTTACAAAATGATGACAGTAAAGCATCAATCCGTGAAGTAATCCGACAATTAGATTTAGGCGAACTCAGAGTTGCCGAACCTACGGACAATGGCTGGAAAGTGAACGAATGGGTGAAGAAAGCTGTGGTCATGTATTTCCCAATCCAAAAAATGGAAACCATTGAAGTAGGTCCGTTTGAATTTCACGACAAAATGCCTTTGAAAAGAGGCTATGCCGAAAAAGGGGTTCGCGTAGTTCCTCACGCGGTGGCAAGAGAAGGCGCTTATATTGCGCCCGGTGTTATTTTAATGCCGTCTTATGTGAATATCGGTGCTTATGTAGATTCGGGAACCATGGTTGATACCTGGGCAACGGTTGGCAGCTGTGCACAAATCGGAAAAGACGTTCATTTGAGTGGTGGAGTAGGAATTGGTGGGGTTTTAGAACCTTTGCAGGCTGCTCCGGTAATTATCGAAGATAATGTTTTCGTGGGTTCAAGATGTATCGTTGTAGAAGGAGTTCATGTAGAAAGAGAAGCGGTTCTGGGCGCAAATGTTGTTTTAACGGCATCCACAAAAATTATCGATGTAACCGGTGATACGCCGGTAGAAATTAAAGGAAGAGTTCCTGCCCGTTCGGTAGTGATTCCCGGAAGTTATACGAAACAGTTCCCTGCTGGAGAATTTCAGGTTCCGTGCGCTTTAATCATCGGACAAAGAAAAGAATCGACTGATAAAAAAACCTCTCTTAACGATGCTTTGAGAGAAAATAATGTAGCGGTTTAAACTTTATATACTGCTTAAAATTGAAAGATAAATTCCTAAAATTCATATCAAATCCCAAATATATTTTTGGGATTTATTTTCTTGTTTCTGCTTTATCTGCCATCGCAAAATACCGCGGCGGACCGGAAAAGTATAATAATTACATGATCTTCAAAAATGTTTTTACCAATACTTTGGCAGAGAGAAACATCTATCTGTTATATCCGGAAGTACATTTTGATTCCAATCATTACGGCATTTTATTCAGCATATTAATAGCGCCTTTCGCCATTTTACCCGATTGGTTGGGAATTGTTTTATGGAATATTGCCAATACTTTCGTTTTTGTTTATGCCATTCATAAACTGCCGTTCTCTAATCCGAAAAAAGCATTTTTTGCCTGGTTATGTTTGCAGGAATTCATTACTGCTGCGGTGAGTCTTCAGTTTAATATTGCTTTGACGGGTTTATTAATGTTGTCGGCGGTTTATATTTACGAACGGAAAGAAACCCAGTCAGCGATTTCCATTTTAATAGGATTTTTTGTCAAACTCTACGGAATTGCCGGGCTTTCTTCTTTCTTCTTTATTAAGAATAAATGGAAATTCATCTTATCTTTTTTAGGATTCGGTATTTTATTTCTGATATTGCCGATGTTGATTTCAAGTCCCCATTTTGGGCTTCAGTCTTACGCCGATTGGTTTCAGTCACTGTCAGAGAAAAATGCAGCGAATCAGGTTTTAGGAAACAGACAGGACTATTCTCTGATGGGAATCGTCAGACGGATTTCCGGACATGCCGATATTTCCAATCTGGTTTTTCTCCTTCCTGGAATGGCCGTTTTCGCCCTGCCTTATTTACGGATAAAACAATATAAAAATCTTTCGTTTCAGTTGATGATTTTAGCATCGACCCTTTTGTTCATTGTTCTCTTCAGTTCCGGTTCAGAATCGCCGACTTTTATTATCGCCGTTGCGGGAGTGATGATTTGGTTCATCATGCAAAAAGAAAGATCACTATTAATAATTGGTTTATTAATCTTTGTCATCATCTTAACCTGTTTTTCATTTTCGGATTTATTCCCCCAAATCATTAAGGATAATTATATTATGAAATATTCCTTAAAAGCATTACCTTGTTGCATCGTTTGGTTCCGGATTATTTACGAATTGCTGACCAAAGATTTCGAAAAAGATTATCAATTAGATTAATTAAATTTCAGCTGTGAAGAAGATTTCCATCGTCATTCCCGCTCATAACGAAGAAGATAATGTCGTCTTGATTCATCAAAGAGTCAAAGAAGTTTTTGCTAAACTTAAAAATTACACTTTCGAAATCATCTTTGTAAATGATGGAAGCCGCGACCAGACTCAGGCAAAACTCGAACAACTGGCCATGAATTTTGAAGAAGTAAAGTTTATTGAATTTTCCCGGAACTTCGGACATCAACCCGCTGTAAAAGCTGGAATGGATCTCTCTACCGGAAACGCTGTAATATCAATGGATGCCGATTTGCAACATCCGCCGGAACTCATTCCCGACATGATAAAAAAATGGGAAGAAGGATTTGATATCATTTACACGATACGAACTTATCCTAAACAAATTTCTGCTTTTAAAAGAAAAACGTCTACGATCTATTATAAGTTTTTATCCGCAATATCCGATGTTAATCTTTCTGAAGGGGGCGGTTCTGACTTTCGATTAATGGATGCTTCGGTGGTCGGTGTTGTGCGGAATATGAATGAAGCGGATATTTTTCTCAGGGGATTATCGAACTGGATGGGTTTCAGGCGAGCAGGAATTCGTTTTACCGCAGGTGAACGGACGTTTGGTGAAAGCAGTTATAATCTTAAAAAAATGATGAAGTTTGCTTTTACAGGAATTACAGCATTTAGTGTGAAACCATTGTATTTGGCGGCGTATCTTGGATTCATTTTCTCTGTTTTTTCTATTTTCGGATACGGAATTTATGTGGTTCATTCTTTTATTACGAAAACTGAAATTTCCGGCTGGGCTTCTTTGATTATGACCGTTGTCTTTTTTGGCGGTTTACAGTTAATAATTATGGGAATCATCGGCATTTATCTGGGCAAAATCTTCAAACAGGTAAAAGAAAGACCGAATTATATCATCCGTTCCAAAAATTTTTAACAATGGTTTTACTCAGTTTTGATATTGAAGAATTTGATATGCCTTTCGAATACAAAGGCGATATTTCCTTTGAGGAACAGCTTTCAATTTCGAGAAAAGGACTACAGAATATATTGGAACTTCTGAAAAAATATGGCGCGAAAGCTACTTTTTTTTCAACGGTTGTTTTTGCGGAAAATAATAAAGATTTAATAAAGCAGCTTTTAGAAGAAGGTCACGAATTGGCTTCTCATACTTGGTTTCATTCAAAATTTGAAATTGAAGATCTGAAAAAATCCCGTGAAAGATTAATGGAACTTTTTAATACCGAAATTACCGGACTTCGAATGCCGAGAATGATGAAAGTGGATGAAAAAGAAGTTGAAAAAGCCGGTTATTCCTACAATTCATCGGTCAACCCAACCTTTCTTCCCGGAAGATACAATAATTTAAAAGTATCGCGAACCTATTTTAAAGAAGGCGACGTTCTACAGATTCCGGCTTCTGTTTCTCCGAATTTCAGGATTCCGTTATTTTGGCTGAGTTTCCATAATTTCCCTTTAAGTTTCTACAAAAAACTGGCGAAAGATGTTTTGAAAAAAGACAACTATCTGAACATTTATTTTCATCCTTGGGAGTTTGCAGAAATTAAAGACGGGAAATTTAAACTTCCCGGATTTACAACCAAAAATTCAGGAAAAGAAATGATCGAAAGGTTTGATCAGTTTCTATTTTGGCTAAAGAATTCCGGCTGTCAGTTCGGAACTTTTCAGGAATTTCAAAAAAATATTTCATCATGAAAATTGCTTTTGATGCGAAACGTTTCTTTAATAACAGTTCGGGTTTAGGAAACTATTCCCGCGATTTGGTAAGGATTTTGGCGACCTCTTTTCCTGAAAATGACTATATTCTTTTCAATGAAAATCAGTCTGAGAAAGGAAAGGATATTTTAAATTTACCCAGTGTTTTTTTTGTCGAAACTTCCAAAGGAACGATGTCGCGGCAATTTAAAATGGGAATAGACGCGCAAAAAACAAACGCCGGTATTTTCCACGGCCTTTCCGGTGAACTGCCTTTAAAATGGACGGATCAACCGATTAAAAAAATCGTCACCATTCATGATTTGATTTTCATGAGATATCCGCAGTATTATTCTTTTTTCGACCGGATGATTCATTTCTGGAAATTTAAAAGAGCCTCCGTTCAGGCGGATGTTATTATTGCCATTTCTGAACAGACGAAAAGAGATATTATTAAATTCTTAAAAGTTCCGGAAGAAAAAATCCGAGTTGTTTACCAAGGTTGCCATCACGCTTTCAAGGAAAATCAAAGTGAAGAATTTTTACATTCAGTTAAGGAAAAATATCTTTTACCTGAAAGATTCATCCTGAATGTTGGAACCATCGAAGAACGTAAAAATTTACTAAATGTGGTGAAAGCGGTTAACGGAACAAAAATTCCTTTGGTCGTCGTCGGTAAGAAAACGAAATACTTTAAAAAAATAGAAAAGTATATCCTCAAGCATCAATTGAAGAGCCAGATTATCTTTCTGGAAAATGTTTCAATGGAAGAGCTTGCGGCAATTTTTAAACTCGCAGATATTTTCGTTTATCCGAGTTTTTTTGAAGGTTTCGGGATTCCTGTGATCGAAGCTCTTTTCTCTGAAACACCGGTTATTACAAGTAATGTAAGTTGTCTTCCGGAAGCTGGAGGAAAAGATTCAGTTTATATTAACCCTCATGATGTTGAAGATATCAAAGCAAAAATTCTGTTTCTCTGGAATAACGAATCCGAAAGAAAACGTCGGGCAGAAAAAAGTTTGGTATTCGTTCAAAAATTTAATGATGAAAATATTGCGCAGGATTTGATGAGTGTTTACCGGCAGATTCTTTAGGTAACCAAAAGAAATATTCAAAACAGAAATTATTTTACAATCAACAAAACAGGATGAAAAATATTTTACTATTTGCTTTTTTTATAGTGTCCACGTTCCTGTATTCGCAGGATGAGAAACAAAGATTCGAACAAACGCAAACCAAAGAATTGGTTTCCAATGCCGCTTATAACAACGCTCTGAACGAAATGCAGAGCAGTGCGGACAAGAGTACTAAAGAAAAAATAAAACAGGTGGACGAACAGTTCGAACTGAACTTCAGTAAAAAAGCAAAATATGAAACCAGGTTGAAATTATTGCTGCAAAAGAAAACAGAGGCGAATGAGAAATTAATGCAGGCTAAATCAGATGCAGAAAAGGAAAAGTTTAAAGAAAAAATATCGGAACTCCATCTTGATATCGATAAGTTAAAGAAGAAATTGGTGGAAAATGAAGTCGAATTAAAAACCCTTCAAAATTTCTATAATAAGTTGAAGAAATAAATTATTGTCAAATTTAGTATCTGTTTATCAGGTGTTTATGTTTTTATAAAAAATATATCTTGCACATTCGGAAATTTATCAGCTATATTTGCACAGTTAAAACAACATGAAAAATACAACCGCTTTATTCCATCATTATCATCTCATCTAAAGACGAGTTGATTTAATGTGGTCCAAAGTGGCTAAAATAATAATAAACCGTCTGAGCAAAGACGGTTTTTTTTGTTTAAAAAATTAAGACATTTGTTCAGACCCAATCCCAAAACTGAAGATGAACAAATTAAAGATCGCCATCCAGAAAACCGGACGGTTAAGCGAAAAATCTCTTGAACTATTAAAAGAATGCGGTATAAAAATCCCGGATTTTAAAAGCAAACTCAAAAACTCAGCTACTAATTTTCCGCTGGAAATTCTTTTCCTCCGCGATGATGATATTCCAAAATATGTAGAACAGGGCATCGTCGATATCGGGATCATTGGGGAAAATGAAGTGCTAGAACAAGGCAAAAATGTAGAGGTAGTGAGAAAGCTGGGTTTTGCCAACTGCCGGTTGTCATTGGCTATTCCAAAAGAGCAGGACTATTCTGATCTCAGCTTTTTCAACCAAAAGAAAATCGCGACTTCTTATCCAAACATTGTTAAAAATTATTTCGAAAAAAATAATATTGAGGCAGAAATTGTTGAGATTTCAGGAAGTGTGGAAATTGCGCCAAGTATTGGTTTAGCAGACACGATAGCGGATTTGGTGAGTTCCGGAAGTACACTTTTGCACAATGGTTTGAAAGAAGTGGAGCAGGTTTTAAAGAGTGAAGCCGTTTTGATTTCCAGTCAAAATCTTCCCGAAGATATTTCTGTTATATTGGAATCTTTCCTGTTTCGAATTCAGGCGGTTATCAATTCGCGGGAAAATAAATATATTTTGCTGAATGCCCCGAACGATGCTATTGATAGAATTATTGAAATTTTACCCGGAATGAAATCTCCAACCGTTTTGCCGCTGGCGGAATCTGGATGGAGCAGTATTCACTCGGTAGTTCGTGAAAATGAATTCTGGAAAATTATCGATGAATTAAAAAAATGTGGAGCCGAAGGAATTCTGGTCATCCCAATCGAAAAAATGGTTTTGTGAAAAATTAGAAAGGAGACGATTAGATATTAGACATTAGATGATTAGATATGAAAAATATTATTAAATATCCAGCGCAGAATACCTGGGAAACTCTTTTACAGAGGCCGGTTCTTGAAAAAACTAATTTGAGAAATACCGTTCAGGAAATTTTCATTGAAGTTAGAAATGAAGGTGATTCAGCATTAAAAAAATTCTCGGAAAAATTCGATCGGGTAAACATCGATAATTTATTGGTTGCGAAAGAGGAAATAGAATTGGCTATCAATCAGGTTTCACCGGAATTAAAAGAGGCGGTTTCTCAGGCAAAGGAGAATATTTACCAATTTCACTTTGCTCAGAAAGAGAAATCCGATGAAATTGAAACCACAGAAGGCGTCGTCTGTTGGCGCGAATCCAGAGGGATTGAAAAAGTGGGGTTGTACATTCCTGGCGGAACGGCGCCGCTTTTTTCTACCGTTTTAATGTTGGCCATTCCGGCTCAGATTGCGGGTTGTAAAGAAATTATTTTGTGTACGCCACCGCAAAACGACGGTTCGGTCAATCCCGCGATTTTGTACACGGCAAATCTGTGTGGAATTTCCAAAATATTTAAAGTTGGCGGTGCCCAGGCGATCGCAGCTTTAACTTTTGGAACAGAAAGTATTTCTAAAGCAGATAAAATTTTCGGTCCAGGAAATCAGTATGTTACGCAGGCGAAACAATTGGCCATGGAATATAATGTGGCAATCGATTTGCCGGCGGGTCCCAGTGAGGTTCTGGTGATTGCCGATCAAACTGCAAATCCGGAATTTTGCGCGGCAGATCTATTGTCACAAGCCGAACACGGCACCGATTCTCAGGTGATTTTTATTGCGACAGATGAAACTGTTTTTAATGAAACTTTAAAGGAAATTAAAAAACAGTTATCCGATCTTCCGCGAAACGAAATCGCAAAATCTGCCTTGGAAAAAAGCTCTTTTATCTTAATGGAAAATCTTGATAAATCCATTGAAATGAGTAACTTTTATGCTCCGGAGCATTTAATTTTAGCGGTTGACAATCCCAGAAATTCTGTTTCAAAAATCACCAGTGCCGGTTCTGTTTTCCTCGGAAATTATACGCCGGAATCTGCCGGAGATTATGCCAGCGGAACCAATCACACTTTGCCGACCAACGGTTTTGCCAGGAATTACAGCGGTGTTTCGCTCGACAGTTTTGTCAAGAAAATAACCATCCAGGAAATATCAAAAACCGGGATTCAGAATATTGGAAAAACAATAGAAATTATGGCTGCCGCAGAAGGTTTGATGGCCCACAAAAATGCAGTTTCACTTCGCTTAAAATCTTTAGAAAATGAAATTTAATTTAGAAAAGACAATCAGACCGCATTTGGTGGGAATGAAATCCTACTCGACTTCGCGACCGGTTGAAAACAAAAACCAGTTCATTTTACTGGATGCCAACGAAAATCCTTTCGGAAATTTCAACCGCTATCCGGATGCTGAAAATGTTCGGTTAAAACAAAAACTGGCGGAAATCAATAAGGTTGAAACCGGAAATTTGTTTTTGGGAAACGGAAGTGATGAACTGATCGATTTGATCATGAGAATATTTTGTGATCCGGGGAAAGATTCGGTAATGGTTTTCAATCCCAGTTTTGTCATGTACGAAATTTATGCGAAAATGAATAATGTGCAAGTTGAAAAACTGCAGCTGAATTCAGAATTTCAGTTGGATAAAAAGGAGTTTGAAAATGCTATTTCAAAAACTCAGGCTAAAATTTTGTTCCTGTGTTCGCCCAATAATCCGACAGGAAATTCGGTTGATGATTTGGAGTATTTTATTCAAAGTTTTAATGGAATCGTGGTTGTGGACGAAGCATATATCGAGTTTTCGCCTCTGGAATCAACAGTCAGTTTACTGAATCAATATCCGAATTTAATTGTTTTAAAAACGTTGTCTAAAGCTTATGGAATGGCGGGATTAAGAATTGGAGTTGGGATTTCATCGGTAGAAATTGCTGCGTTTTTTAACCGGTTTAAGCCTCCGTATAATATCAGTTCAGAAAGTCAGCGGCTGGCTTTGGAACAATTGGAAAAAGAAGATGAACAGGCTGAAAATATTCAGACCATTTTAGCAGAGAAAGAAAAATTGAAGAAAGGTTTGGCAGAAAATAAAGAGGTTGTCAAAATATATCCGTCACATGCTAATTTTTTTCTGGTGGAATTTAAAGATGCCGAAAAGGTTTATCAGAAATTACAGGAAGCCAATATTTATACAAGTCTTCGCCACCCGCAGTTAAAAAATTGTCTCCGGCTGAGTGTCGGGAAACCTGAAGAGAATTTAAAAGTTTTAAACGTATTATCAGAAATATAAATCATGAAAAAAGTATTATTCATCGACCGTGACGGAACTTTAATTATAGAACCGCCGATAAATTTACAGGTAGATTCTTTAGAAAAACTGGAATTTTATCCGAAAGTGATTCAGAATTTAGCCAAAATTGTCAACGAACTCGACTATGAATTGGTCATGGTGACCAATCAGGACGGTTTGGGAACGGATTCTTTTCCTGAAGAAGATTTCAGAATTCCTCAGGAGAAAATGCTGACCATTTTAGCCAATGAAAATATTGTTTTTGCTGATCTCCTTATTGACAACAGTTTTGAAACAGAAAATTCGCCCAACAGAAAACCGCGAACCGGATTACTGCAGAAATACATTTACGGAAATTACGATCTGAAAAACTCTTTCGTCATTGGCGACCGAAAAACTGATGTAGAACTGGCGAAAAATTTAGGCACACAATCTATTTTTATTGGAAAGGAAAATTTGGAAGACGCCACTTTGACCACGGAAAGCTGGGATGAAATTTATCAATATTTAAAACAGATTCCGCGCAAAGCAAAGATCAGCCGAAAAACAAAAGAAACCGAAATTACCATCGAACTGAATCTGGATGGAAGCGGAAAATCGAATATTAATACGGGTTTGGCGTTCTTTGATCACATGTTAGAACAGATCTCCAAACACGGAAATTTTGATTTGGAAATTTTGGTCAATGGCGATCTGCAGGTCGATGAACATCACACCATCGAAGATACGGCTTTGGTTCTGGGAACCTGTTTTGAACAGGCTTTGGGATCCAAAAAAGGAATAGAAAGATATGCGTTTGCTTTGCCGATGGACGATTGTTTGGCGCAGGTTGCACTGGATTTCGGAGGTAGAAACTGGCTCGTTTGGAATGTAGATTTTAAAAGAGAAAAAATTGGCGATGTTCCGACGGAATTATTTTATCACTTTTTCAAATCATTTACGGATACCGGAAAATGCAATCTCAATATTCAGTGTGAGGGCGAGAATGAACACCACAAAATTGAATCTATTTTCAAAGCTTTTGCCAAAGTTTTACGCGATGCCGTAAAGCAGGATCAAAACAATTTTTCCATCCCAAGTACCAAAGGTATATTATGATAGCAATCATCGATTACGGCGCCGGAAATATAAAATCCGTGGAAAATGCCGTAAGAAAGTTAGGTTTTGAAACCATCATCACTTCAGATTCTGAGGAAATCAGAAATGCTGAAAAAGTAATTTTTCCAGGAGTTGGTGAAGCTTCGACAGCGATGAATTATTTAAAACAGAGAAATTTAGATACGTTGATTCCGACTTTGAAACAACCGTTTTTGGGAATCTGTTTGGGACAACAGTTGTTGTGCAATTTTTCGGAAGAAGGTAATACCAAATGTCTGGGGATTTTTGATCTGAAAGTAAAGGAATTTCCCGCCACCGATATTGTTCCGCACATGGGTTGGAATAATTTACAGGCGATAGAAGGTAAACTTTTAGAAGGAATTTCCGCAGAAGATAATTTCTATTTTGTCCACAGCTACTATTGTGAAGTGGGAGAGAATACGACTTCCGAGTGCGATTATATTTTACCTTTCTCTGCGGCTTTGCAAAAAGACAATTTTTATGGAACGCAGTTTCACCCTGAAAAATCTGGCGATGTTGGTTCTAAGATTCTTGAAAATTTTTTAAAATTAAAATAAAAGACTTTAACCACAAAGTCACAGAAGTAAAAGTTTACATTTTATCTCCTAAAGTTGACAAAAGGAATGTATTTATTCTCATTCTTTTATAGATTTTTGAGTTGCTTTAAGGAGTAAAAAACTTTTGTTCTTTTTGTGGTTTTAAAACTAAAATAAAAATGAAACTCATTCCAGCCATAGATATCATCGACGGGAAATGCGTACGTCTCTCGAAAGGCGATTACGACACCAAAAAAATCTATCATGAAAATCCTTTGGATATCGCCAAAGAATATGAAGAGCACGGAATCCAATATCTACATTTGGTCGATCTGGATGGGGCGAAAGCGAAAACCATTCAAAATCTAAAAACTTTAGAAATGCTCGCAGTTCAAACGAATTTAATTATTGATTTTGGAGGTGGCATAAAAACGCGAGAAAGTTTGCAAAGTGCTTTCAATGCCGGAGCGAATCAAGTGACAATCGGAAGTATTGCCGTTGAAAATCTGGGACTTTGCCAAGAATGGATTAGTGAATTTGGTGCCGAAAAATTAATTTTAGGCGCAGACTGTTTAGACCGGAAAATAAAAACGTCCGGTTGGTTAACCGATTCTGATCTGGATGTTCTGGATTTTATTCAATCTTATGAAACGAAAGGATTGAAAGAAGTCATCTGCACCGATATTTCAAAAGACGGAATGTTGGAAGGGCCTTCATTTGAATTGTATAAAGAGATTTTAAGTCAATGCAAAATTTCATTAATAGCAAGTGGTGGAATTTCTTCAATACAGGATTTGCAGGATTTAAAACAGATCGGCTGTTCCGGAGCGATCATCGGAAAAGCTTTATACGAGGGAAAAATCAGTTTAAAAGAACTTCAAAAATTTAATTAAATGTTGAAAAAGAGAATAATCCCGTGTCTGGATATCAAAGACGGAAAAACGGTGAAAGGAATTCAGTTTGAAGATTTACGGATTGCCGGCGATCCTGTGGAACTTGCCAAGAAGTATGTCAAAGACGGTGCTGATGAATTGGTTTTTCTGGATATTACGGCGACTTTAGAAAACAGGAAAACTTTGATTCAACTCGTTGAAAAACTGAGTTCGGAGATCAATATTCCTTTTACGATTGGTGGCGGAATTTCTTCTGTAGAAGATGTTGAAGCTTTATTAAAAGCCGGCGCGGATAAAGTCTCCATCAATTCTGCGGCAGTTCGGAGACCGGAACTCGTTCGGGAACTCGCACAGCAATTCGGGAATCAGTGTGTCGTGGTGGCGATTGATACGAAGAATATTAATCGTGAAGATTATGTTTTCATTAATGGTGGAAAAATTCAGACGGAACTGAAAACGCTGGATTGGGTGAAAACCGTTACTGATCTCGGAGCCGGAGAAATATTGCTGACTTCCATGGATTTTGACGGTACGAAAAACGGTTTCGATATCCGAATGTTGCAGAATGTTGCCGGGGTTTGTCAACTTCCGGTCATCGCTTCCGGCGGCGCAGGAAAAATGGAGGATTTTACCGAAGTTTTCACCAAAACAAAAGTGACCGGCGCTTTGGCTGCGAGTATTTTTCATTTCAATGAAGTCAATATTTTTGACCTTAAACAGCATTTAAAACGAAATAAACTCGCCATACGGTGAAATCGCTA
Organism: Chryseobacterium sp. MDT2-18; assembly: GCF_030815285.1. Classification (NCBI taxonomy): domain Bacteria; kingdom Pseudomonadati; phylum Bacteroidota; class Flavobacteriia; order Flavobacteriales; family Weeksellaceae; genus Chryseobacterium; species Chryseobacterium sp. MDT2-18. The sequence goes on along the minus strand of NZ_JAUSWQ010000003.1, from coordinate 56,757 downwards.
TTAACAAGTTTACCAATAAACGCAAATAAAGTCTGATGCTTGCTTATGACATTTAATTTAAAAACAATAAAAAATTACAGATGAATATAGATTTTGAAAAAGGGAACGGTTTGGTTCCCGCAATTATTCAGGATTCCCGCACACAACAGGTGTTAATGTTGGGTTATATGAATGCAGAAGCGCTGGAATTAACTCAGAAAGACGGACGGGTTCATTTCTTCAGCCGCACCAAAAACAGGATTTGGCTAAAAGGAGAAACCTCTGAAAATTACCTTTATGTAAAAAGCATTAAAGAAGACTGCGATTCCGATGCGCTTTTAATTCAGGCAAAACCAGCAGGAAATGTTTGTCACACCGGAAGTTTCAGTTGTTTTGGCGGAAAAAAATCGAGTGGATTTTTGTATGAATTAGAGGAAACGGTTTCAGAACGAATTGATGACAAAGTTGAAAACTCTTACACCTACCAATTGTACCAGAGAGGCATCAATAAAATGGCGCAGAAAGTAGGGGAGGAAGCGGTAGAACTGGTCATTGAAGCGAAAGATGATAATGCCGATCTTTTTAAAAATGAAGCGGCAGATTTGCTGTATCACTTTTTAATCTTGCTGAAAGCAAAATCTTTTTCTCTAACTGAGATCGAAGAGGTGTTGCTGGAAAGAAATAGAAAGTAATATAAGGGCTTTTACTTCTCACAGATTCCACAGATCTCACAGATTAATAAGCGATCTAATTTTGTTTCTTCTTGCGCATTTGCTAAGTGTAACGTCCTTGCGTCCTAAAAAACACACGCAAAACAGCATGATTGTCAGCTAACCGTTGCGCCGTTGCGTTATAAAAAAAACATCATCATTTAGAGCTTTTGTCAATTTGTTTTTAAGCGTGTTTTTTTGTCAACAACCTTTAGTTTTTAAAATTTATATAAAACTGAGCATATCTCATAAAAAAATCTCATACCTGGTGGTATGAGATTTATAATTGATAACAAATAATTCTACATTTATTTTACTTGATCAACGATTGCTTTGAACGCTTCAGGGTGATTCATTGCTAAATCAGCTAAAACTTTTCTGTTCAATTCGATGTTGTTCGTTTTAAGAGCGCCCATAAACTGGGAGTAAGACATTCCGTGTTCTCTTGCACCAGCGTTGATACGCATGATCCAAAGAGATCTGAAATTTCTTTTCTTTTCTTTTCTACCGCGGTAAGCATATTGCATTGCTTTTTGTACGGCATTTTTAGCGACGGTCCAAACGTTTTTTCTTCTACCGAAAAAACCTTTCGCCAGCTTAATTACTTTTTTTCTGCGAGCTCTTGAAGCTACTGCATTTACTGATCTTGGCATAATTAAATTTGTTTTTTTGAAAAGGGCGGCAAATTATTTCATTACACTTGTTTGCACCGTTTCAGGGTTAAATTTTCTGAATTTGTTAATTCTTATAAACCGGTTGATTTATAAAAACTATTTTAAAGCTAATTGACGTAAAACGCTCTTTTTGTCCACTTCTGCAACATAAGAAGTTTGCGTAAGATTTCTCTTTTGCTTCGTTTCTTTTTTGGTCAGGATGTGGCTTTTGAAAGCACCTTTTCTTTTAATCTTTCCGGTTCCGGTCAGCTTAAAACGCTTCTTAGCACCTGATTTAGTTTTTAATTTTGGCATTTTGCTTAATTTTATCTATTTGTTATCAATGTCATTTTCTTATCATGTGCACCCACTTTACAGTATTCTACACATTTTTCAGACTGCAAAAGTACGAAATTTCAGTGAATTACAAAAACATATTACGACCGAATATCAATAAAGGTTCTCGCAGGTTAGTTTGTTCCTGAGTTCAGAATTGGGCGTGCCCTTCAGTCGGTCATTATCCCGTCTGACGACGGAACCATTCCCTCCTTCCGGTCGGGCTCTCCGCTCATACTCCTCATGCCAAAGCTTTCCCACCGCTTATTCCGGGGTAACCGCTGCGATCCCTCACGCGGGAGCGTTTTGTTAATTAGAAGATTTTGTGTGCCGATATGATTATCGTTGATGAAATTTAGATCTTTTGTGGGAATTATTCTTTATATTTGAGATGATAATGAATGACGAAGATGTCCGACTTGTCCGGGTAATGGTTTTGTTGCCCGTAGTTTTAGATGAACGCCACCAAGTAAAACTTATTAAAAAATGAAAAATTTAATACTATTCTTTTTACTCTTAATTTCCCTCAATTTATTTTCCCAAAATTCTGAAGATTATAAAACATTTATTGAAAAAATAAAAAAAGATTCAAAAACTGACAAAGCTGACAAAACAGTATATCATCTTTTCAATGATTTCTACGAACAAGGATTACAATCTGATCAAGGGGAATTAAGCGAAGACATTTCCCAAAGAATTCAAAAGTTATATTCTGATAAAAAAGCAAAAAATTTGCAGATACTAACTATGTTTTTGCTATACCAAAACCATATTACTGAAACCGCTGCAGTTGGAAAACAGCCTGATCCAAATTTTCAGATTAATTTGATCAAAGATTTAGAAAGCGAATTGAAAAACACTTACGGAAGTGTTCCTATAATTATTAATATTTATAAAGCGGAAGCTTTAAACTCTGCTGGAGCAACGAAAGAGTCTGCTGAAATAATTTCAAATAGCTTAATTCAATATCCAAACTCTGTTCCGCTAAAAGTCTATAAATATTTAGATACAAAAGATGAGAAAATTAAAAAAGATTTAGTGGATAATCATACTAATCATTGGATGGTTAAACAATTTGGGATAAAATAAAAACGTTCGAAAATCTATCTATCTGCAACAAGGATTTTAGCCATATTTTTGTTTTAATTTAAATATCCCACTTTGGCAGTTTCCATTTCCTCCCTTGCAAATTCTACTACTTTAATCCGAAAACATCATTAACTTTATTTCCGGTAATTTGCTCGCTGCAATCTCTGTCGGAAATAACCGCCGATTCCGCAGAACAGTTTTAATTCCAAAAGATTCTGCCGATATTTAACGTTCCGCATTTTTAAATTATTTTTGTAGGAAGCTTTACAGTCCTTTATAAAAACCGATTTATAAAAACCATGATCCAAAATAAAATTGAAATAATAGAATATTCTGACGACCTGAAAGAAGCCATCAAACTCCTCAATTACGAATGGCTGGAAAAGTATTTTCGGATAGAGGAAAGTGATATTCAGTCGCTTTCAAATCCAAAAAAAGAGATCATTGATAAAGATGGATTTATTTTTTATGCAAAACTTAATGATGAAATTGTGGGCACCGTTTCCCTGTTAAAGAAAACAGAAAGTGTTTATGAATTAGGAAAAATGGCCGTCTCTGAAAAGGCACAAGGCTACAAAATCGGAACACTTTTAATGGAGCATTGCTTAGATTTTGCGAAACAAAAACACCTAAAAACTTTAATTTTATACTCCAATACGCAATTAGAATCTGCCATTCACCTTTACCGTAAATACGGTTTTTCTGAAATTAAGCTGGATGAAGGCCTTTACGAAAGAGCAAACATTAAAATGGAAAAACATCTTTTGTGAATTTTCTTACTGATACCATCAATCACACAAATCAGATTTAAATAACAGAAATTGAAGTAATCGTTGAATATTTTCCTCATTTTTGCACCTTGAAAATAGGAGAATGAAGTTAGATAAAAGAATAATACCTCTGGCCATCGGAGGTTTAGGAATAGGAACGACGGAATTTGCGGTAATGGGGTTATTGCCGGACATCGCAGATACTTTACAAGTCAACATTCCACAAGCAGGGCATTTGATCTCGGCGTATGCTTTTGGCGTGGTCATCGGAGCGCCTTTAATCATTGGATATGCGGTGAGATTTCCGCCCAAAAAAGTATTGATTGCCTTAATGGTTATTTTTACTTTATTTAATGGTCTTTCGGCAATTGCGCCCGATTATACTACCATGCTGATCATCAGATTTCTTTCAGGTTTACCACACGGTGCATTCTTCGGAGTGGGAACGGTGGTTGCTGCAAGAATGGCACAGAAAGGCAAGGAAGCATTTAACATATCACTGATGTTTACGGGACTTACCGTCGCGAATCTCGCAATGGTCCCCTTCGTTACCTATATTGGTCACATCTTTCACTGGCGGTGGTATTTTGTGATTGTTGGAATCATCGGGGTGGTCACCGTGCTGTCTTTAAAATTTTGGCTTCCGGAAATAGAAAGAAAAGGAGAGACTCACTTTTTAGAAGAATTAAAATTTCTAAAACACAAACAATCTTGGTTAGTTTTACTCATCACAGCCATCGGATTCGGAGGATTATTTACGTGGTTCAGCTATATCACGCCTTTAATGACCGAAGTGTCAAAAATTGACAGTGCTCACATGGCCTATGTAATGGTACTTGCCGGTGCAGGAATGGTCGTCGGAAACCTGGCCGGTGGATTTTTATCTGACCGGTTGGGTCCGGAAAAAACATGCTCCCTTTTATTGTTTTCAATGATGTTTTCTTTAGTCGGAGTATTTTTCCTTTCAGAATATCAAAGTGTTTCTCTGGTGCTAACTTTTATCTGTGGAGCACTTTCTATGGCTGTTGCAGCACCGATTAATATTATGATGATGAAGGCGGCACCAAGAAGCGAAATGATGGCAGCCGCTTTTATGCAGGCAGGATTTAATATTGCGAATGCTTTGGGAGCTTTTTTGGGCGGAATTCCGTTAGAAAAAGGATATGCATTCAATTACCCTGCACTGGTCGGTGTCGGAATGACTTTTTTCGGATTGCTCATAAGTTTGCGATACCGGTATTTACACCAAAAGGGACGTTTTGAAACGGATAAACTGGCACTTTGATTTTGATAACTGAGGCTGAAATTTTATAAATTAGTATTTAACTAAAAAAGAGATTCGTTAGAGTCTCTTTTTTAGTTTATCAATCAAAGCAATGTTAGCAAGAAATCAGTACATCAACTGATCATCAAATTTATTTAGCAGGATTTTTAGGGCTCATCATTGAAATCATTTTCAGGCTAAAAAAACGATTTCAATAATAACGAAATTGATGTGAAATAATTTTTTTTAAAAGGTATTTCGACTTCCTTCAGAGTCCATATCCGATTCCATACCATCGCTTGTGGCATCATAAAACCGGGTTGCGTCGGTAAAATAGAGATTGTTTTTTGCTTTGCTGATTATTCTGGCGCGCTCCGCTTCACTTAGATCATGATGTTTTTGAGCGGTTTCGGGATATCTTTCTTTTGTAAATTCGTTGACGTTAATTGCTCCTTCATCGTTCATGATTTTTCTCGCTTTTTCCGCACGATCCATTTCATCGGTGTAAACGGTTACAATATTACTTTTTGTACCCGCATAACTGTATTTATTTTTTTCATCTTCATTATCACCGAAAAGCCAATGCCAAAATCCCGAAGTTTTTTCATCTTCCTTGAAATGATTAAAACCTGAGGATTTGTCGTCTAATGCTGAAGTGGAATAGCGCGAAACAGTATAATCTTGTTTTGGAAAACCGGCACTTTCCAATTGTCTTTCGACTCTATCTAAATCTTCATTGTTCGGGAACATTCCCACGATGGTATACGACATAATTTTAATTTTTTAATATTATTAATGGTAATTTGGTAGTTGATATCATATCAAAAATGATGACAAAATCAATGCCTATAGTCAACTTTACAAGTTTTTAACACAAACCCTGAAACGGAAATTTCGGTAAAGTTTCTTTAAATGAAAATTTTTCTGTAATTAAACTGTCTTGTCTAAACATTATTTTTTCCCTCTTCCATTGTTATTTTCAGCGTACGATTGTAAAAAAGATATTTGATTTTAACGCAAAAAAAAAGAGATTCAAAAGAATCTCTTTGCTATTTTATAATTCAAAGTTGAAAAATCAACTGATCATCAAATTTACTTAGCCGGTTTTTTCGGGCTCATCATCATAATCATTCTCTTGCCTTCTAATTTCGGCAATTGATCAACTTTTCCAACGTGCTCTAATTCCTGAGCCAACTTAAGAAGAAGGATTTCTCCCTGATCTTTAAAGATGATTGAACGGCCTTTAAAGAAAACGTAAGTTTTCAGTTTTGAACCTTCTTCTAAGAATTTTTCGGCGTGTTTTTTCTTGAAATCGTAATCATGCTCATCGGTTTGCGGACCGAATCGGATTTCTTTTACGGTCACTTTTACTTGTTTGGCCTTTAGTTCTTTCTGCTTCTTTTTTTGCTCATAAAGAAACTTTTTATAATCCAGAATTCTGGAAATAAAAGGTTCTGCTTTATCTGAAATAACCACTAAATCTAATTCCTGATCTTTTGCTATTTCAAGAGCTTTTTCTAGCGGATAAACGCCTGGTTCCACATTATCACCTACTAAACGTACTTCTCTTGCCCGGATTTTTTGATTAATCTGGTGCAAATCTTCTTGAACACGTCTCTGTGGACCTCTACCTCTGTAATGAAATTTTTGTGCTATGGTGTCTTATTTTAATTGGTTAAATTCTATTTTTTTTAAATTTTTGCTTCTTTTTTGAAGTAATTGATAAAGTCTTCTACGCTCATGGTGCCCAGATCACCTTCACCTCTTCTTCTTACAGAAACTGTTCCGGTACCTTCTTCATTTTCACCTACGATCAGCATAAATGGCAGTTTCTGTAATTCTGCATCCCGGATTTTTTTACCCGTCTTCTCGTTTCGTTCATCAACCAGTCCACAAATATCGTGATTTTCCAGCAATTGTGAAACTTTTTTTGCATAATCCACATATTTTTCACTTATTGGTAAAATAGTGAACTGATTTGGAGCTAACCAAAGAGGGAAATCTCCTGCTGTATTTTCCAGCAAAATTGCAATAAACCTTTCCATAGAACCGAATGGCGCACGGTGAATCATCACTGGCCGGTGTTTTTCATTATCGCTTCCGTTGTACCAGAGGTCAAATCTTTCCGGTAAATTATAATCTACCTGAATCGTTCCCAATTGCCATTTACGACCGAGTGCATCTTTGACCATGAAATCGAGTTTCGGACCATAGAAAGCTGCCTCGCCATATTCAATCACATAGTTTAAGCCTTTCTTTTGAGCAGCCTGTATAATCGCATCTTCTGCTTTTTTCCAGTTTTCATCGCTGCCGATATATTTTTCTTTGTTCTCCGGATCTCTTAAAGAAACCTGAGTGACAAAATCTTCAAATCCTAAAGATTTAAAAACATACAATGTTAAATCAATTACATTTTCGAATTCTGCCAGCAACTGATCTGGTGTACAGAAAATGTGTGCGTCATCCTGGGTAAAGCCACGGACTCTGGTCAAACCATGGAGTTCTCCTGATTGCTCATATCTGTAAACCGTTCCGAATTCTGCAAAACGTTTTGGTAAATCTTTGTAAGACCATTGCCCCACTTTATAGATTTCGCAGTGATGTGGACAGTTCATTGGTTTTAACATAAACTCTTCACCTTCGTTTGGAGTTTTGATGGGCTGAAAACTGTCAGCGCCGTATTTATCCCAGTGACCGGATGTTACGTATAATTCTTTGGCACCAATATGCGGCGTCATTACGAATTCGTACCCTGATTTTTTCTGAGCAGCCGATAGGAAATCCTCGAGTTTTTTGCGGAGTGCAGTCCCTTTTGGTAACCATAACGGTAAACCTGCACCTACTTTTTCAGAGAAAGCAAAGATTCCTAATTCTTTACCCAGTTTTCTGTGGTCGCGCCGTTTTGCTTCTTCAAGACGTTCTAAATATTCAGTTAAATCTTTTTGTTTCGGGAAAGTGATTCCGTACACGCGGGTTAACTGTTTGTTTTTTTCGTCTCCTCTCCAATAAGCTCCGGCTGCGTTAAGAATTTTTGCTGCTTTTACAATTCCGGTTGACGGAATATGGCCGCCACGACATAAGTCTGTGAAGTTATCGTGGGTACAGAAAGTAATTTCCCCATCATTCAGGTTAGAAATTAATTCTGTTTTATATGGATTGTCGGCGTATTCTTTTAGCGCATCTGCTTTTGAAACAGGGTATAGACTGAAGGTTGTATTTTTTTTTGCATTCTCCAGCATTTTCTTTTCTATTTTCTCAAAATCTTTTTCTGATAAAGATTCGTCGCCGAAATCTACGTCATAGTAAAAACCCTGCTCAATTGCCGGACCTATCGTTAATTTTGCCTCCGGATAAAACTCCATAATCGCCTGTGCTAAAAGGTGAGCAGAGGAATGCCAAAATGCTTTTTTACCCAAATCATCGTTCCAGGTCAGCAATTGAAGCGTAGAATCTGTGGTTATAGGAGTGGTTGTTTCTACCTGTGTTCCGTTTAAAATTGCGGAAATGGTGTTTCTTGCCAAACCTTCGCTAATTGATTTTGCTACGTCAAGCGGAGTTATCGCGCCTTCAAATTCTTTGATGCTTCCATCGGGAAGAGTGATTTTAATCATTTTGAACTAAAAATTTAAGTTGCAAAAATAAGGATTTTTTTGCTTTATCGGATTGTCTTTTATTGAAAACTATCCATTAGTGCAAACTGATGGTATTCAGTTCCAAAATATGAGAAATTTTTGAGTGTTGAAGATAAAGGGTTTGGATTTTGAAAATGAAAAGTTTATTTTCTGAAGTTGTTAAACTCATCTTCAAAATAAGAAATCGTCCCTATATTTTCATTTTGAGACGATTTCTAACTATTAAAAAAAATATTGATGAGGCATCAGTTTAATGGCTCCTGGTTAAACTTGATATTACTTTTCTTTAGTTTTTTTCTCTTTCTAGAGTGCATAAACGAGGTCTTTGCTAGTTTTGCATCCTGTATTTTTTCTTGGCAGATGCCTGTTATCTTATTGAGTTCAGCTCCAAATTTTATCAAAATATTTTTCGCTTTATGCGCCCGGTTTAAGTTGGGGGTATACACTGAAATTTCATTCCGGTCGATAAAATGATCTTCTATCAAAGATTCAGGTTGAAATTTAGTATTTTTTGTAAAACCAGGAAATTGTTTGATAAATCCTGCTTTGGTTAAGCTTTTGGCTGCTGAAATTGCGTCGTCGATGGTTGGGAAAACTCCGGTTATAGTATATGTCATTGCTGAAAATTTGTTGGATTCTGCAAAATGGTATGCGTAACATATTGCATGCAAATTGTGTGACATTTGGCTGGTGCTGACGGACTTTAATAATACTTTAACAATAAAAAACAGCGAAAATTAATTTTCGCTGTTTTGATCTGTATTGTCAGTCTTGCCATCGGGCTGTAATCGGGAACTTTTTTTAATTTGTTTTTTTACAGCATGTTCATTTTTTATTTCTTCAGTGGCGGCCGGTAGATTGGGTAAATCCTCATTTTCCTTTTTTACGCGGGCTTCTTTGTTTTTTTTATTTTTGGGAGAATCCATACTTTGATAATTAAAGTTTTGATAAATCGATCTGACCGGTCTGGTCTTCTATTTTATAGTTCAAAGCCTTTGCCAAAACAAATATTTGATCTAAATCTTTTAAAAGTTGTTTTTTACCTTCATCCCGAAGTCGGTTTTGGTTGACGGTTTTATAAGCGTTGTCTTTTGCTGATTTGGTGATTTTCTGAAAATCTTTGCTGGTAAACCGATTAAAGAAAGCGTCATCCAAAGATTGAATTTCAACGCTTGGAATGATTCGGATTTCTGCATTTGGTAATTCTGTAATAATGAGTTTTTTATTGATAGAATCAACTTTTATTTTCATTTTAGACAAGTCGTAGGTTACCTGTGCATTGGTTTTGGTAAAGGTGATAATCTGCTTTTCAGAGGAAGGTAGCAGCGAGCTGCCTAACATCTGTGAGGTGATTTTCGTTTTCTGCATGCTCGAGAAATCCTGTTCCAGCACGACCAGTTTATTCAGCTTTCTTATTTGATTGGTAATGATGTAATAATCGTTCTGAACTTTGTCTTCAGCTTTTTTTGTTAAAGAATTCCACAGAAAAAAGAGGAGCAACATCACTACTGCGCCGGCGATAAAGAATAATGGTTTTTGGTTTGCTTTCAAATTTACTTTATTAAATCTTTGAGGGATGTATTGTCTTTTTTAAGGATATCCACTAAATCTCTTTCCAGATATCCTGTTGAAGGACTTTCAATAATCCTGCCAATTTCTTTGCCGTATTTCTGTACGATGATGGTCGGGACCCGCTGAATATTTAAGGGGCCTTCTTCGCCGTTCGGAGCTTCTTTTTTACGGTTGACCGCGATCATGGTAAGTTTATTTTCCGGATATCCAACCGCTTCCAATATTTTGAATAATCTGGGAACTTCGCGGTGGCTGTCTTCACACCAGGTTCCCATTACCAAAGTGATATTGTAAGAATTCAGTTTTTCTTTTTTCAGTTCGGCAATTGCTTTCTGATCAATTTGGTATTCGTCGTGTTCTTTTCCGAACCATTCGTTGTAAGGCTCTTTTAAGAGTTGATTTTTTGTTTGAGGTCCTAAAAGCATTTTTCCATCATTTTTTGTCTCTACTTCACGGTTTATCACAATTTTCTGTGAATTGCAGGATTGTAACGCAAGAAACAGCGTAGATGCAGTGAGTATTGTTTTAGTGAAATTTCTCATTGTATAGGTAATTGAAAATGGATTATTATAATTATTCTTCCAGGATGGTTTTCAGATCTGCGGGTGAGTAATAGAGGTTTTTGAGAACTTTGTGATCAGACAGGCGGTGTACATTAATTTTATCCCCGGAATTTTGCGCGTAAGCAGCTTCACCTTTTTCCTTATAAAATGCGATTGTTTCTGCAGCTTCCTGTTGGTTTGCGCACGCTTTAGACATATTGGAGCGCTGAACTTCATTAAATAATCTGACAAATTTTTCGCCCAACCCAAATTCCAAAACGGCTCCGCTTAAAACGTATTGTAAATCACACAAAGCATCTGCAATTTCCACCATATTCTTGTCGGCGATGGCGTCTTTCAGTTCATTTAATTCTTCCTGCAAAAGTGCAATTCTCAAGTTGCACCGGTCAAAGTCGGGAATTGCCGGTTTTTCCAGTACAGGCGCATTAAATGTTTTGTGAAATTCTGCAACCTGATTTAGGGAATCTATTTTATCCATTCAATTTTTAATTTTAACAAATATATACATTCAGTTTAATAAATAAAAAAGCTGACTCATGAATGAAGCAGCTTTTAATTATATTTTTTTCTACAAGAATTATTTTGAAATTTCTCTTCCGATAACCAATCTCTGGATTTCAGAAGTTCCTTCTCCAATCGTACAGAGTTTAGAATCTCTGTAGTATTTTTCAGCCGGGAAATCTTTGGTATAACCATAACCTCCGAAAATTTGAACGGCATTATTAGCAATTCTTACACAGGCTTCAGAAGCATATAATTTTGCCATTGCGCCTTCTTTGGTCATTGGCTGTTTGGCATTTTTCAGATTTGAAGCACGCTGAATCAATAATTCGGCAGCATCGATTTCGGTGGCCATATCTGCCAACATGAAATTAATCGCCTGGAACTGATTGATTGCTTTTCCGAACTGATGTCTTTCTTTCGAATATTTCAAAGCCGCTTTATAAGCACCTTTTGCAATTCCTAAACTTAAGGCAGCAATAGAAATTCTACCTCCATCCAGGATTTTCATCGCCTGTTTGAAGCCGGAACCAACCTCACCTAAACGGTTTGCATCGGGAACTCTTACGCTGTCAAAAATAAGTTCTGCTGTTTCTGAGGCGCGCATTCCCAATTTGTTTTCTTTTTTACCTGACGTAAATCCGGCCATTCCTTTTTCTAAAACAAAGGCAGTAGAATTATTTCTGGCTCCTTTTTCGCCGGTTCTGGTCATTACTACAGCGATATCTCCTGAAATGGCGTGCGTAATAAAGTTTTTTGCTCCTGAAATAATCCAGTCGTCACCATCTTTTACGGCAGTAGTGCTCATACCACCAGAGTCGGATCCGGTGTTATGTTCGGTTAATCCCCAGGCACCGATGACTTTACCGGAAGCGAGTTGCGGCAACCATCTGTGTCTTTGTTCCTCATTCCCGAATTCATAAATATGGTTGGTACACAGTGAATTATGGGCAGCGACAGAAAGTCCTATCGAAGGATCTACCTGTGAGATTTCATCCAGAATAGTCACATATTCGTGATAACCCAGACCCGAACCACCATATTCTTCCGGAATCACGATTCCCATGAATCCCATATCACCCAGCTGGTGAAATAATTCTACGGGGAAAGTTTGGCTTTCGTCCCAGTCCATAATGTTAGGACGAATATTTTTTTCTGCAAAATCTCTGGCGGTTTCTGCGATCATATTAAGGTTGTGAGTAGTCTCGCTGTTCATATATTATTTTTGTTTTCAAAGATAATTAAAATGATGTATTAAGAAAATTTTTTTTAACTTTAAAATATATGTGATAGATGGTTCTTTTTTCAAAAAGTATTGTCAGTGTTTAAAAAATTCATAAAAAATTAATGATTTAGTTATCAAACATTAGTTATTTAACTAATTTAGCAATCCAAAATTTTAACAATGAAACAACTTTTATTTTCTGTTTTCTTATTGCCTGTCTTCTTTTTTTCTCAATCGCCGACAAATTATTATGACGGAACTTCTGGGCTTAATGGGTATGAACTAAAATCGAAACTTCATGATATCATTTCCTCCAAAACCATTACCTGGCATTATGGCGATTTGCCCAATTTCTATGGACAAACCGACGTGGATCATTATTATGATTATGATGCATCGAACACTACTTATTTACTGGATATGTACAGCAATAATCCAAACGGAACCACTGCTTATCATTATACCAAAGAAAATCTCATCAGTTCTGCCGCAACCGAAGGGTTGGGGTATAACCGCGAACACATGATGCCGCAAAGTAGTTTCAACAGCAATTATCCTATGTATTCTGATTTGTTTTTTGTGATCCCTACCGATGCGAAAATTAATCAACTAAGAAGTAATTATCCTTACGGAATTGCAGGAACACCGAATTATTACACTTTTACCAATGGTTCTAAAATCAGTAAAAACGGCACGCCAAATTCCGCTTATACTGGCAGAGTCTATGAGCCAAATTCCGAATTTAAAGGTGATATTGCCAGAACTTTATTGTATTATGTGGTTCGGTATGAAGGAAAATTAAATTCTTTCAATTACTATAACGGTACTTCGCCAGCAAATGACACAAGCCCTCTGGATGGAACAGAAGAGAAGGCTTATGAAGATTGGTTTTTAGCAATGCTTCTGCAATGGCATAAGAATGATCCCGTTTCGCCTAAAGAAGTTGAGAGAAACAATGCGGTGTATGCGATTCAGAAAAACAGAAATCCCTTCATCGATCATCCGGAATGGGTCGACTCAATTTGGTCGCAAAATCACGCGGTCATAACTCCGCAAGCTCCACAGAATTTAAGCAGTTCGCAGACCAGTGCGTATTTTGTTAATTTAATCTGGACTCCTTCTTCAGATCGCGATGTTTTGGGATATAAAATCTTTCAAAACGGAAATTCGGTTGGCTATACAAAAAATGCAAATTTTACGGCAGATCACCTTTCTCCGTCTACTTCTTATCAATTTACGGTAAAAGCATATTACCGAAATTACACCGAATCACCGGAAAGTAATTTGTTGTCCGTAACCACTTTAGATGAGGATATTTATGCAAAAGATTTAATGATTACCAAATATTTGGAAGGAACAGCTGATAATAAAGCTATTGAAATCACGAATAAAACCGGGCATGCTGTTAATCTGAATAATTACCGGATTAATATTCAGTTCTATAGCGGAACAAATTATTATTCTCCGGCTCCTTATGAATTGGAAGGAACTGTGGAGCATAACGAAACTTTTGTAGTTCTTAATCCGAGAGCTAATTTATCTTGCATTACTAATGAACAGGCGAAGTTTGTTTCCGCAGCTCCACAAATGACTTTCGTGGGAAGTAATTATATGGAATTGAAATATAATACCACCACCGTAGAGGCGATCGGAACTTACGGAATGAATAATTCATCAACTTTATCCGATGTTTCCCTTTATAGATTGCCATCAGTGACGAATCCTGCCAAAACTTTTTCGCTTTCGGAGTGGCAAAGTTACCCGACAGATTATTGTGAGAATTTAGGAGTTTTAGCAGCTTCCGATGTCAGTATTTACAGCAGTAACGACTGGTCTGTGTACCCGAATCCTACGGTTGGAAATACTTTATACATCAAAGGAAAGCAGGTTGAGAAAATTCAAAAATCTTCTATTTACGATATTTCAGGAAAATTTATTCAGCAGGAGAATTTACCGTTTAAGAATAAAAACTTCATCAATGTTCAAAAGTTGAATCCTGGCGTCTATATTTTAAAACTTGATAAAGAATCATTGAAGTTTATCAAAAACTAATAATGACGGTGTTTTATAAAAAATCAGCTTCCCCGGAAGCTGATTTTTTATTTAAGGTATAATCTCATATTCTGCTCTGCTTCGGGTTTGATGTTCATTGTTCTGAAAAATTTTTTCTCATCCGAATAGCTGATTCTATAGTAGATGATTTTATCGGCGTAGTATTTAAAGTACGGATGGCTTTTCAACCAAGATTCCGGGGCGTCCATCAGAGCATATTTCGGGATATTATCTGTAGATAAAGGTGCGGTTGCTATCAACTTTTCAGCGAGATCTCTGTCGATATTATAGGTGTCGACAATCTGCCTGGCAGAAACGAATCCTCCTAATTTATTTCGAAATCCTATATAACTTGCCGCGCTTTTCTCATCAAAGCCAAACTCTATCAATTGTTTGAAAGTGATTTTATTCAAATCTGTTTTCGTAAAATCTGTTTTTGTTTCGTCATTACCTGGCGATTTGGCGTTTTGATAAGGAGGAGGACTGTTTATAGTAACAGGCGGATTTGGTAAGTTTCTATTATTTAGATTTTGGGAATTTAAAATGATATAGGGTTTTAACTGTTCAAATTTTTCCGCAGAAATTACAAAGCAACGGGCGATGTCTTCTAATGATTTAAAGCTTCCTTTCAGATTTTTGTCTCTGTAATTAATGATTACCTGTGCTTGTTTTTCAGAAAAACCCAGATTTTTCCAGCCTTCAAGGTTGGTCGTGTTTGGGTCAAATTGGGAATAAGTAACCGCTGGTTTTTCATGGGAGGAAGTCTGGCTTGGAAAGGTTTTTTTTTCGAAACTGTTTCCAGAAGCTGTTTCAGGAAGAAGTAAATAAGGGGCCAGTTTTCTGTAATTTTCTTCGCTGATGATATAGCATTCTTTAAATTTTTCTTTGCTGATAAAACTTCCACCCAGATAGTTTTTATATTTCAAAATCGAAATGGCTTGCTTTTCTGTAAAACCTAAATTAATAAAATCATTGATGCTGTAAGCGTCAGGATCAAATTTTCCGGGAATAGATAACCCTTTCTTCGGTGAAGTGGCAGCGCTGTAGTAAGTTCTTCCGGAGCTGTAACTGCGCACATAATTTTGGTAAGAATTCGATTTTTTTGCGTGGTCGGGAAGAAGCAGATACGGTTCTAATTCCATATATTTTTCTTCCGAAATGGCATAGCATTTCCTGAACTGTTCCTTTGAACTGAAATTTCCGCCCACCACAGATTTATATTTAAGGATGGTGGCTACCTGCCGTTCAGAGAATCCTAAATTTATCCATTGCTGTTCATCGAGGTCATTCGGATTAAATTTGGTTAAACTGACTTTTTTAGTCGTGAGGTTTTCTGTTTCTAAACTCTCTAAAAAAGTGAGCGGTGCTTTTTCGTCAGTTTTGTCGGTATTGAAAAAGTACAAGCCAGACCCCAAAAAAATACAGGCTACTGCAAAGCCCAGAAAATAATTTTTTGCTGCTGATAATGGTACGGAGAATCTCATGATAGTAATTTTCCGTAAAGCTATTATGAAAAAAAATCGTATAAAAGTGAAAAACACCTATTTTTATTAACAAAAACAGTTATTTTTATTCGGGTCTTTCTGCGAGTGATTCTTTTAATTTTTGTAATTCAGCTTTTACAAACTCTAGCCGGTCAATCATCGAGACGGTTTCAGAGATTTTAGAGTTGGTAGTTAAAGCGATTCTGGCGCCGTCGAGCGTATAGCCTTTTTCTTTAACCAAATGATATATTATCTTCAGGTTTTTAATGTCTTCCGGAGTAAAATATCGGTTTCCTTTTTTGTTTTTCTTGGGCTTTATGATAGGAAATTCCTGCTCCCAATAACGAATCAGCGAAGCATTGACATCAAAAGCTTTGGAAACTTCGCCAATAGAATAATAGAGCTTATCTGGTAAATTAATTTTCATTTGGAAAAGGTCAAAAAACAAAATTACATAAAAATTAAGACTTTTCTGAATAGAATATTGCTCATTTTCAGGGCAAACTTATTTTTATCGGTCATTTTTGCTACAAATACACGAATTAAAAATTGATGGAGGTTATAGAAACCAGCGGAGTGTTTTTTATTTTCATCCCATTGAAGAAAAATTCGTGTATTCGTGGTATTTTTAATAAGCAATTTCGATTTTCAGTTTTTTATTCTTCAGTCTATGGTTTTCTAATTTTTTTAGCAAAGCAACCACTTTTTGCCTGTTTACCGCGACATAAGAAGTAGTGTCTTTTACTTCAATCAGTCCAATATCCTCTTTTTGCAGTTCTCCTTTTTTAATTAAAAAACCTACGATGTCCACTTTATTTACTTTATCTTTTTTTCCAGCGCTGATATAAATGGTTAGAAAAGGCGTTCTAGCCGGCATTTTATAATCCTGGGTAAGAATTTCTTCGGGTGTGTTTTTTTTAATGAAAGGGAAATTTTCATCCTCTGTCATTATTAAATAGACAAAACCTTTTGCGTTCATTCTGGCAGTCCGTCCGTTTCTGTGAACGAAAGCGTCTTCTTTCGGAGGCAATTGATAATGGACAATCGATTCCACTTCAGGAATATCTAAACCTCTGGAAGCTAGATCGGTGGTGATTAAAATACGGGAAGAATCATTTTTGAATTTGAGCAAAGCACGTTCTCTTTCATCTTGTTCCATCCCGCCGTGAAAGGTTTCTCGTGAGATTCCTTTTTCCTTGAGTAGTTCCGAAATACGGTCGACCGCGTCCCGGTGGTTGCAAAAAATGAGGGTTCTTTTATTCCCGATTTTACACAGTAAAGTAAATAGCGTTTCTAACTTTTCTTCTGAAGTAGTCATTACTTTCCTCAGTTGAAAATCTGGTTTTATTTCCAAAACTTTCAGAAAATCAACCTTTTCAGGACGGTCGATTCCGGTGAATTCCGGGATTTCCGGCATTGCGGTGGCAGAAGTCAATATTCTTTGCGAAAGATTGGGCATTTCATTAATAATGAAACTCATATCATCATGAAAACCAAATTCCAGTGATTTGTCAAATTCATCCAAAACCATTGTTTCGATGGTTGAAGGGTCGAAATTGTTATTTTTTAAATGGTAAGCAATTCTCCCCGGAGTTCCTATTAATAGTGCAGGAGCTTCAATTAAATTGTTAACTTCTATTTTTTTATCGTGACCGCCGTAGCAAACCGTAACTTTGTAATCGGTGCCCATGCTTTTGAAAACCTGCTCAATCTGTAGTGCTAATTCCCTGGACGGTACTAAAATAATCGCCTGAATTCCGGTGGTGTTTCTCTTTAAATTTCTTAAAACGGGAAATAGAAAACCCAGTGTTTTCCCTGATCCTGTAGGCGAAAGAAGAATAACGTCTTTGTTGTTTTCTGAAGCTTTATAAGTCGTTTTCTGCATTTGATTCAGATCCTGAATCTGCAGGTTTTGATAAATTGTCTGTAATTCCATTTTGCAAAGGTAAGGGAATGCATTTATTAAAGTCTTTTTTTATCATAAAATCATCATAAATTTCATTGATAATAATAGGTATTGTAAAATAATAGCGTAATTTTGCACCACTTTTTGTGGAAGCATTTGGCTAAGGTAAAACATTAACAACTAACATCTTCTGTATTTTTCAAACAACCACATTAAGCCAGATATTGAAAGATAGAGAATACAAATTATTTAATTATGTCAGAAACGACAGACAAAGCAGAGGTTCTTTTGAACCAAAACGTAGCTCCAGAACAGTTTGATTGGGATTCATTTGAATCAGGTCTAGATGCAGAATCCAGACAGGAGAAAAGTGATCTGGAAGAAATCTATAACGGATCTCTTAACAATCTTCAGGACAACGACGTTCTTATCGGTAAAGTTGTAAGACTTACTGACAAAGAAGCGATTGTTGACATCAACTT
Source organism: Chryseobacterium sp. MDT2-18 (assembly GCF_030815285.1). Taxonomy (NCBI): domain Bacteria; kingdom Pseudomonadati; phylum Bacteroidota; class Flavobacteriia; order Flavobacteriales; family Weeksellaceae; genus Chryseobacterium; species Chryseobacterium sp. MDT2-18. Next base: position 38,539 of record NZ_JAUSWQ010000003.1, on the reverse strand, counting down.
CAAATCTGAAGGAGTAATCTCTTTAAACGAATTCCGTTACAATCCAGCGCTTAAAGCAGGTGATGAGGTTGAAGTAATGGTTGACAGAAGAGAAGATAAATCAGGTCAATTACAATTATCTCACAGAAAAGCCAGAATCCTGAAAGCTTGGGATCGAGTGAACGAACTTCACGAAACTGGAGAAATCGTTAATGGTTTTGTAAAATCAAGAACAAAAGGAGGTATGATCGTAGATGTTCATGGTATTGAAGCATTCTTACCAGGTTCTCAAATCGACGTGAAACCAATTAAAGATTACGATCAGTTCGTAGGTAAAACAATGGAATTCAAAGTTGTGAAAATCAACCCGGAATTCAAAAACGTTGTCGTATCTCACAAAGCGTTAATCGAAGCAGATATCGAAGGTCAGAAAAAAGAGATCATCGCTCAGTTAGAAAAAGGTCAGGTATTAGAAGGTACTGTTAAGAATATTACTTCTTACGGTGTATTCGTTGACTTAGGAGGTGTAGATGGATTAATCCACATTACCGATCTTTCTTGGAGCAGAGTGAATCACCCATCAGAAATCCTGGAAGACGGACAGACTGTGAAAGTGGTAATCCTTGATTTTGATGATGAGAAAACAAGAATCCAGTTAGGTATGAAGCAATTAGAAGCTCATCCTTGGGATGCTCTTTCTGCTGACTTGAAAGTTGGAGACAAAGTAAAAGGTAAAGTAGTAGTACTTGCTGATTACGGTGCATTCGTAGAAGTTGCTCCAGGTGTTGAAGGTTTAATTCACGTTTCAGAAATGTCGTGGTCAACTCACTTAAGAAGTGCTGGTGATTTCGTAAAAGTAGGAGATGTAGTTGAAGCAGAAGTTTTAACTTTAGACAGAGAAGACAGAAAAATCTCTTTGGGTATGAAGCAGTTAAGCCAAGACCCATGGTCGAATATCGAAGCTAAATATCCGGTAGGTTCAGAGCACACAGGAACAGTAAGAAACTTTACTAACTTCGGTGTATTCGTAGAACTGGAAGAAGGTATCGACGGATTAATCTATATTTCTGATCTTTCTTGGACTAAGAAAATCAAGCATCCATCAGAATTCTGTGCAGTTGGAGATCAATTGAAAGTTGTAGTTCTAGAATTAGATACAGCAGCAAGAAGATTATCTTTAGGTCACAAACAACTACAGGAGAATCCTTGGGATAAATTTGAAACTAAATATGCTGAAGGAACTGTACACGCAGGAACAGCAACTGAAGTTTTCGACAAAGGAGCTCAGGTTCAGTTCGAAGATCTGGAAGTTGAAGCATTCTGTCCATCAAGATTATTAGAGAAGGAAGACGGATCTAAAATCAAGAAAGGAGAAAGCGCTGATTTCAAAGTGATCGAATTCAACAAAGAATTCAAAAGAGTAGTGGTTTCTCATACAGGAATCTTCAGAGACGAAGAAAAGAAAAATGTAAGAGAAGCATCATCTAATACTTCATCTAACAAATCAACAGGTTCTTCAAACAACGAAGAAAAATCAACTCTTGGTGATTTAGATGTTTTAGCAGAATTGAAAAAGAAAATGGAAGGTAAATAAGCCTTGATTTTCAAACTATAGAATGTGAGCTGTCGAAAGACAGCTCATTTTTTTTGCAAATATATTAATACTCTTACTGATTTCATTTTTCGCAGAATTATTTCTTAGGTTATGTGTGAGTTTTTACTGAATTTGTCCTTCAAGGTGCTAAAATCGATGAAAATCTATATTTACGGCCGCGAATTACTATCTGATCCACAGGAACCTGCATGCATATTTAAAATTAAAGTGAACGTTATTGGTGTTTTTGTGTTAAAAATTTAAAATATGTCTATTTTTTTTATAAATTCGGCGACAAATAAATAATATATATGAAAAATAGAAATTTACCTTTGAAGATTGCGGCCGTATGCTTCCTGTTTTCTTTTGGGAATGCGAATTCGCAGGATTTTAAGACGATTATTCAAAGTCATATTTCTGCACAGAATAATTTCATGAAAACTGATTTAAAGAACTTCGAGATCATTAGTGAAGATTTTTCTACCTCAATGAAAGGCGATGTGGTGAAAATCCAACAGACTTATAATGGAATCCCTGTTTATAATGCATTAGGAACCGCTTTAATCAAAGAATCAAAAGTAACCTATTATGAAGATGATTTCAAAAATAATTATTCAGGTGCAGCTAAGCCCACTTCGGCAGTTGCCGGCCCTATTGCTTTCGCAAATGCGGCACAGAAATTAGGTTTAAAGAATCCATCCCAGTATCAAATAATAGGAATTAATGAAAGCGATAAAGATGGGATTCCTACGGTGAAAAACAGACTGATCTATTTTCAAACGCAGGACAGCAGTGAGTTGAAATTATGCTATGAGTTTATTTTTGAGGAAAAAGGAACTTCAAATTACTGGGATGTGCTTGCAGATGCAATGACCGGAGAGATTTTGAGGAAAGATAATTTAACACTTTCTTGTACTTTTAACCACGATGCTTTTCACCATGATTATTCCTCCCATTTGCCCGTTGGTTTTTCAGAAAAATTCAGTGATGAGACTGTAATGATAGGTCCTATCGCTTTAGCGCCCAATAGCGCAAGCTACAATGTGTTTGCTTTGCCGTTAGAAAGTCCAAACCACGGCAATCGTTCAGTAGTAAGTAATCCCTGGTTTTTAGATGCCTCTCCAGAAGGGTGGCACTCTATCTCAGGCGGAACTTACGTCGGCAATTACAATACAACCCGCGGGAACAACGTGATGGCTTATGACGACATGGCGAAGAGTAATACTGCTGGAGCGTATGCCGATGGCGGCACGAACCGAATTTTCGATTTCCCTATTATGGAAGATATTTCGGCTTTTAACCTAAATGCGTCTATTACCAATTTATTTTACATCAATAATAAAGTTCATGATATTTTCTATCGTTTAGGTTTTACTGAAACGGCCAGAAATTTTCAGGCCTATAACTTTGGAAAAGGTGGTCAGCAGAATGATTATGTTCAAGCGGAAGCGCAAGATGGAGGCGGTCGAAATAACGCTAATTTTTATACACCCTCTGATGGAAGCAGACCAAGAATGCAGATGTATCTTTTCGATGGTTCTATAGTCAATAGGGTTTTTTATAATTCGCCTTCAGAAGCGATTGGTAGAACTGTACCCAACGTAGTTTCAACCACTTTTGGACCCAGTTTAACTGTTGCCGGGGTAACCGGTGATGTGAAAATAGCCTCAGTTGCGGATGGGTGTACACCTCTTCCTGCAGGATCACTTACGGGTAAAATTGGTTTGATAGAAAGAGGAACTTGCGGATTTACCGTGAAGGTGAAAATAGCTCAAGATGCCGGTGCAACTGCAGCAATCATATATAATTTACCAGACTCTACGCCAACATCGGGTATGGGAGGAACCGATTCTACTATTAAAATTCCATCAGTTTTAATTGAAAATGATGAAGGGCTTTATATTAAGAATTTATTAGCTACAAAAAATGTGAATGTTACTTTGAAGTATGATGCATCTACCCAAAAAACAAAAGATGGAAGTTTTGACAACGGAATTGTTATTCATGAATATGGCCATGGAATTTCCAATAGATTAACCGGTGATGGTTTTTCTTGTTTGACACCCGCTGGGTCAACAGAACAGATGGGTGAAGGTTGGTCCGATTTCTTTGCTTTAATGTTGACAAACCGTACTGGCGATACCAAAGATATTCCAAGAGGAATCGCAACTTTTGTAAATTCTGAGCCCATTACCGGAGGTGGACTCCGCCCTGCAAAATATTCTCCTAATTTTGGTATCAATAGTTTTACGTATGCAAATACCAATGGAATGGGAACCGATGCTGATCCATTAGTTCATTCAATTGGGTTCGTTTGGGCAACGATGCTTTGGGATCTGCATTGGAAATATGTAGAAAAATATGGATATTCTTCTGATGTAATGGCAAATAAAACCAACGGCAGTACAAGAGTATTACAACTTGTTGTTGATGGTTTGAAATTACAGCCTTGTAGCCCAACTTTTATCGACGGAAGAAATGCTATTTTAAAAGCAGAACTTGCCACAACAGGTGGTGCAGATAAATGTATGATTTGGGAGACTTTTGCGAAGAGAGGGTTAGGAGTTAATGCTTCTGCTGGTTCAAAATTAAGTATTATGGATCAAGTTGAAGATTATGATGTACCTGAAGAATGTAAGAATTTGGCAACAAGTAATGTTTCAGCTGATAATGCAATGAGCATCTATCCAAACCCTGCGAAAGACGAATTCTTCATCAAACCGGCGAAGAATATCTTAGGAAAAATAAGTGTTGAAATCTATGACGCTTCAGGAAAATTAGTTTCCAGCCAGAAAATTGCTTCCAGCGATGCAGTAAAGACACAGGCTCTTCCAAATGGAGTTTATGTAGTGAAAGTTACAGGTTTAGGAGTGAATTACTCTTCTAAATTGATGATAAAAAAATAATATGTAATTAATATTTTTAAACCGTCCTGTCAGATCAGGGCGGTTTTTTTTATGCAAAAACGGTTCAGTTTTCCCATTATTTCTAAAGGAATTATTTCAAATCGATTCGTGGAATTAGGGTTTAGTGATTTTAATGATTTTGGAAGATAAGATAGGAGAAGAATGTATCTTGGCATTACAGCAATAAAAAACCCATCAAAATAAATTGATGGGCTTTTCTAATATCGTAAATTGAATTACTTTTTGTAAGAAGCGTCTTTAATTCGCGCTTTTTTACCTCTAAGGTTTTTGAAGTAGAAAATTCTCGCTCTTCTTACTTTACCTCTTCTGTCGATTTCAATTTTTTGCAAAGCTGGCATGTTCATAGGGAAAACTCTCTGTACTCCAACATCACCACTCATTTTTCTGATGGTAAAAGTTTTGGTACCTCCTGTTCCTCTAATCTGCAAAACAACTCCTTTAAAGAACTGGGTTCTGGTTTTAGCACCCTCTCTAATTTCGTAATACACAGTGATGGTATCACCGGCTTTGAATTTAGGAAATTCTTTTTTTGCAATGTACTTGTCCTGTACGTACTGTAATAAATCCATTTTTTTTATAAAAAATATTTTTGTCAAGCTAAACAACGTTCACGCCTTTCGTCAGAGGTTGATTAACAGGCTGCAAAAATAAGACAAAAAATACAATCTACCAACACTTTACAAAAAATAAATAACCACTTTCTTGACCTTACTCTTCTTGGGCGCCCTTCGCCTGGTCATTACCTCCCGTCAGAAAACGAAACTCTATTTCCTCACTCAGGTCGGGCTGTACGTTCTGTTTTTTTGCGCTTCCTTCTCCTTCCATAAAAAAAAGAATGCCGCTTCCATCCCTTAAATGAGGTTTTATGCTGAAAATCAAAGATTTCCAAAGGGTGAAAAGTTCCGAAAAAATTGTTAAATTTAACAGTCCTTAAAAAAGGAAAGTAATTGTGGTCAGTTCTGGCAGATCCCGAATACCTTAATGGTGTGAAAGTAACAGGATCAAATTAAAAAACAATTTTAAAATGATTGATAAAAGAGTAAAAAACGTACAGGAAGCCATCGCCGGAATCAGCGACGGAATGACCTTAATTGTCGGAGGATTCGGACTTTGCGGAATTCCTGAAAATTCAATTAATGCTTTGGTAGAAAGCAATGTAAAAGATATTACCTGTATTTCCAATAATGCCGGCGTTGATGATTTCGGTCTGGGATTATTGTTGCAGAAAAAGCAGATCAAAAAAATGATCGCTTCTTACGTCGGCGAAAATGCCGAATTCGAAAGACAGATGCTTTCCGGTGAACTCGAGGTAGAACTTACGCCCCAGGGAACTTTGGCCGAAAAATGCCGCGCCGCACAATGTGGAATTCCCGCATTTTATACGCCTGCAGGTTACGGAACTGAAGTCGCGGTAGGAAAAGAAACCAAAGATTTTGACGGTAAAATGCATATTCTCGAACACGCTTATAAAGCCGATTTTTCCATTGTAAAAGCTTGGAAAGGCGATCACGCAGGAAATTTAATATTCAAAGGAACCGCCCGAAATTTCAATGCGCCCATGGCTGGTGCCGGAAAAATCACGATTGCTGAAGTAGAAGAACTCGTAGAACCCGGACAACTTGATCCCAACGAAATCCATATTCCCGGAATTATGGTTCAAAGAATTTTTCAGGGAGAAAAGTTCGAAAAAAGAATTGAGCAGCGAACGGTAAGGAAACGAAATTAGAATCTCCGAAGAGTTCTCTTTATAAATTAACTTTGCCAAAGTTCCGAACTTTGGCAAAGTTTTTATAAGAATAGGCTCTAGTCTATCTTTTTTGTGAAAAAGTGAATTGGAGTCGGTATTTTTAATATCTAGTTTAAAATCACTTTCCTTTCCCCAATCTGTTGTCTCCCCATCGCATAATACAAACTTTTTTCGACCAACAAATTTTCGTGAGAATCATTTTTCTAAAGTTAAGGAGTGGAGGTTTTTAATCAGAAAACTTTACTTATCGTTGTGATGCCCCAAAGATTGTATAAGCGTAACAGAAACTTCTTCCTCAAAAATTTCATACACAAAGCGATCTTTTTTATTAACTTCTCTGCTCCAAACTTCGCCCATGGTACTTTCGTTGTTCTGGCGAACCTGCGCCGGTTCGTGGATGCTCTTCTGATTCAATGAGAAAAGTTTGCACCTTTTCCATATCCAATTTTCTGCCCGATTTTTTAATGGCTTTCAAATCCTTCAAAGCTCTTTTTGAAAGTTGAACTATATACTTTCCCATATTTTTTTGGGATTAATGGTTAATAGTTTTCCTTCTTTTTTTCTTGTCGAGCTTCGTTTATTTTTTTTTCGAGCTCAGGATTTATAGATTCAATTTAATTTTTTTCGTATCTAAACTGAATTTTCATTTCTTCAAGCAATAATTTGAGCAAATTCAATTGCTTTTCGTTTTTAGGGGTGATTAAAATGTTGTCCATAATCCTATTTTTTACAAGGTTATATAATTTTGATTTCTTTATTTAAAATTACAAAATTTTTAAACACTCTCCACAACTTTCCTTTCCCCAATCTGTTGTCTCCACATCGCATAATACAACCCTTTTTCAATCAGTAGATCTTCATGAGAACCGGTCTCGATAACCTGTCCTTTCTCCAAAACATAAATCCGGTCGGCGTGCATAATGGTGCTTAACCGGTGCGCGATGAGAACCGTGATCTGCTCTTTTTCTTTCGAAACATCGATAATCGTAGAAGTGATTTCTTCTTCTGTAATGCTGTCTAAAGCCGATGTCGCTTCATCGAAAATCAGCAAATGCGGTTTTCTGAGTAAAGCGCGTGCGATGGCAATTCTCTGTTTTTCGCCGCCACTTAATTTAAAACCCCCTTCGCCGATGATGGTTTCTATTCCTTTTTCGGCTCTTTGGATTAAGGCGGTACAGCTGGATTTTTTCAAAGCCATTTCTAAGTCTTTTTCCGTCGCATCCGGATTTACAAACAATAGGTTTTCTTTAATGCTTCCGGCAAAAAGCTGAGTATCCTGCGTGACAAAACCGATCTGATTTCTCAGTTCATCGAAATCAAATTCATTCCCGTTGATATTATTATAGAAAATAGTTCCTTCTTTAGGGCGGTACAATCCGACCAGCAATTTCACCAACGTACTTTTTCCCGAACCACTTGGACCAACAAATGCGATCGTTTCACCGTTTTTCACTTCAAAAGAAATGTTATTCAAAGCTTTATAGGAAGCAGAGCGGTGCTGAAAAGAGACATGATTGAAAGCCAGTTTTTCAATCGCACCGATTTTTTTCGGTGTTTGCGGTTTCTGTTCTGCCGGTTTTTTCATCAGCATATCGAAATTATTTAGTGAAGCCTGTGCTTCGCGATAAGAGATAATAATATTCCCGATTTCCTGCATCGGTCCGAAAATAAAGAATCCGTAAAACATTAAGGATAAATATTGTCCCGGCGTTACGATGTTTTTAAAGATCAGAAACAGCAACGTGAACGTAATCATCTGTTGCAGAAAATTCACCATCGTTCCCTGAATAAAACTTAAAGAACGGATGCTTTTTACCTTTCGCAATTCCAATCCTAAAATTTTGTAGGTATTGCTATTCAGGCGTTTCACTTCCTGTTTCGTTAAGCCTAAACTTTTTACGATTTCGATATTTCGCAGACTTTCCGTTGTGCTTCCGGCTAAACTGTTGGTTTCGGCAACGATTGTTTTCTGAATATTTTTAATTCTTTTGCTGAGTAAATTGGTGATGAAAGAGATAATTAAGATTCCCACCACATACACCGGCATAATCGACCAGTGAAGGCGGATCGCATAAACAGAAACGAAAATAATACTCACCAGAATCCCGAAAAAGATATTGATGAAATTCGTTATGAACTTCACTGAATCTTCCCGGACTTTCGTTAAAATAGATAAAGTTTCACCACTTCTCTGGTCTTCAAATTCCTGGTAAGGAAGTGCCATGGAATGCTGCAATCCATCGGTGAAAATATTGGCGCCGAATTTTTGGGTAATGACGTTCACTACATAATCCTGAAAAGCTTTGGCAATTCGGCTTACCATCGCGGTTCCGATTAAAAGTCCGAGAAAATAGAAAACACCGTGGTAAAGATCAGATCCATAAAAATATTCGTCTAAATTTCTGGGCAACAGTTTTTCTTTGTCAAAAAAGTTCGGATGCGTGACGAGCTGATCGAGGATATTTCCCGTAATCGCAGGACCAAACAGGGAGAATACCTGATTGATGGTGGCCAAAAATAAAGATATAATCAACAACCATTTATGAGGTTTTAAATAATGTAAAAGCGTTTTCATTTTTGTAAAATAATAAGGTGCAAAACTACTGATATAATTCTGATTGTTTGCGAAATCTCATCGATTGGATCAATCTCATTTTTATATGAAATGAAATTTATTTAAATTGCAGTCAAAGTTTTTATCATGCTTACAAAAGAACAAATCGCCCAAAGAATTTCCAAAGAAGTGAAAGACCGTTATTACGTGAATCTCGGAATAGGAATTCCGACTTTGGTTGCGAACTTCGTTTCTCACGATCTTTCGGTAGAATTTCAAAGTGAAAACGGGGTCCTCGGAATGGGACCGTTTCCCTTCGAAGGTGAAGAAGATCCGGATTTAATCAATGCCGGAAAGCAGACCATCACCACACTTCCCGGCGCATCATTCTTTGATTCGGCGTTCAGTTTCGGCATGATCAGAAGCAAAAAGGTAGATTTAACCATTCTCGGCGCTATGGAAGTTTCCGAAAACGGCGATATCGCCAACTGGAAAATTCCCGGAAAAATGGTGAAAGGAATGGGTGGCGCGATGGATCTTGTGGCTTCTGCCGAAAATATTATTGTTGCCATGATGCATGTGAATAAAGCAGGCGAAAGTAAAATCCTTAAAAAATGCACATTACCTTTAACCGGAGTGGGCTGCGTGAAAAAAGTAGTGACGGAAATGGCTGTTTTAGAAGTTACACCAAATGGTTTCAAACTTTTAGAAAGAGCACCCGGCGTTTCTGTGGAACAAATTATAAAATCTACGGAGGCCGATTTAATCATCGACGGAGAAATTCCTGAAATGCAGTTTTAGACCAAATCAAATCTTTATATTAAATCCTTTTCAATAATTTTTTGAAAAGGATTTTTTTTAAGTTATTAAATAAAAGAAGAATGAAAATTTTTGAAGTTAAAAAAAATAAAGCTAAGCGTTTTCCTTATTTTAAAATCTCTTTCAAAAACATCAAAGTATGATTCCACGCTCTTTTCGCCATCACCGGATTGTAATCCGGCGATTCCGGATTCGTAAAAGTATGTTTAGAATTGGCGTAAGTGATGATTTGCCAATCGGCTTTTCCTTCCTTCATTTCTTTGATCAAACTGTTATAATCTTCCGGAGTTACACTTTGGTCGTCGGCCGGATTTTCAACTAACACCTTGGCAGCAATCGGTCCGTTTTTTCGGGCCTGGTCCTTTCCTAAACCGCCATGAATAGAAACAACCCCTGCAACGGGAAGATTTCCGCGCGCTGCTTCCAAAGCGCCTGTTCCGCCAAAACAGTAGCCGATCACCGCGATTTTTTCAGGAATCGCTCCGTTTTTTTTCAATTGGTCTAAGGCCAGAGCAATTCTTTTCTGGTACGCTTCATAATTCTGCTTGTAGGAACCCGCAATTTTTGCGGCGTCCGCATTGTCTTTCGGATGGTTTCCTTCGCCATAGATATCTGCAATGAAGGCAATATAACCCTGTTTTTCCAAATCGGATGCAGCGGCTTTCGCTTCATCATCAATACCTTTCCACGCCGGTAAAATCAAAACTCCGGGCAGTTTTTTTCCTGCATTTGAGGTAACCAAACCGCTGAGTTTTTGAGTTCCGTCCTGATAAGAAACGGTGTTCATTTTTTGACTGAATAAACTGCTTGAAACCATAATTGTTGCTGTTAATAATAAGGATCGTATCATCATTTTAAATTTTATTAAGGATAAATTTACATATAATGAACCGAATGTTCATCTGAATTCCTCATAGATTTTCTGAATCATTTTTATTTTCAGTTTTGGATTTCGGAAAGGAAAAGATTAATCCGTAATTTTGAATCACTATTAAAACTTCTTTATGTCAAAATATAAAATTCAAAAATCACCTTTCGTCGTACCTACAACCGATGGAAAACTCATTGAAGAAATCTGGGGAAATTCCACCGGGAATTCTGATATTTCCATAGCTCACATGGTGGCACCGCCCAACTGGAGCGAACCTTTTCAAACCCCCGAATTCGATGAATTTACCTATATCATTAAAGGGAAAAAGCAGTTTGAAATCGATGGTGAAACCGTCGTTTTAGAAACCGGACAAAGCATTCTGATTGAAAAAGGCGCGCGCGTTCGGTACAGCAATCCGTTTGAAAACCCCTGTGATTATCTGGCGATCTGCCTGCCTGCATTTTCGATGGATTTGGTGAATCGGGAAGAATAATAATCGCAGTTTTAATAATGAGAAAGAAGTGAAGAAACTCTAATTTATAAAGCTTCTTCACTTCTTATTTTTGTTATAAGGGGTGAGTTGAAACTAAAACGCCACTCCCAAATCTCTTAATTCCTTTTCTAAATCTGTATCATTTTTGATATGAATGCAGATAAATCCCAGACTTTTCGCCACTTCAATATTCTTGGCATTATCATCAATAAAGACTGATTCTTCAGCTTTGATTTTATACCGTTCCAGTAAAACTTCCCAAATAGTTGGATCTGGTTTAATGAGTTTTTCCGTTCCGGAAACTACGATTTTGTTCTGAAAGATCTTAAAGAAATCATAATTTTCCAATGCGTAAGGAAAGGTTTCTGCCGACCAGTTGGTCAAGCCAAAAAGATGATATTTAGAATGTTCCAGTTTTCGTAAAACAGCGACGTTATGTGGGATTTCTGACTTCAACATGGTCGTCCAGTTGTCGTAATAAGCCCGGATTTCCTTTTCCCATTCCGGATGTTTGGCCACCTGGATTTCCGTTCCTTCGGCTAAAGTGCGTCCGCGGTCCTGTTCTGCATTCCATTCATCGGTTGCGATATTTTTGAGGAAATGTTCCATCTTTTCATCATCCTTAAAATGATCTTTGAAAAAATAGCGCGGATTCCAATCCATCACCACGCCGCCGAAATCGAAAATAATATTTTTAATTGCCATATTTTAATTTAAGTTGTCATTGGTGTTACGGCAGAAGTTTTTTTTCTGACTAATATCGAGATCAAAGTAATTGCCAGTAATAGATGCAGATAAAAAGAATTTAAAACCAAATCGGTATAACTCATTTTGAAACCGCTGAGAGAAATCAGAATCAAGATCTGCGCGCCATACGGGATAATTCCCTGAACATAACATGCAAATATATCGAGAACGGAAGCACTTTCCTGAGGTTTCAGCCCGTATTTTTCGGTAATTTCTTTGGAGACTTTGCCGGAGATTAAAATGGCGATCGTATTATTGGCGACACAGAAATTCGCCACCGTTACCAATCCGCCAATTCCTAATAAAGCCGTTTTTTTGGAATTGATGATTTTATTAATGTTTCTTAAAAGAAAATTAATTCCGCCCGCCCGTTCTACCAAAGCTGCTAAACCGCCGGTAAGAAGCGAAAGCAGAAAGATTTCGGTCATGCTGGTAAAACCTTCATAACTGCTTTTGGCAAAATCCATCAGGCCAAAAGTTCCGTAACCCATTCCTAAAACGCCCGCAAAAAGCAATCCTGAAAAGAGCACGACAAAGACATTAATCCCAATAATAGAAAGTGTGATAACGAGCAAATAGGGAAGGATCAGCATAAAATTAAAATCCTTTTGTTCCATTACAACAGAGGTCGCTTCCTGATTAAATCCGATAATAATTAAAATAATAATGGCTAGTATTGCCGCAGGTAAAGCGAGTTTGAAATTGACCCGGAATTTATCTTTCATTTCGCAGCCCAAGCTCTGTGTCGCAGCAATCGTCGTGTCTGAAATCACCGAAAGATTATCGCCAAACATGGCTCCCGAAAGCAAAGCGGCACCAATTAATCCTAAGGGAGAACCGCTTTTTTCTGCCAGGTCAATAACAATCGGGCCCAAAGTTACGATGGAACCCACCGACGTCCCTGACGCAAAAGACAGAAATGAGGCTATCACAAAAATCCCCACCGGAAAATACGCCGCCGAAATATAATTCAAACCTAAGTTCACAATGGTATCAACGCTTCCCGTGGCTTTCGAAACCGTTGCAAAAGCGCCTGCCAGAAGGTAAATAATACACATGGTCAGAATTTTACCATCGCCACAACCTTTCAAAAAAGTATCGATTTTTTCATTCACTTTTCCTTTCAGCAAAACAAAGGCGGAAACAATTCCGATCAAAGCAGCGATGGGAGAGGGCAAAGCATAAAAATCCTGATTGTAAATTCCGAATCCTAAAAAAATTCCTACAAAGAGGAGCAAGGGTAAAATAGAGAGAAAAGTGCCGTTTGTTTTTGTCATGGTGCAAAACTAAGGTTCAAAATGTCAAAAAGCAAACAATGTTTATGTTATAACAATAGTCAGGATTGATGGTGAAAATAGCATCGGAAAGAAATGAGCTTTAAAATTCACCCATGTAGAATTCATATTTTCCATCAACAAACTTAGCGGAAATATGCTGCAAACCATTGCTCAAAATAATTTCTTCTGCATCTAAAACGGAATTGTATCGTGCTGTTTGTTCGAAGGTTTTTTCGGTCAGTTTAATATGGGGTGCTTTGCATTCAACCAGGATTTTAGCGACCGTTTTTTCGGTCACCAAAAGATCTATTCTCTTTGTGGTTCCATTCAACACCAGCTTTTTCTCTAAAATCAAAGACGATAAGTTTCTGCGTTTTGTCAGGTGAAAATAATGCACCCAATGTTGTCGTACCCATTCTTCCGGCGTGAGCAGAAGCCAGGATTTGCGTACCAGATCATAAATAAAAAACTTATCTTTGTCTCTCTTGATTTGAAAGTCAAAACCCTCATTAAAATTCAGTTTCGGAAGTTCCATTTATGAAAGAATTAGATTTAATCCTCAAAAATATTAAAAATAAAGAGCTTTTGCCTATTTATTTTTTTCATGGCGAAGAACCCTATTTTATGGACGTTGCCTTAAAATCATTTGAAAACGATGTTTTAACGGAAGATGAAAAAGCCTTTAACCAAACTGTAGTGTACGGAAAAGACACCACGTTTGCTGAGGTACTTTCTCTGGCGAGGCAGTTTCCCATGATGGGCGACCGGCAAGTGATTATCGTAAAAGAAGCCCAGGATATTATCCTCACTGAAGCTGAAAGCAAAGCGTTGTTGGCTTACGCCGATAACCCCGTGGAATCTACGGTTTTAATTATCGCTTATAAATACAAAAAAGTAGATGCACGGAAAGCATTTGTCAAAACTTTGACGCAGAAAAAGATGCTGTTTCTTAGTGAAAAAGTCAAAGATTACAATATTGCAAAATGGATTGATTCTGAACTTAAAACTGCGGGACTAAAAGCCAAACCGAATATTCCAACTTTGCTTGCCGAATATTTGGGTACCGATTTATCGCGGATTTCCAATGAACTGCAGAAACTGAAAATGATTTTGAAAGAAGGTGAAATCCTCGACGAAAAGACGATTGAAACAAATATCGGTATCAGCAAAGATTTCAACGTTTTCGAACTTATCAAAGCGCTGGGAAAAAAAGACGAATTTGGTGCCTTCAAAATCGCGCATTATATGGGGAAATCAAAGACGCATTCCCTGGTGATGACCACGGGAAATCTGTATAATTTCTTTTCGAACCTCATTATTTTTCACACCATGAAAGCAGAATCGCCACAAAACCAAGCTTCTGTAATGGGCGTCAATCCTTATTTTCTGAAAGATTTTGCGGAAGCGGCACGTTTTTATAATCTCAAAAACTGTACACGGGCTGTTTCTATTTTACGCGAAATCGACCTCAAAAGCAAAGGACTGGGCGCCATCAATATGACCGACGGTGAATTGCTGAAAGAGATGGTTTACAAAATTTTGCATATCGACCAATACAAAGTTCAGACTTAGTATCTATCTTTTTTGGGCGACTATTTGACTGCGTCGAATGTTTACTTTATATTTTTTTTGGGGGCGACATTTCCGCCCTCCATTCCCGCTTTTTTATTCCACTTCGTTCCGCAAAAAGAGCTCCATTCAGGTCGGGTCGCGGTTGGGATTTTTTAACAAGATTTTTCATGTCATGATTAGAAAGTTTTCTTTTAGAGCCTGTTTAGTTTTAAAAACTATTTTTATTTTTAACACATAAGTTGAGTAAAACTAAAAATAAATAAGTCACATCAGTTCACAACTTGTCCCGTTCCCAAAACGGGATGAGTTAAGAAAATCTTTGATTTTCCAACTAATGTGTCCTTTTTTCTAATGAAAATATTAGAAACTAATGTGTCTTATGTGTTTATAATATATCTAGTCTGTTTCTAAGAAAGTGTTCCTCTTTTTTTGCATTCTTACTTTTAAACGCTTTTTATTAAAGTAATTTCAAATGCAAAATGATCCCGCATTTTCAGTCATCGAAAAAATTCATCGCCAAATAATTCGATAACCCGAAATAAATCCCGATTTTTGAAAACTTTAAAAATTCAATTTTAAATCTAATTTTAAATAATGGAAGACAATATTTTAGACTGCGTCATCGTAGGTTCCGGACCATCCGGTTTTACTGCTGCGATTTATGCGGCCAGAGCCGACTTGAAACCTGAGTTATACACCGGTCTTGAACCAGGCGGACAATTAACGACCACAACCGAAGTTGACAATTTTCCTGGATATCCGAACGGAATTACCGGTCCCGAAATGATGATGGATCTGCAAAAACAAGCCGAAAGATTCGAAACCAAAGTTCATTACGAAATGATTACCAAAGCTGAATTTTCTCAGGAAGTTGGTGGGATTCACAAGCTTTGGGCAGGAAAAAAAGAAATTTGGGCCAAATCCGTCATTATTTCTACCGGTGCGACTGCAAAATATTTAGGCCTGGATGACGAGAAAAAATATTCCGGTGGAGGAGTTTCTGCCTGTGCAACCTGTGACGGATTTTTCTACAAAGGCAAAGAAGTTGTTGTTGTTGGAGCAGGAGATACCGCAGCGGAGGAAGCTACTTATCTGGCAAAGTTGTGCAGCAAAGTTACAATGCTGGTGAGAAAAGACCATTTCCGTGCTTCCAAAGCGATGATTCACCGCGTGAGCAATACCCCGAATATCGAAGTGTTATTCAATCACGAACTGACCGGAATTGAAGGCGAAAATTCTTTGGTTGAAAGAGCTGTGGTGATTAACAATCAAACTCAGGAGACCTCAAAAATTGATGTTCACGGCATCTTTATCGCAATCGGACACCAACCGAATACAGATATATTCAAAGGTCAGATCAATTTAGACGAGAACGGATATATCAACACGCTTCCAGGTTCAACGAAAACGAATTTACCAGGAGTTTTCGCGGCGGGTGATGTGCAGGACAGTCAGTACAGACAGGCGATTACTGCGGCAGGTAGTGGTTGTATGGCTGCTATGGATGCGGAGAAGTATTTAGGCGAACTGGCGTAGAGTCGGGTGAAAAGAACCAAGTAAAAAGTAAAAAGAGCCAAGTAAAAGTAAAGAAAGCCAAGTAAAAGGAGCCAAGTGTGTGGGCGGACATTTTTTTTGCCGGGCAGAGACTTTTAAGATTGGGCATTGGATGGTTACTTAAAAATGAAAAACCTATTTTACATATTCATAGGAGGAGGATTGGGAAGCGTATTGCGCTTCCTGATTTCCAGCTATACCCAGAAGTTATGGAATATCAATTCCTTTCCGATGGGTACTTTTTTGGTGAACATGATTGGTTGTTTTTTGATCGGCGTGCTTACATCTTATTTCATAAAAGTAGATAATTATTTGAAGTTTCTGTTGATTACCGGATTTTGTGGAGGGTTCACCACCTTCTCTACTTTTTCCGCCGAAAGCTATTCATTATGGCAAAGTGGGCACTATCCGATATTGATATTTTATATTTTATTGAGTGTTATGGTGGGTTTAGCCGCTGTTTATCTGGGTTTGCAAGTCATTAAGAATTAATTTTCCCTTTGATAATGAAGGATTTAAAACTTTTTTGTAAAAATAATTTGGTCAATATATAAAAGGTCTTTATATTTGCACTACTGAAAAAGAGAAATCAATTTCATTGGAGAACTGGCAGAGTGGTCGATTGCGGCAGTCTTGAAAACTGTTGACTGTAACAGGTCCTGGGGTTCGAATCCCTAGTTCTCCGCTTGGTGAACAACCAAAACACATCAAAAGCCTTTAAATACTAGTATTTAAAGGCTTTTTTGTATTTAAGATGTATCAAATTATATCAAATTAATACAAAACAAAAGGGAGTACCTAGGTGAGTACTTGAAAAATAAAAAGAAGTACTCACCGAATTTAGCAGTAAACAGCCTATTCATCGCTTATTCATTCATTGAACATCTTGTAGGTTTAGAGGTTTCGAAATAAATTTATTAACCTTTAAAATCATGACTTATGCAAACCTACTGTTTACTACTCTATGCAAAAAAGACAAAAGGTAATTCTGAAATGTCCGCCATTTATTTGCGGATTACTATTGACGGAAAAAGAAAAGAAATTTCAACAGGAAAAACGATTAAAACGACAGAATGGAATTCTAAAGCCGGAAAAGTTTTTGGAAATTCTTCTCATGCAAAATCTTTTAATTCATTCCTCGAAAGCCTACGAGCAAAAATGTTCGAATCTTATAATTATCTTTTGAATAATCGAAAAATAATTACTTGTGAATGTCTGAAAAATAGATTTCTGGGGATTGATGAACGAAAAGTCACTTTAGTAGAAGCTTTTCAAGATCACAATAATCAAATAAAGGAATTAATAGGACGAGGATTCGCACATGGAACCTGGGAGCGGTATGAAACATCTCTTAGACATACTCAACAGTTTATGATGTGGAAATATAATATTTCAGATATTGACGTAAAAGAGATTAATCCTGCATTTATTTCAGATTATGAATTCTTTCTAAGAACGGTACGTAATTGCGCCAATAACTCAGCAGTAAAGTACATCAAAAATTTTCAGAAAATCATCAATATATGTTTAGATAACGAGTGGATTATTAAAAACCCTTTTGCTACTTATAAATCTAAAATTGTCATTACAGATGTACGCTTTCTTACAGAAAATGAATTAGAAAAAATAAAAAATAAAGTATTCAGCACTGATAGGTTACGGACTATTCGCGATATATTTCTCTTTTGTTGTTTTACAGGATTAGCTTATTCCGACGTTAAGAAATTAGCAAATGAAAACATATCAATTAATGCAAATGGCGAGAAATGGATCAAAATTAAAAGAACAAAAACAAAGGTTGAGGCAAGTATTCCTATTCTTCCAATTGCAAACGAGATTTTAGAACGTTATAAGGCAAATGTAAAGTGTGTCAATGATGAGAAAGTTTTACCTGTTCTAAGCAATCAAAAGATGAATGAGTATTTAAAAGAGATTGCCACTTTATGCGGGTTGGACTTTGATATTAGTTTTCATACGGCCAGACATACTTTTGCAACGACTGTAACATTAAATAATGGGGTACCACTTGAGACTGTTAGTAAAATGTTGGGTCACTCCAATGTTCAAATGACACAACATTATGCTAAAATTCAAGATCGAAAAATTGGCGATGATATGAATTTACTTAAAAAGGTATTAACTAAAAAGTCTAAGATTAAAGAAATTAAAAAGACCGCAGTTAATTATTCTTAGCGATAGGACCCACAATTTGTCCTAACCATTTTTTAAATTTATAAGGTAGGTCTATGTAGATCCATTTTACTTTACCTTGATATTGAGGTAGCTCAGATTTTAAGGCTTCAAGGTTATCTATATGAATAATTTATTCTCAGAAATAGCATCACTTTTTTGCCCATCTTTGTACGTGTACGCTTCTATAAATTTCTATAAGAGACATCTTGGTGATGATTAATGACTTTGTTTTTTCTATCCAATGTAGTGCGGGCATTCTAATATTAGTTTTAACAAAAGTAGGAAATCATTTACTAAAAATATATTTGCTAAGAGATTTAATCCCAATTACTACTCTGGGCAAGACTTTATACAAAAAGCTATAGTGTATCAACTTTAGAATACTCGTGGTATAAATCTTTAGGAAGAATCCATCATGGGAGAGACCTGATTAAAATGCTTTCATTAGATCATTAAACTGTACCCGACACCAGAATCGAACCGGTACTTCTTTTTTTATAAATCGCCCTATTTTCAAATTAATATTACCGTTTATGCTTGGTATGAAATATTTATTGTTCTTCTTCGTCAAAATTATCAAAATAGGAAAAATCTTTTGTTATCACTCCGTTTTCAATCGTGAAAATCGTGCAAATAGGTAATTCGAATTTCGAGTGGTCGGGTGCAGTTCCACTTGAGATAAATTCTACAATGATATGTTTGTCGTCCGAAGGATAAGTTTGAATAACCTGATCGTGAAGGTCTGGGAAAACTTTATTGAGTTCTGAATATTTGTCTACAATTTGTTGTCTTGTTTGTTTTACAATTCCCTGTCCTAGTGATGGATCTTTAAAATCGGTAGTTTCAGCATACATATCAGCCATTTTTGTCCACTCGTGATTGTTAAAATGCTCAAAATATTGCTTAACCAATTTTTCATTTGTAGAGGTGTCCATCGTTTTTTCTTTTGTTTGATTGTTACAGCCGATCAGTATAAAAGTCAAAATAAATACGGATAGTATTTTTCTCATAGCATAGTTTATTAATTTCACGTTTTGTTCTTTCGAGATTTTATTCAATTTATTGGTAATGTCTTTTCGCCTTCACGACTATCTTCAGCTTATGAAAAATCTACGTATATACCTTTCAATAATAGCTAAATTATTTTAATAAAATAAAGAGTTGCCCTATTTAATCACAAGAATTGCCAGAAGTCAAATGGTTTTTTCTAGTTTGCTGTAAAAGGCTTTAGCAACAAAAAAAGTGCTTCTGAAAATTACCTGATACCGGAATCGAACTGGCACTAGCACTTCTTTTTTTAGTCAAATAAATACCACCGCATATTACGTTTTCTAAAAAACTGCAAAGTCATGATACTTTGCAGATCAGAATAATTAATAAGTTATGTTTAAATTATCTCAATACAAATCAACACACCCTCAGTATAGCTATAACCATAGCCAAAACCATAACTTCCACCACCACTTACTTTCTCTGTTTCAGAGAAAACTCTTTTTGCACTAGTTATTCCTAGTGCGTTATATTGGTAATTATAACGACCAGAAGTTATTGGTGTAATCGAAATGATTTTGATGTTTTTTGAAGTCCATTTTTCAATTTCTTTATTGATGTCATTAGATAATTTTTCACCATCAATTTCAGAGTCTGACCATCCAACAATTTGATGAGAAGTCACTTTTTCAGTAATCTGTTTTTCAGAACCTAACCAATTCTTTTTAGTTTCTCCCGTTGGTATTTTTTCAATAACATCTTTTAGAATGGGTTTGAACAGTGCAGGAATAAATATTGTTTTTAGCATATAATTGTAGGAGATTTAGTTTTCAATGGGATTGTTCTAATTTCTTGTTTTAACTTGCTATCATCTGAAAAGGTTTTTAGACAATTGTGGCTTAAAGAAAAAGTTAAGTTCATTTGCGACCAAGTGAAGCCGACGATTTTTCCAATGCCTAAAATACAAATTACTTTTCAATCCCAATTACGGTTCCCCGTAATACACAAAAAAAATCCCCACTCTCCTCAGGATTTTTTCTTGTTTTTAGGAGTAGCTTTTAATATATTGTTTTCTTTCATATAAATTTCAAAATCAAATTTTATTGAGAAAAGTTTTGAAGGCTCTATTCCAGCAGCTAGTAATATTCTTATTAATGTTGATAATTTAGGTACATTCTCCTTTTTTATTAATCTATAAATTTGTTTTCGATCAACATTTGCTGCCGCTGCTAAATCTGCTACATCAATTCCTTTTTCATCAATGAATGCTTTGACATAATCAGCTATTACAATAAAATATTTGTCTTTAATATAATTCATTTAATAAAAGTGACATATTTGTCAAATTTATCATTGACAAATATGTCACAAATCAAAAATTATTATTATATTTGTAAAATAAGTTACAGAAAATGTAATTTTGCGATACTTCAAAAAAAATAGAAGCTATTGCTTAGAATCTCGCTCTGAAAACTGGTAATTTAAAGCAACGAGACGATAAGTATAGTAGTTCACGACCTAGGCGTGGGCTCACTTATCTGTTGCACGGTATACCAGTACCTCAGAGTGGATATGTTGAGACCCATGCCGTTTTGTATCCGGTATTCTCAATTCCCTAAGCCTGCTTTTCACAATAAAGTATCTACGACACTTACAATGGCGTGTACAACCATTGCGGCTTAATTGCTTCGCGGGAAATAAGATTACATAATCAACCTCTTCATGCTCTAAAATCATGAACAGACACATTCTCTACTTCAACAACAGCTCTTAAAAAAGCAAATCTTCATATCAATGCCCTTTAAAAGGATTGGTCTTTAGCGGGAAAGTACCCAACTGAAAAGTGTTTCTACACGCTTTCCCCTAAGACGATCCGAAAAAGTTAAAAGTTAAAATTTAAAATCTAGAATCTATAATTTAAAATTATAAAAAGAAAGCCCTTTCCCTCCAGTTTTGCCGACCAAGGAAAAGAGCAATAACAATTATCAGTACAATAATGAACTAACAATCTAAAAAAACAAAACTATGAAAAAAAAGTTTTGCAGGGAAATCCTTTCCCTGACACTTTTGGCACTTCTATTTCTACAGCTGCCTGCCCAGCAAAAAGCCCTGAAAATCGGCGATGCTATTCCTGAAAAAGTATGGACGACACCATTATCAGTCGTCAATGCTCCACAAAAAACTATCAAACTCGGCAAAGACCGGGATAAGTTGATCCTGCTGGATTTCTGGGCTACGTGGTGTGGATCATGTTTAAAAAACTTTCCTAAAATGGAAGCATTAGAAAAGCAGTTTGAGGGAAAATTAAAGGTGCTGCCGGTTACCGGAGAAGATCTCGCCACCCTTAATAAATTCTTTGCCTCCAAAAATGGACAGCGGTTTAAGAATCTGATTTCTGTAGCAGGAGATCCGTTTCTGAGCAAAATTTTTCCCCACTATGCCATTCCCTTTATCGTTTGGATCAAAGACGGGAAAGTGCTCAACACCACCGATGCTTCACAGGTCACCGCCGATAACATTCAGGAAATTCTGCAAGGGAAAAAATCTTCTGTCGAAACCGTTCTGCAGATCGGCAGAGACCGGCCGCTCATGTTGGCAGAACAATTTGATCTGGAGAAAAAAACAACTTTAGTCAATTACACATTGCTTTCGAAGGGAAGAATCAAGGCGATTGCACCGGGATCTGGATTTCACCGCAGTAACGATGGAGTAGTGTATGGCAGACAGTGGACCAACATTTCTTTGATGAACATTTACCGTGGAATTGCCTATGAGTTATTTGAAAAAGAAAACACTCCTTTCAGTGAGAAAAGGCTCGTTAATCTGGTTAAAAATCCAGAGGCAATTGATTTTACAATTACCCATGAAGATGATCCTGTGGATGACCGGCTATATAATTTTGAATTTATTGTTCCGCAGAATAAAGCAGACCAGCTTTATCCAAATATGCTCAAAGCCCTTAATGAATTTTCAGGCTATTCGGCTCTAATAGAAAAGCAACGGACAAAGTGTTTGGTACTGAAAAAAACAGGAGCCTCGGATGACCTGAAAACCAAAGGGGGAACAGTGGTATCAAATGTATTGGAAACAACGATAATATTGCGCAATGCACCGCTGGAACATCTTATCGTGTACCTGAATGTCAATAATCAATTCACCGATTTGAATGTGATCGATGAAACCGGATATACTGATAATGTAGATCTGAATCTGGGTACTGTTAAAGATTTGGCAGAACTGAAGAAAGCCCTGCAAAAATATGGTCTGACCTTAATCGAGGAGGAAAGGGACCTGTCGATATTGGTTGTCCGGGATCGCCCGTAGAACACAGCCGATAATAAACCAATAATCACTAAAATAACTAACGATGAAAAACATTTTTATACTGTCTGCCTGTTTCTGTTCTGTTGCTGTATTTTCCCAGCAGATCATCCGCGGAATTGTGGTAGACCAAAGCACCATGACGCCTTTAAAGGGCATTACAGTGGCATTAATGAATACAGATACAGCAGCAGTTACCGACGGAAAAGGCGAATTCAACCTCACCGTATCCGGTGCTGAAAAAGAACTCATCCTGTCAGGGGGCGGTTATGAAAAAAAACGAGTCAAATTTAATCTTCCACTTTCAGAAAATCTAATGATTCCACTTGTTCCAAAAATAACTGAAATCAAAGAAATAACCCTAGCGACAGGTTATCAGAAAATATCCAAAGATCGAGCAACCGGTTCATTCTCTACCGTTAACCGCGAACTGCTGAATAAAGAGGTTACTACAAACATCATGGAGCGGCTGTCAGCAGTGTCTAATGGCGTTGTTATTGACCGTGCCGTCACTGGCAGTCCACAAATAATGGTGAGGGGGATCAGTACCCTACAGGGGCCCAGAAATCCGTTAATTATTCTCGATGATTTTCCTTATGAAGGGGATCTGAATAACATCAATCCTGATATGGTCGAAAACATTACAGTTTTGAAAGACGCTGCGGCATCAAGTATCTGGGGCGCAAGAGCAGCAAACGGGGTGATTGTCATTACCTCCAAAAAACCGAATGCTTCTCAACCTTTAAAAGCAGAATTTACTGCCAACACGACGCTGTCTGCCCGACCGGATCTCAGCAATATCCGCCAGATCTCCTCCGCAGATTTTATTGCCGTAGAGAAACAGCTCTTTGCTCAGGGCTTTTACGACAGTGATCTCAATGCGCCGAATCATCCTGTTTTAACGCCCGTTGTTGATCTGTTGAATCAGCAGCAGAATGGCTTCATTACTCCCGAATATGCCCAACAGCAGATAGCGATGCTCGAAAAAATCGATGTGCGTGATCAGTACCGCAGATACATGTATCAACCCTCTCAGAAATTACAGTATGCCCTGAATCTTTCGGAAGGGGGGTCCAAATATTCCTGGTTTGCGGGGATCGGATACGACCGCAACAGCGGAAGTCTTGGGGAATCATTTGAACGTAAAAATGTTCGGCTCCAAAACACATGGAAACTAACCGACCGCCTAACGGCATCTGCTGAAATGCTTTATGCCAACACCACCGAAAAAAGCGGGCGAAGTGCCTACGGTACCGTAAGCATGAGTGGAAACTGGAAGATTCCCTACATGCAGTTTGCAGATCAGGCAGGAAATCCCCTCGTGATGTTTTCTACCTATAATCAGCGCTACAAAGAAAGCCTCTCTGGAAAAGGTCTTGTAGACTGGAATTATTATCCGCTCACCGATTGGATGCACAGCACTTCAGAATCCTCCAATGATGAGTTGATCCTCAATGCTTCTCTTCAGTACAAAATTCTCAAGGGTCTTACGGCTGATGTAAAATACCAGTATCAGCGGGGCACCGGCATCAGCAGAGCGCTTTCCGATGCAGAAAGTTATTATGCACGAAGCTACATCAACACCTTCGCACAGGAAAATGAGGAAGGTTTGTTAACTTTCAAAGTACCGAAAGGCGGAATACTTGATCAGATGAACAGCCGGTCAGAGATCAATAACCTCCGTACACAGGCAAATTACACCTACAGTTCTTCCCGGCATTCCATCGCCGCTATTGCCGGCGCAGAAACGCGGGCGACAGATATCCGTTATGAAGAAAACCGCTACTACGGCTATAATCCCAAAACCCAAAGTGCAGTAAGTGTGGATTATACCCAGTCTTATCCGACTTTTGTAACAGGGGATATGGATTTTATTCAGCCGGGGCAGGTGATGAAAGAAAAAAAGATCCGCTTTGTTTCCCTGTATGCCAATGCCACTTATACTTATAATAAGAAATATACGGTTACAGGCAGTATCAGAAGAGATGCGAGCAATCTCTTCGGTCTGAAAACCAATGACCAATGGAATCCCTTTTGGTCCACAGGGCTTGCCTGGAAACTGTCGGACGAAAATTTCTATCCCTTTCCGTTTCTGCCGACCCTCAAACTGCGCGGCTCTTATGGTTTCAACGGAAACATTGATCCTGCCATGGTGGCAGTGACGACTATTGTTTACGACACCAGTCCCTCCATTTATACCGGCACGGGGATGGCAAGAATCGATCAGTATTACAATCCGAACCTGCGCTGGGAAACTTCAAGAATGATGAATGTCGCAGTAGATTTTGCCTCACAAAACAATCGGATAGCGGGATCTGTTGATTTTTTCACCAAGAAAGGAAGCAATTTATTCGGTACAGCACCGCTGGATTATACCACTGGAGTGACCACGCTGCTGTGGAATGTCGCAGGAATGCAGGGAAAAGGTGTAGATGTCGAATTAAAAACCGGCAATTTGATTACCGGTAATTTTAAATGGAACACCGTTCTGAATCTCAGTACCTACCGGGATGAAGTCACCAACTATTACCGGGCTAACAGCTTCGCCAGCAATTATGTAAGTGCTAACGGTGCTTCCCTGCCAATTTCCGGAATTGAAGGTTTACCGGTATATTCCATGTTTGCGTACCGTTGGGCCGGACTCGATCCCGAAACGGGAGATCCCCGCGGTTATCTGAATGGCGAAATCAGCAAAGATTACACCGCCATTACGGCTTCCGAAACGGGAATTGAGGATTTACAGTATTTTGGTTCTGCACTGCCCACTACCTATGGTTCTTTCATTAATACCCTGAGTTTTAAAGATTTTTCGCTCGATGTTGGTCTCACTTATAAATTGGGCTATTGGTTCCGACGCAGCTCAATCAATTATACAAATCTGATCGTGAGCAGAAACGGACACAGCGATTTCGGGCAAAGATGGCAACAGACTGGAGACGAAATACGGACGTACATTCCTTCTTTCACAGGAACAGCAGATTCCTCCCGTGATGCTTTTTACACCGGTTCCGCAGTTTTGGTAGAAAAAGGGGATCATGTACGACTCCAGTTTCTCAACCTGAATTACAGCCTGAACGGCGACCGCTGGAAAAATCTTCCTTTCAGGCAGGCACAGCTGTACGCGTCCGTAAGCAATCTCGGAATTCTTTGGCGCGCCAACAAACAGGGCTTAGATCCCGATTTCAGCTTTGGAAATGCTGCCCTGAGACCTGTAACAACCTATACAATCGGTTTCCGAACTCATTTTTAAACAATATAAAAAAACATGAAACTACTCCTTCTTAATTCGCTGCTTTCTGTGCTGATGTACTGCAGCCGATATCTGGATCAGTACAGCCTAAAAATATTCTAATGATCTTCATTTTAAAAATCAAAAAACATGAAAAAGATAAACTTCCTTTCTCTTACTGCTGCAATATTCCTTATGATAAGCTGCAGCAGATATCTGGATGAAAAATCCGATTCCAGCTTGGCAACCCCTGAAACATTGGAGGATAATCAGGCAATGCTGGACCGCTATTATGTCTTGGGAATCAACGCCACAAGTGGTGAAATTTGCGCAGATGATATCTATGTCTCAGATGCCGATTTCAATACTATGCCCACCGAACCCCAAAAGCGCTTGTACACTTGGCAACCTGATCACGTATCTTTAGCTTCCGGTAATGATTGGGAAAACTGTTTTGCTAAAATAAATATTTTCAACACCGTTTTGTATAATATTGACCATTATCAGATTTCAAATGCTGATAATCTGAAAGGTCAGGCGCTCGTATTCCGTGCGGCCTCTTATCTTGAAGCTGCCCAGATCTGGTGTCTTGCTTATGACGAGCAGTCTGCATCAACGAGAAAAGGTTTGCCGCTGAGATTAGATCCCGATCTCAATATTCCTTCGGTAAGAAGTTCTCTTCAACAAACCTATGATCATATCCTAAGTGATCTGCATACAGCGGTGACCCTTCTGCCTGTAAACCAGATAGCAGTAAGTCGACCTTCGAAGGTCACGGCCTTAGGCTATCTTACCAGAGCATACCTCTACATGGGAGATTATGAAAATGCGTTGAAATACGGAAAAGAAGCATTGTTGAATTACAACACGTTGATGGATTACAACAGTTTAAATGCGGCAGCATCCTATCCTTTCAAAGAGATGAATGAGGAAGTTTTATTGCCTACTTCAATGGCCTATTCTCCCTTTCTTACGAGTTCCAAAGCGAAAGTTGATCCCGCTTTATACCAATCTTATCATTCCGACGATTTGCGAAAAACCCTGTTTTTCAGAATTCTTCCTACAGAAGAAGTGCTCTTCAAAGGAAATTATTCTGGCAGCTCCGGCAGAATGACCTGCATAGCAACCGATGAACTATATCTTTCTGTAGCGGAAGCCTATGCACAACTTAATAAGGTACAGGAAGGTATGGAGGTATTGAATCAGTTATTGATAAGGCGCTGGAAAGCCGGAACTTTTATACCTTTTACGGCCATCACTAGAAATGAGGCGGTCGCATTAATACGAAAAGAACGCCGAAAAGAATTGCTTTTCCGGGGTTTGCGTTGGGCAGATGTCAAACGCTATAATCGTGAAGGCGCCAACATTGTTCTGTCTAAAACCGTCAACGGTGAAACTTTTTTACTTTTACCAAACGACCTTCGTTACGCCATTGCCATCCCGGAAGATATTATCGGAATGACAGGGATGCCGCAAAATGACCGCTAAAAAAAGGGTGGGAACATCATTCCCACCCCTCTTTTTAAATGAGTAGTCCTACGGATTAGGTTTGAAGCCTTCCGAGATTCCCAATACTTGACTGTTTGTTTTGCTGCCAAGTACGGTTCCTAAGGAACTTCCCGTTGCTACAGTAATTTTACACGGACGTATCTGTAGGGTGCCACAGTTCACGCCGTCACTGTTAACCGTATTCCAGTTAGCAGTGTTTTTAAACGCTCCCTCGCTCATGTCTTCACTGACATAATAATGGGTCGTCGCCAACGGCTTACTATCTGCCATTTTAAACGACATTGTAACTCCTGCAGTAAGCAGGGCGATTGCTACTAAAAAGTGACTTTTTATAAATGTTATATTTTTCATTTTGTGGTCTTTTTACTGAAAAAGATTACCTTAAAAACTTGAAGTTTAAAAATTAAGTTCGGTATTCTGTCTTTCGATGACAGACTGTTTTTCTCGGTGCTTACCGGTTCGTCAACCGCTTTGCGTCCGTATTGCAAACAGGAATTCACTGTTTACAAAATTCACTGAATGCCTATGACATTCTACTCTGAAAAGCGTGCACGCTTTTCATTTTTTCATTTTTGATCTCCCTGCCTTCATGCTAATAATGCCAACAAGAGCAGTGATCATTAATCCCATATTTAAATTCAAATTTCCTTTCCACGTCATCTTTTCAAAATGTCCGATGCAGGTACAGGGAAGGTTGTTGCTGTCCATCAAGATGAAACCATTATATCCCGTAAAGACTGTCACAATCACGAATGTCATCCATAAACCCAATAATCGGTAGGAACGATAACAGATCATCCCAATGGCAAGCAGTTGCAGGAAAATAAGACCGGACGCCACAAGCCCTGCGTAAGCCTCTAATCCTGGCGACTGCCCCAGCTGACTGCGAAAGTTTCGGAAAACAATTATTTTGCTGATCGCAGCATAGGACCAGAGAAGCACAAAGAAGAGGCTTATCGTAAAGGGTAGTATTTTTATCACATTTTTCATGACCGCTGTTTGATGATGTAAAATTGCTACATTCCTTTCTCAAATACATATGCTTTATTAACATAAGTATGTCTAATAAAAACATTATTATGTCTAATAATGATGATTATATGTTCAATAATGCAGTTTTTAGGTCTAAGAATTTCGGCAAGATGATAAAAGTCGGTACTGAAATCAGTTTTTTAATGAGATTCGAGGGACGAGATGAAACGGAAAATCATAGATTTTATGAAATAACCTGTAGAGACGGTAGTAACCTGTAAAGCCATTTTTGTAGGCAATTTCCTTATAGCTCAGCGTACTGAGCAGGAGGTCTTCCAGCACAATGATCATCTTTGTTTTGAGATAATGATGGTAAAATGGACTCCCGAAAATAGCCTTGCTGTCTTTTCGGATTTTTACATATGAAAGACCTTTGCTATTTACAAAAGACTCTAAACTTCCATTCTCTTCAGGCTCATACGTTTCCAGCAGTTCGACCAGGTAATGGTATCGGTCATTTCTTATAGAAGTTGGAGGGCTGGGATAAACAGTTTGATGAGCCACGACTGAAATAGTGTATCTTCGCTGCTCTTTAGTCACAATCCCTATAATAATTTGAATTTCCTCTGAATTGATTTGCTGAACATGTATAGGAAGAAAAAACCGGTCTTTGAAAGCTGATTCGGCCATCTGCTGGTAGGCTTCAAGAAGTAATTTTATGATTTCTTTATACTCTCCACTAGCTGTGATCTCTTCCTCCGTCTCCTGATACGTAAAGATAAACCCATGATGATAGTATTCCGTTTGACGATCTAAAAAATTGAGAGTCTGAAACAATCGGATATACTGTTGAACAATTTCTTTGGTTTGCGATAAGATAGTTTCATTGGAATAATACTGTCGATCTGGTGAAAAATCACAAAGTTGACAGTAGCGTTCTAATGCTTTTTTAAGATGCTTCTGTAAAAGATCAAGATGGTAAGTGTTCATGATGATAGGTTTATATCAGGAAGCTCTTGGCTGAATATCCGCAGTTCACTAACTAGGAGATCCTTGTTCTTGTTCAGGAAAATTTGATAGCCGGCCCAAGGTAATTTTATCGGAACTGTTTCAGATCCCAGATAGAGTATAGGCTTACCAATCGCTTCAGCCTCTATTCCTAAAAGCCGGATCGTTCGCAATAATTTGACGTCACATTCTGCAAAGACAATTCCTCCTTGACCTTGTTGCGCAACTTGCAGTGCAAGTGCAATCAGCGTTTTAAAAATATGGAAACCTCTCTTGTCTGCTCCTTTGGATAGTGCGAATCTACCGATATGGTAAATGGGTGTTCCCGCATTGGCTAAATCTTCAACATTAATATTGAAAATTTTTTCTATAGGTAAAATTTGGGTAGCTGTTTTTTGGAATATTCTGATGCTCCCACAAATGATATTATTCGACATTGCAACGAAAATATGAGAGTTAAAATATTGTTTTTCTTCAGCACATAATATTTGTCTTATTGAATTTATTTGTTCAGCTGTTACAATTTCGCGATGATGAAGATGGTTTTCATTAATTACAAACTGAATTAATTCATCTACATTTTCATGGCACATCGTATAATATTCTATATTGTGTATCATATTTACATTATTTTGGTAAAAATATTATGATGTTTTCAGATATTTTCTACACTTTTGTGTAGATTTTGATAAATAAACATAAAAACTACACGATAGTGTAGACAAGTTCAACAATATTCCCACTTAGTTATGGATGAAATACACAGGTTCTTTTCAGGAAAGAATACGGTAAATTATTTATCGGAAGCAGAGTACGCTCAAAGTGGTAACTATCTCGAAACCTTAAGGGCTGTCTCCAGGCTATCATACATGAGCATGTATGTAATCGACTATCAGAGAAAGGAGTTCGAATATGTGTCGGATAATCCACTTTTTCTATGTAATCATACTCCTTCGGAAGTCATGGCGATGGGATATGCTTTTTACTTTAAATATGTCTCTAAGGAAGACTTGGAAATGCTGATTAGAGTAAACGAGATAGGGTTCGATTTTTTTAACAGAACACCATTGCAGGACCGGAAAAATTATAGTATTTCCTATGATTTTAATTTGCAGACTGGAAAAGACAAGATTTTGATCAATCACAAATTAACCCCCATATTTATTACTTCCGAAGGTAAAATATGGAAAGCACTATGTGTCGTTTCTCTTTCTTCAAACGTTGCGTCAGGAAATATTTTACTTTCAAAGACAGGTGAAGATTCATTTTGGGAACTCGACTTAGCCGACGGAGTATGGAATAAAATGGATAAAAGTAGATTAACGGAACGGGAACTGCAGACTGTTCGCCTGCATGCACAAGGATTAACAATAGGCCAAATAGCAGATCGAATGTGTATCGCTGTCGATACCGTTAAGTTTCATCGAAGAAAACTTTTTGACAAATTGCACGTTAAAAATATGGGTGAAGCATTAGCTTACGTAAAAAACAACAAGCTACTTTAATATAGAATTTTTTCCATTTTCTTCTTCCTGAAATAAAGAACTCAAATAGAACTCCGGAAATTTTTTATAGAACTTCCCTGTAGCTATTTTTACCAAAAGATGGGTACACATCGCGGCGACGTACCATGATCCGATAGCAAGCTGGGGCGGTGGTAGCGTGAGTTCTTCATTTTTGTATTGATTAATTACCTCTTCAAGCCATATCTGTGGTTTCTGCCAATAACGTTGGTAACTTGCAGCATATTCTACCATGTCTACTTCATTAAATTTGCTGGATTTTTCAATTGATTGCAAAGGTGGTCCCTTCGGTGAAAGAACAGTGACTAATCCTCCCCAACCGACATTATAAGGATGTAAAACAGGAATACCACTGTTAAAACATGATTCATCAAATAGCCGAGGTGCTTCATTGGTATAATCCAATGCGTTGATTCCAGCATTATATCTCCCTGTTTCTGGCATATTGTTAGTACTTATAAACTCATTTATAAAGCTGATTTCCGCATTCGCATTGATGCTTTTTAGCCTTTCGTAAAGTGCGGTAGCTTTTGAAGTTCCAATCTGATCTTCAGTGTAATTTTGCCTGTTGAGATTGGAGTCTTCGATGAGGTCACCATCAATAATGCATATTTTTTCAAATCCGATACGCAGTGCACATTCCGCGATATTGCTTCCGATTCCACTCCCGGCAATAACGATTGAGAAATTTTTTAATTTTTGTTGCTCGCAGTTACTGAGGTAAATGCGGTTTCTTAAATAACGGTCCATTGTGAAAAATTTGTCAAATCTACTTTTTTTTAATGTTCACCTACCTACACTTTCGTGTAGTTCTTTACGCTTTCCACGTTTATTAATCTACAGTGTAGCAAATGAATTAATGATGGGTAATACATTTGAGTATAAATGAAATATCTATGGTTAAGTTCATTGCAAATCTCGAAAGTGAATTGGAAAGCAGATTACTATTTCTAAGTTTAGAATCTGATAAACCTCTAAAAAGAGCAGAAGAATCAATGCTGGAAATCAATAGTACATTAAAAAAACTGAAATCTTTTGTTTTACGCACTAAGTTTCCCTCAGACAGTGAAGAAATAGATTTTTTCAAAAACCGTAAACCCTTGATATTATCAAAATTAATATATCATAATGAAGTCTATCGAATCGAAACCCGCAAGCCAAGTGGAGGTGAAAAGATGATTCGAAAATACTATCAGACAGAACTCATTAAACTGAAAGAGTTTTTTGAGGAAAATGTCGATTTTTATGGATATTACAGAACCCACAGTACGTACCTTGATCATAAATATTTTGTTCGTAGAAAACTCGACGTTAAGTTGAGTTTAGACTCTTTTGTTTTTGAATCTGATGCAAGATTTAGTACTTCTCATGATTATAAAGTCGCAAAAATCAAGGCAAATGACCTTCTCGAAGTTTACCTCAATGATGAATTGCTGAAATTAAATAGGCAAGGGGAGGAGCAGTACCGAATATCCACGCCCAAAACAAAACTGGTCTGGACAGATAATAAAACTTCACTGATTGAATTAATTTATGCCTTGCACTGCAAAGGATCATTCAATAATGGTAATGCCGATATCAAGGAAATCAGCGCTTATTTTGAGGCGGTTTTCAATATGGAACTCGGTGATGTTTATCGGACATACCTGGAAATAAAAAATAGAACATCCCGTACAAAATTCTTAAATAATCTCCATAGTTTGTTGAACAACAAAATGGATTTGCAGGATGAATAAGAAATTTTTCGAACTATAACACCCACCTTGCAGCAATTCAATAAACTCAATATTTTTGGAAAATTTTTTATTGATTTTTGTTGGAGCTTTCTGAAGTTTAAAGAAAAAAACTGGTGATAATTCCTTTTAACTCAGCTTTCTTTAAAATATCAATACCCAACTTGGGTACACCTTGGGGGTTTAATTCATCAATAATACCAAAATTTGTCATATAAAATAATTTCAAATTATGGCAATAGCAATTATAACCAAAGAAGATCTTCAACAGTTCAAAATTGAACTGCTCGAAAGTATTGAAAAGTTACTTCAGGGGAAGAAAACAGAAGAAAAATTGTGGCTTAGAACCTCAGAGGTCAGAAAGCTCTTAAATATCTCTGCGGGGACCTTACAAAACCTGCGAATTAACGGAACCTTATCGTACAGTAAAATAGGAGGGGTGCTGTTTTACAATTATAAGGATATCGAGAAATTACTTATGGATTTCAAACACTAATGGTTAATCATTGATTATGAAACAGTCTAAAAATATCATCAGTTTTTTTGAGCGGGTTGTTGAGGATGATCGATTGTATCCATCTCATATCAGCATGTACGTTTCTCTTTTCCAATTATGGAGTTTAAACCATTTTCAAAATTCTTTTCGTATTTGCCGAGAAGAAGTGATGAAATTAAGTAAAATAAAATCTATTGCGACTTACCACAAGTGCATTAGAGAACTAAACCAGGCGGGATTTATTATTTATCTACCTAGTTACGACTCGTCCAAAGGAAGTTTGATTGAAATTATTGACTTGGAAAGTAGAAATGTAGAAAAAAATGAATTATTCTCAAATAGAAAATTACTACTAATAGTAGAGAACAAATTTTCAATACCAACTCAATATGAAGTGGAGTTGTATTTTACAGAACGAAATGTGAAGTGTAATGAAGCTGATCAATTTTACTCCTTCTATCAATCTTTGAATTGGAAATTGAGTAATAATAAAACCATGAAATGTTGGCAATCCGCTGCAAGGAACTGGATTTATAAAGCAAAAAAAACAGACAACATGGTCATTCAAAAAAAACTGATTAACCAATAAATTTAAGAATAGTAGTCTAAAATGAATAGTATGGATCCTAAAACACCGATCTGGAAGTTAACGGTTGAGGAATTTCTAGAAATTGCAAAAGTTTTGAATGCAGAAAAGAAATACGAATATGGCTTGAAGGGTATAGCGAAAATGCTGGGTTGTTCATTGTCTAAAGCATCGGAAATTAAATCATCTGGCATACTGGATGAGGCAATAATACAGAACGGTAATATTATTATTGTAGATAAAGATAAAGCTTTACAATTATTCGGAAAAAATGAAATTTAATTATACTGAATTGACAAATCGAATTTGGGAATTTAATGAGAACAGATCATTAGGTTTATCAACTTTGTCCGTTTATTTTTATTTGCTAAAAATTGGATTAGAAAGAGGGTATAACAAATTTAGTGTTTCTGATAGTCAAATGAGTAGAGAACTTAAAATGACAAGAAAAACTGTGAAAGTTTGTAAAGAAAAACTCCGCCAATTCGGAATTATTTGCTATCAATCCAGAAATGGGGTACCGTCTGATTTTCAATTAATTTCTGATTATCCTTTAATTTTTAATGACGCGCGTAGTGACATGAAAATTGATTTGAAGACTTTAAAATTTAAAAAGACCGAGAATCTTCCGGTAGAAACTACTTCCCTTGAAAAAACTCAACCTGAACGGAAAATAAAGCAAAGTACAATTCAAAATGAAAGAATCAATGACATACCAACACTTGAAGAGTTTTTAAAACATGCAAAGTCGCTTGATAGTTATAATGATCAATTAATTTTTGAAGTAAAGATTAAGTACGAAAATTGGATAAATAATGGCTGGAAAAATAATTTTGACCGCCCAATCACCAATTGGAAATCAGCATTGAAAAATACGATACCCTATTTAAAAGATACTGTTCAAGATGATAAAACATTAATTCACAAAATTCCAAATATTACAAGAGTCAATATTAATCGTGAAGAAACATAAAATTAAGTCAAATACATAACGGGTAATTTGTAAAACAAACATAATAACTAAAATGAATTTAAAGGTCGATTAGAGAGTTACCATCAATGGTATACTGGCAGAAATTCAAAAAATTAAAATGTTACGTTTTGGAAAAGTAGAAAAGAGAGTTTTTAAAGGAGTTGGAATGGAGATTTACAAATATTTGCATTAAATGATGGACTAAAAACTCTGTATGATAGTGAACGAACCGTTTTATAAATGACTGAATGATTTGTAATAGAAACAAGTACTAATTTGAGATAAATCTATGGCAATTCCCAATAAGGATCTGAGAATTATCCGGAAAGAATTTGAATCTAGCAGCGAAAGAGTGCCTGATAAAATTCGATTGGGAAATACTTTCGTCGATGATTTTATTTTTGAAAATAGCGAAGCAGCAGATATTCCAATCAATGCTCTTCGGGTAATCTTTAATATTATTTCTATCATTGGGAATAATCAATTTCGTCCAAATGATCGTCCGCATCAACTTTCCCTATTTGAGGAAGAATTTCAGACAGATAACAATATTTTCGCTTCTATAAAAATTAGAAACAGTAAAATTTCTCCAAGTGGATCTACCAAACAAGTAGTTGCAGCTTACGAATTTCTTACAAAATTTAAAATGGGTTGGTACAAATCTGAAAACTCAAAAGGAAAGGAAATTAAAACTTATGGTGGGCTGATTTCCCTTCCGAGTTATGATGTTAGAGGTTATACGACATTTCTGATAAGTAGTTATTGGCTAAAAAAACTAATGGTTATCCCCGAATATAATTATTTATTATACAACTTGGTATATAATATTCGCAACAATAAACATGTCATCTTTGCAATTTGGCTCTCTAAAATCCCTGAAATGGGAACGTCTGTAAAACTTTCTACGTTCAATAAAAAATTTGGACTGAATTATAAAACAGCTAATGATTTTTGTTTTAAATTTTTAAAACCAGCCAGATTAAATCTAAATAAATACAACAATTTATCTTTCAATTTTAAATGCGACAGAGATTTGATTACCATTTATCCATACAACAACAGCCAGGAAGATAGTAGGGAAGTTATAAAGGCTTCAAAGGTGAATTTAAAGATTAGCAGAAGATTGAATTATTATAAAGACAGGTATGGTTTGCACGAAGAGGAAATGGTTCAGTTCTTTTACCATTATAGAAATATTTCCCAAACTAGAGATGTAATTGAAAAAGCATTTGTTGAATTTGTACGCACAACTAGAATGCTAAGAAAAAAATCAACCGATTATCAAGGTCGTTCTTTTCTCCACGAACTACAGAAGATTATCAAAGATAATTATGCCACTACAAAAATGGGAGAATTGTTTCCGAACGGCTATCCGGTTATTATCTGAATTCGGATTTGGACTCATTCATTTTCGGAATTGGACTCATTCGCATTTCGGAATTGGACTCTTTGAAGTTAATAAAATGTTAAAATTATCAATTTTGAACGTTGCTTTTCGGAATTGGACTCATTCATTGCAGTTTAAAAAAGATGTTGTTGATAAGTTGATAGACAATTAGCGGTGCTTTCGGAATTGGACTCATGTGAAATAGGGCTGCTTTTCGGAATTGGACTCGTCTCTTTTACGGAATTGGACTCTTGCGACTTTCGGAATTGGACTCATTATAAAAATGGAGTAAACTACTTTTGGTAGTGAGATACGCTATATAATTAAAAGAGATTTAAAAGTAAACAAAAGTTTTTTTTATCTAAAAAGAATTTCAATTATAAAAATTTGCTTTAAAAAAGAAAAAAAATGAATTGCGAACAAATCAAAGAAATAGTAAGCATTAGGACTGTTTTAGAATCGTTTAATCTATTTCCTGTGAAACAAAATTCTAAAACTGCTTTTTATTTCGCGATTGATCGGGAAGAGAAAACGCCAAGTTTTTGCGTCGATTTTGCAAAAAACAAAGCCTTTGATTTCGGAACCGGAAAAAGTTACGATGTAGTTTCAATTGTACAGCAAGTGAAAAAATGTGCAATTTCAGATGCATTAAAATATTTGGAAAACTTTGACACTTCCGACCAAATACTAAAGGTAAATGTCAACATACTTAAGAAGAGTTACGAAATTTTAAAAGTAAAAGAAATTGGACATTTGGCATTGATTGAATATTTAAAGTCGAGAAAAGTATTTGAGCAGAGACATTTGGTAAAAGAAATTCACTATCAAATGGAAGGAAAGAATTACTTTGGAATTGGTTTTTATAATAATTCCGGAGGAGTTGAAATCCGAAATAAATATTCCAAAATATGTCTGGGCAAAAAGGATGTAACCTTAATCAAAAATTCCAAAAACGAGAAAAAGGAAATTTGCATTTTCGAGGGTTTTTTTGATTTTCTTACCTATCTCAATTTACCAAATGTTCAAATTTCAAATTCTGATTTTCTGATATTAAATTCGACTGCAATCTTTTTTAAAGTTGAAGAAAAATTAAAGGAGTATGAAAAAATTGTACTTTTCCTGGACAATGATTTGAATGGGAAAAATTTAACTGAAGAGATAATTAACAAATATGAAAATGTGGAAGATTGCTCGGTGTTGTATCGGGCTTTTAAAGATTTGAATGAATGGTATTTGATCACCTAAAAGGTGTTTTATGAGTTTTAAAATTATTTTACAATATCTTCAATTAAAATAATAAATATTATATTTGCGTAACACTACACACTGTGTAGTAGATAGCAAACAAAATATAAGTGGAAAAAGGAGTTCAAACATATAATTATTTAGAGGAATATATTGATAGTGTACGTTCTAAAGGAAGATATGCGTTTACTTTGGAAGAATTAAAGGGAAAATTTGATGTAACAGATAAGGCAATTCTCCAAAGTCTATATCGATTGAAAACTAAAAAGAAAATAGTGCAAATCCGAAAAGGGTTCTATACAATTCTTCCGGCCGAATACTCAAATTATGGAGTTATTCCTGCTACGATGTATTTAGATGATATGATGCTATCACTAAATAAAAAATATTATTTAGGGTTAATATCGGCGGCGGCAATTCACGGTGCGTCTCATCAACAATCTATGGAAACATTCGTTATAACAGAAAAACCAGCGTTAAGGGATATAAAAAACCAGAAAATAAAAATCAATTTTTTTGTAAAAAACGAATGGAATAAAGAAGATATAATACAAGTGAAAACGGATGCAGGTTATGTAAATGTTTCTTCTCCAGAACTCACCGCTTTAGATTTGTTGTATTACGTGGAAAAATTAGGAATGAATAGAGTGGTAACAATATTAAAAGAATTAATAGAAGTTATAAAACCAAGTCATTTAGCCAAAACTATTAAAAATTATCCCCAAATTGCAACTGTGCTACGCTTGGGTTACTTGCTAGAGTGCGAATTTGGAAATGAAAAGTTAAGCCAAGTAATCTATACTACCATTGCAGATAAAAAAGGAACGAACATCCCATTGATGCCAGGAAAAAATAAAGAAGGAACAATAAATACAAAATGGCGCATTATAAATAATATTAATATTGAAAACGATTTATGATACCGAGAAGATATATAGAAGAGTGGAGAGAATTTGCTCCTTGGCCAGAAAATGGACAAGTAGAACAAGATTTAATTATCGGAAGAATGCTTGTAGAATTATTTTCTGATCCATTTCTAAATGAAAATTTAGCATTTCGTGGTGGAACTGCTTTACATAAACTATTTTTAAAGCCACAAGCAAGATATTCGGAAGATATAGATTTGGTGCAGATTATACCTGGTCCTGTAATCTTCCCCAAAAATAGGATCATTTAAAAATATAGTTTTTAAATTTGAAAGACTATGAAAAACAGTAAATTTTCAGAAGTTCAGATCATC